>NZ_BAAGTF010000094.1:0-194401 GCF_054782055.1 Aliiglaciecola aliphaticivorans
ATGGGCAAATAGGACAATGGTTACATGATGTCGCGCACCAGCGCATTCACGGCACAACCAAACAGAAGCCAGAAGTCTTATTGATAAAAGAGAAGTTGGCACTGAGCGAGTTGCCAGTGACACCGGGGCTAGCCAATACCATTGCACCCATAACTCGACACGCTTTACCGGTTGAAAGCTTCCAACACCCACTGAGCATTTACGACCAACTCCTTGAGGTGGCGTTATGAACTTACAAATGGACAGAATACACAGCGCGTGTGAAGCCCTTAAACTCGATACCATGGCCGTTGAATGGTCTGCGATAGCCGATACGACAGCAGGAACCGACAATACCTTAGCCGACTTCCTTGAACAGCTATTGAGTGTAGAGCTTGATGCTAGAGCGCAGCGAACACGTGAGACCTTATTAAAGTTTGCAGGCTTACCGGCCATCAAACGCTTCGATGAGTATGATTTCAAGTTCGCCACTGGCGCTCCGAAAAAGCAGCTACAGGAATTAACTGGGTTGAGCTTTATCGAACGAGCGGAAAACATTGTATTGCTTGGGCCAAGTGGCGTGGGTAAAAGTCATTTAGCTTTAAGCTATGCCTATCAAGCAATACAGAAACGGATCAAGGTACGCTTCGTTACCGCTGCGGACCTGATGCTGCAACTGGCAACGGCAAAGAAACAAGATCGCCTTGATAACTACATTAAGCGCAGTGTGCTTGGCCCTAAATTGTTGGTGATTGACGAAATCGGATATTTACCCTTCGGGCGTGAAGAAGCCAATCTGTTCTTTAATGTGATAGCCAAGCGATATGAACATGGCAGTGTAATTGTGACCAGCAACTTACCGTTCTCACAATGGTCAACGGCATTTGCAGATGATCAGACACTAACCGCTGCACTACTCGATAGGCTGCTACATCATGCTCATATCGTACAAATATCTGGAAACAGTTATCGGCTAAAAGGAAAGAAAACAGCAGGGATCGTTCCTGTAATCACAGAGACCAATTAAACTAAAACCGCTAAGGGTGGGTCAATTTTACTTTACCGAATTTAGCAGTTTAGTGGGTCAGTATTCGAATACCGTTGACAATGTCGCAGTTTTAAAAAAACTGCGGTCTGTCAACGTATTGTTATTTAACGTTTTATTTAGATTTAACGCGTCTTAATGGTTGCATAAACCAACGTTTTTACAACAGAAAGGAGGAATGCCCATGCATTCACAATATTTTGAAACCCTTGCTCAAGGGCCTGCTGTAAATGGCAAGCCCTGCGACAAAGCGAATTGTATCGTTTTTGAGCTGATTGAGTATCGCGGAAAAACCGAGCGACACCAAATTGGTTATGCGCACTCTGCGATACCTCTGCAAGCAGCTATCTATGCTGACACCTTATTAGGCGTGTTTGAAATCGTCAATATGGATGATGCTGATGTATTGCACAAATCAATTTCACCGAAGCAACCGTTCACAGCGATACAAGCTGATGAGGAAATTACATTTTTTGAAGAAGAGGAGTTAACCCATGAGTGGCACTAATAACGAAAATCCAAGTATTTCAAAAGGCAGGCAGCCTGATTATGACGTCTTGCAAGAAGTGCAGATGGGGCGCCATAAGCAACTGATGCATATTGGCGGTGTGTTTGAAAATAATAAAGGCTATATCACTGGGCAAACCTTGCATGGAAAGTTGGTGCTTGCGCCCACTCAAGCAAGAGAAGCCTTGCAGGAGATACGTGCAGAACAAGCGCAAAATCCTACTCAGACACAGGAACAAAGTCTAGAGCAAAAACCTTAAGCTAACCTCACCAGTAAGGCACGATAACAAGCGCGTGCTTTGCTAGTGTATTTTCTAATTAATGGAGTCAACAATGAGAGTTATTCCCCCAGAGGACATCCGTAAACAGCGCACCATTCGTTATTCCGATAAGGAATACGATAATATCACGCAAAAGGCTAAGGCCTTGAATTTGAAGACCGCGACGTTTATTCGCGCACGCACTTTGGCTGACGATATTGAGGAAGTTAAGCGCTATGCATTGACACCAATAGAAGAGCGCAAGGATATTGCACTAATTTTGTCTGCGCTCGGTGCCAGTAGGATGGCAAGTAATTTGAATCAAATCGCATATGCTATCAACACAGGCACATTGGTTTTAAGTCCCGATGTAATCAAACAAATTACTGATGCTTGTGAAACGCTAAAATGGATGCGCGGTGCATTAACGCAAGCTTTGGGGTTGCGTAAACAATGATTGTGAAAGCGTCACAGCGCAAAGGAGCGATTGCGTTAGCCAAACACTTGTTAAACGACAAGGAAAATGACCATGTCTATGTTCATTCTTTGCGCGGTTTTGTGGCTGAAGATTTAGAAGGTGGGTTGCGTGAAATTGAAGCCCTTTCCAAAGCAACCAGAGCGCAATCATTTTTGTTGTCGGTGAGTTTTAATCCGCCAGAAAACGCCAAAGTAAGTGAGGATGATTTTATCGCTGCTGCCGATTTGGCAGAGCAAGAGTTGGGACTTGCCAATCAGCCCAGAGCATTGGTTATTCATGAGAAGCAAGGCCGCATGCACGCCCATTGCGTTTGGTCACGTATTGATGCACAAGAAATTAAAGCTATCAAACTGCCATATTACAAACAACGTCTCAACGGCATTAGCCGAGATTTATACATTGAGCATGGCTGGGACATGCCCGATGGTTACAAGCACAGCCATAGTCGCGACCCGCGCACCTATAATCTTGCAGAATGGCAAGCCGCAAAGCGCCATCAACTTAACCCAAAACACATTAAAGCCAAACTTGCACATTGCTGGGGGCGTTCTGATACGAAAGCATCCTTTGAACATGCGTTGGCACATGAAGGTTTTTTTCTCGCACGCGGCGATAGACGCGGCTATGTCGCCGTAGATTGGTTCGGTGAAGTGCATTCACTTTCCCGTGCGACAGGCATAAAAACGAAAGATCTCAAAGCACGGCTAGGCGCGGCAAAATCCTTATACAATGTTGAGGATATAAAAGCACGTATCAGTGCCGAACAACGCACTATTCACAAGCGTCTGCGCACTGAACAAGCAAGAAGACACGAAGCTGAGCGTAGAACGATTAAACAAAGAAAATACGCAGTGGTCAATACGCAGCGCATCGAACGCGAAAAACAAACTGCATTTCATAAAGAGCGGCAAAAAGAGGAGCAAACTAAGCGGCAAAGCGAATACCACAAAGGTTTAAAGGGACTCTGGTTCTATGTTACAGGCCGATACAAAAAACAAAAGTTGCAACATGAGCAAGCCTATCAAGAGGGCTTAGGGCGCGACAAAGAAGAGCGTAAATTACTGATGCAAAAACAGCGAGAAGAAGTTTCTCAACTCCAAAAACAGATTGATATCATCAAGCACCGTCAACAGCGCGAAATCATGAGTCTCAATGCTCAAATATTTAAAAAATTCCATAGAATTGAGCTGCGACATAATCAGCACCAGAAGATATCGTTGACACATCGTCTATTCAACTCACAACAAACCAAACAATTTAAAGACAGTCACCCTGAACAACCACAATTGTAGTTAACAATTACCTTAAACAAGTTATCCACAACACACAATATTCCATAAGGAGGTTTACATTGACTGAGAATCCTAAAATAGATCACGCTAAAGACTGGAAATCTCCCCTTAATCCGAGTCAAAATAAGGATGAGATTTTAGATGAGCTGGTAAGAATATTGGCACGGGGTGCTGCTAAACAAGATTTTGAAGATATGCTGGCACAAGAGAATACCGACAGTATCCATTAACGATAAAAGGAGATTTGCATGACGAAAGTTGCCATCTATGCACGATACAGTGATGAGGAATTGCAGAGCGAAAGCTCCATTGATGATCAAGTCCGCACCTGCAAATCCCGCGCAGAGGCAGAAGGATGGACTGTCGTTCAAATCTATACTGACCATGGCATAAGCGGGGCGAGCATGATGCTTCGCCCCGGTATCCAGACTCTTATGCAACATGCACAAATGTCGATGTTCGATATTGTGCTAACAGAAGGCCTAGACCGATTGAGCCGCGACCAAGAAGATGTGGCAGGTATATACAAACGCGTCAAGTTTGGTGGAGCTGAAATATACTCTCTTAGTGACGGCGGCATTGTCAGTGAAATTCATATTGGCTTGAAAGGCACAATGAATGCTTTGTTTTTAAAAGACCTTGCCATCAAAGTGCATAGAGGCTTGAGCGGCAGAGTGGAAAAAGGCAAATCTGGCGGTGGTTTATGCTATGGCTATCGTGTTGTGAAAGAAATTGGTACGAATGGCGAGCTAATAAAAGGCGAACGAGAAATTATCGAAGAAGAAGCTGAGGTTGTCAGACATATATTTAGCGAATATACGGCTGGAGTTGCCCCAACAAAAATTGCTAAACAGCTAAATGAAGACGGTATTCCTTGCCCTTCGGGTAAGAGCTGGGGAGCAAGCACTATTTATGGCAATAGACGGCGTGGCACAGGCATTATCAATAACGAGCTATATATCGGCAAGCTCGTCTGGAACAAACTGAAATATATCAAAGACCCCGATACAGGTAAGCGCGTATCGAAATTAAACCCTGAAAGTGAATGGCATGTTGTAGATGTACCTCACCTGCAAATTGTCAAGCAAGATATGTGGGAAAAGTTGAAAGCTAAACAAAAAATTCTGGATAAAAAGACGAGCACTCAAGCCAAGCGCCGTCCAAAGAACTTGTTTTCATTCAAGCTTAAGTGTGGGTGCTGTGGCGGAGGCATGAGTATTATTTCATCAGGCCGTTACGGATGTTCTACTGCTAGAAATAAAGGCACCTGTGATAACCGTTTAACCATCAAACAAGATGTCATGGAACAAACGATATTAAGCGGCCTTAAGGAACAGTTAATGCGCAAAGAGCGCGTAGAAGTATTTTGTGATGAGTATGCTAAATACGCCGATGCCCTGAGAAAAGCGCGGTTTGTTAAAGTTAATAGGCTCAAAGCCGAGCTTGATAAGCTGGCTGCTGATAAGAAAAACATTATCGAAGCCATTAAAAATGGCATTCCAGCATCAGAGGTTAAGGCACCTTTGGATAAAATTATAAAGCGCAGAGAGGAAATTGAAGCTTTTTTGCTTGAGCAGGATGAACCCAAAGTCATTATGCATCCCAACATGGCAGAACGCTATAAACAGGAAGTAGCTTCTCTAACAGCATCACTCAATAAGGGGAATGTTAAAACAGAAGCCTCTAACTTGCTGAGGAGCTTGATTGATAAGATTGTTCTTACCCCTGAATCATGCGGAAGCAAATACTCAATAGACTTGCATGGCAAGCTTGCTGGTGTACTGTCTTTAGCTTCTGGTAACGAAGATTTGGTTAATCCACTGATTAATCAATTTATTGAGCTAGAGCATTTTTCTAAGAATAACAATGATTTGTCTGATGACATTTCCCTTCCTCAATGTTTCCAGATACCTGGAAAACATGAGGTAGGAATAAATGGTTGCGGGAGCAGGATTTGAACCTACGACCTTCGGGTTATGAGCCCGACGAGCTACCAGACTGCTCCATCCCGCGCTTGAAACTGGTGATGATTAGATAGTGATTCATGTCACTTCCTTATCAAGAGGCGCGTATTATACATAGCCATTTGAGTAGTGCAAGTAGTGCGTTAAAAAAATACACTTAAAACGGCATTTAACTAGTAATAAAAAAAACAAAAAAGGCCTCGAATTATCGAAGCCTTGAATGTGGTTGCGGGAGCAGGATTTGAACCTACGACCTTCGGGTTATGAGCCCGACGAGCTACCAGACTGCTCCATCCCGCGCTTGAAACTGGTGTTGATTGGAGGAATGAATTAACTCTCTTCCCTCTCAAGTGGAGCGTATTATACATAGCCATTGAGGCCGCGCAAGAGGGATATGCAAATTATTGCAATAAAAGTTTAATATAACTGACCAATAGGTCAAAAATACCACTCAACGCTTATTTTACGTACGATTGCGGGGCTTTGATAAGTGCCTATTAATGAAATAAATCCATTTTTTCTGCAAGTTTAAAATCTAATTCACTGAGTCCGCCAACATCATGGGTGGTTAATTCAACGTCTACCTTGTTGTAAACATTGAACCATTCAGGATGATGATTTAATTTCTCAGCCCAAATCGCAACCTGTGACATCCAACCAAAAGCACGAACAAAACTTTTAAACTTAAATGTCTTGATTAGTTTATTGCCATTTACCTGCCACTTTTGTTCTTCGCTTTTACCATCATTAAGATCTAAAAGTGCGTCTAGGATTTGTTGCTGTGTAAATTTTTCAGCCATGCTTACGTGTCCTTATTAAGTGTGAAGTACCAGTGTTGAAAAAAACCACAAAGATTGAAAGAGATCCACAAAAAAAGTATCAAGATTTTATGGAAGGGGTTATTTACAAAAATCCCCGAACTAAGTCGGGGATTTCTATTGGACATAGTAAAATCTAGAACTCGATTGCTAATCTAGCATAGATTTGCCGACCACGTGGATCATGTACTTTAGAGTCGAAGCCACTATTGGTAAACAATTGAGGGGGCTCTTCGTCCATTAAGTTAATACCACCTATTGATAGAACGTAACTCATATCAGACTCCAACATTGTTCCCAAATCGAGGTTGTATTGAGCATCAACGGTGACATGACTATCAACTTCATAAAAACTATTAGTAGCACATACGCCGCCAGTAGCTAAGGTGCCATCGCTGCAGTTTTGGTCATCGTCATAGCCACTAATGTAACGAACAAATACATTAGCCGCGTGAACGCCAGTATTCCAATTTAGTCCTAAGTTCATGCGCAATTCGGGGGAAGATACCCCGATATTATTAAAGTTACGTCTGCCTGCACCATCAATTTCACCCGCTTGAGGGTCATTCAGGTCATACTTAGTAATATAAGTTGCATTTATTGAAGGCGTAAAGGTACCCGCATTTTCTGTTTCTATTTTATAACTGCTTACAAAGTCTAATCCAGCAGTTTCCAAAGAACTCGCATTAACATAAGTATTGTTAACCTGTAAAACTGGACCAGTGAGAGGGTCTCCAGCACGAACAACTCTGTCAGGATTAGAGGGATCAGCATTGAGAACTGCTTGTGCGTTCTCTTGAATAATTAGATTATCAAACTCGAAACTCCAATAATCTATCTCAATAGATAAGTCATCAATAGGTTCAAAAGATACACCCAAATTATAGGCTGTTGATTCTTCGGGAGTAAGATCTTCATTCCCCGTGGTGCGCACAGCAGCAAATGCCTGTGCTTCTTGTACCGGATCGATCAACTGTTGTAACGAGGTCGCACCACCATTACGTAAGAATACCGTTGGCGCTCTAAACGATGTTGAGATAGATCCGCGTATCGACAACATCTCACTTGCTCGATAAGAAAAAGCGAGTTTTGGATCTAACGTATCCCCTACAGAACCGCCGTAATCTTCGTAGCGCAATGCGATTTGAATATCGAGGTTTTCACTAACTGGTAATGCCAATTCGCCAAATACAGCCCAAACATCTAATGAGCCTTCAAAATCAGGGTTACCAATAACAAAAGTAAAGCTATCTTGGTTAGCCAGAGAATCGTAATCTTGAGATAGTTTTTCTTCTCTGTATTGCATACCTAACGCAATTGCAGCTGCACCGCCTTCCAAATCAAATGCTTCAAAGGAAGCAAAACCTTCAAACACTTCTAAATCCGCTTTCGAATCAATCGATTCTTCACCAGTAAATGAATCTACCACATACTGAGAGTTAGGCGCTGTTGTGAAAGAATTAGCGAACGGATTAAAGTATTCACAATCCCCTTCCCCGGGCGTCCCAGTGAGCGGATTACACTGACTTCCGCCTAAACCATTTAACGCTAAGTTAAATTCGGTATTTAACACATCAGGTACTTTAAATAAGAAGTCATTGACGGCGCGTGTATAACTCACCTCCCAAAAACCATCGTCTAACTCTCCTTGCAAAGCAGTATTAAATCTAAAAGTATCTGATTCAGTTTGTGCAGGATCACCGTCAAAGCCATTACCCTCTGCACGTCCGAAGAAAGCAACAGGAGCACCAAAGGGATTTTGCGGATGATCTGCGGGAACTATAGGTGAGATTAAAATTGGGAAGCTTGGCGCGCCCCCCCGCTCAGCTCGGTTTCTAGCGTAACCAAATTCAGTTGTCCACATGATTTCGTCGGTTAGCTGATAAGTACCTTGGGCATAAATATTAGTCCTAGATTCATCTGCAACGTAGGAATAATAAGGGCCAAAGTCAAATCCACAAAGACCGATTTCAAGTCCTGGTATAGTTCCACTAGGTGCACGCAAATCAGGGTAGCCACCAAACTCTTCACAACCATAAGGGTCGATAATGGGTAACGTCCCTACACCCGGAATAGTTAAAAAATACGAACCAGGATTACCTAAGGCACTGGTATCATCTTGAGGACGACTTAGGCGACGGTCACTAATAAACAACGGAGAGCGGTTGGTGTAACTGACCGCCGCCATAATATTGCCTTTATCGCCGTTCGCTCCCCACAAACCTTGCACGACATATTCTTTGTTATCACCATGGGCACCATCTTGATAATCAAAGCTCATCATAGCGCCTTCATAATTACGCTTGGTTATGAAATTAACCACCCCTGCAACAGCGTCAGATCCGTATAGTGCTGAAGCTCCGTCTTTGACTACTTCCATGCGGTTTATTGCAATCATCGGCACCAGTGAACTAGTATCAACGAAGTTCAACCCTTCATTCGTTGGTTGAGAATTTACCACCTGGCGGCGATTATTTAATAGCACTAATGTTGAAGCGACCCCAAGACCACGTAAATTGATATTTGACGTACCTGCAGTCGCATTCTGAGTAAAAGCATCTGGGTTATTTTCAGAGCCTGAGTTAGTTGTTAGAGTTTGTGTGATGTCCGCGATATTTTTAGCACCAATTGCGTCTATCGCTACGCTATCGATTACCGCTAATGGCGAAGGTGATTCAAAATTTTCGGAGCGTCTTACAAAGCTACCGGTGACCATAATTAGTTCTACTTCTTCATTAGCTTGTTGCTCTTGTGCAACAGCCAATTGAGGCATCGCTAAAAATTGCGTAGAGACAATTGCCGCTATCGCGCTGATACGAGTCTTGATTTTCATTGAGTGTCCCCTAAATCAATGTGAGTAGCAGCGGTCTAAACAACATTCAATCGCAATGTGATAAAACCAACACTCTCACTTGATAGTTTTTAGTTTTTGTTTTGAGCTAACAATTTCTGCCAGCCTCATTCAAATACTAGGGACATATTTGCCTTATGTAAATTTTATGTTATTTATATGTGAACATTTGATAATTATATGGCCCTACCAGTCATTAGGTAGGTAAAATAATTTCTATTGAATCAATAACATCAAAAATTTACCAATCATTGCCGGCTTATCTCGGTTTTCAATTTCTACCTGAGTATTAAATCGATACAGGATCCCAGTCGACTTAGTCGTTTTATTTTCTAAGTTTACGTGATATCTAATGCGATCATTCACTCGAACTGGCTCCAAAAAACGAAGGCTGTCGATGCCATAATTTAGTAAGGTTTGTTTAGCAGAATCCAATTCAATGAGATGATAAAATGCGTCTGGCATTAACGCTGTGGACAATAATCCATGGGCAATGGTCATCCCAAACGGGCTTTCTGTTTCACAGCGAGCTTGATCTACATGTATCCATTGGTGGTCATTGGTTGAATCAGCAAATTGATTAATTGTTTGTTGGTCAATGGTAATCCAATCAGTGTGACCCAACTCATCACCTTCCACTAAATCTATTAATGATTTCGACATCTATCATCCTTATTTATTTACATTAATTAACAAATTTTTTAAATCTTACCAACCTAACTACTATTAATAAAATGAATGTTATGTATAATGTTCTATCATGATTTCTAATGAAACATGCTTCTTAGCAATGTCCAATTTAATATAGGAACCACATGAATTTAAATCGAATTGACTTGAATTTATTTGCTGTTTTTGATGCGATTTACACTGCTGGTAGTCTTACCAAAGCAGCTGATGTTTTGTGTATTACCCAACCTGCGGTGAGTAACTCCCTCGCCAGACTAAGGGATATGTTAAACGACCCACTATTTGTTCGAACGGGCCATAGTATGACACCAACCCCTGTGGCTCAAAATATTATTGGGCCGGCGCGGGATGCGCTGTCATTACTGCGAAAAAGTGTACAAGACAGCCATACTTTTAACCCTGAAACTGCGGAAAAGACCTTCCACTTTGCCACCCGTGATCTTTTTGAAGCCAGTCTAATGCCCAGACTTCTAGCGAATTTGCAAACAAGAGCTCTTAAAATTGCGATAACCAATTTTGAACTGTCTCGCAGTGCAGTCGTTTCAGCAATGGCAAGTGGTAGCTTAGACTTTTTTGCTGATTCATCGACCTTCACAGATCCCCATTTGTGCAAACATCAATTTGCCCAAGACAGATTTGTAGTAATGGCGCGGAAAAACCACCCTGATTTACGTAATGGTATTGATTTAGAAACATTTTTAAGATTAGGTCAAATCAATGTATCCCATCGACGTAGTGATCCTGGCCCGATAGAATTAGCATTGGACAAAATTGGTAAACGTCGCAAAATAGTATTGCGTGGCCAACATTTCTTGACAATCCCCAGTATCATAGTGAAAACCGACTTAATTGCGTGTATTCCCTATCATTTAGCTAAGCATTACGACTTATCTTTTTATGAAATGCCGTTTGATGTGCCACCTGTAGAACATTACTTATACTGGCACGTAAGTGCGGATCATGATCATGCACACATCTGGATGCGAGAACAAATTTTAGAAGTTGCACGTCAATTTAATCATCATTAGGGTGTTAATTAAAACTTTCCAATTTACTCTTGCTGTTCCTCAGCCAATATCTTACTCCCCTAACTTTTGGGGAGTGAGGTAATTCTGATAATTCAACTTCTCCATATTAAATACCTCGAAAAAGTTGTTTACCATTTGCTGTATTTAGCCACATACCTAAGTATCAACTATTAGATTTTAAGTTTTCTAACAGTAGTCTTTAATACTAATCGTCAAACGCAGACACAACGATTAAATTAAATAACTGAGGAATTTAACCATGTTGAAAATTGTTAAAACTTCGATCGCCATCGCAGCAACTTCTATTTTAGTAACGGGAACCGCCCAAGCTAATATCAATGATGCATTGCAAAACATTTGCACTATTGTCAAAACCGATGATAAAGGTCAACTTCGTAAGAAGATGAAAAAAGTCCAATCCGATTACAGACTGAAATTAAAAGACTATTACGCAGGCGTATCTTGTGGCGGAAACAGCTTGATCCGCACAGCAATGTTAAATGACGCTGTTGAAACAGGCACACTGCTAGTAAAGAAAATGCCAAAGTCTGATTTAACCTCTCCTGAAAATGATGGTAAAACACTGCAGGCTTGGATAGCAGAAAAAGGCCTGGATGCTTCACCGATTTCAGCCGTAATCAAAGATCGTATCTAATCAATGATATAGAACTGAAATAGTTCAACATGGTAGGTAGGCATGCGCTGTCTACATCCTCGGAAAACAGCCTCTTATGAGGCTGTTTTTCGTTGTGAACGGTGGACTCTACCCCCTTAGCTTTTAATCGTGAATTTTGGCAGTTTTTAAGAATATTGAGCTTCAACTTAACAGATAGCCTGTGGTTAACGTTAGCAAACACATTATTTTAGGCACTTTAAAAAATTAAATTACACAACAAATTCAATGACATATGCAATCTTTAAACCTGTTTGGTATGGCGCGACATACCTAAGTATCGAGGTAGAGATTTTAAATTAGTGTCGATTCCTATTTAATTAAATCCGTCGAAACACGAACCCAAACTATTAACTAATGAGGAATTTAACCATGTTGAAAATTGTTAAAACTTCTATCGCCATCGCAGCCACATCTTTACTTTTAACGGGTACTGCCCAAGCCGACATCAATGATGCCCTGCAAAACATTTGCACCATTGTAAAAACCGATGATAAAGGTGAGCTTCGTAAGAAAATGAAAAAAGTGCAGTCTGATTACAGATTGAAACTAAAAGATTATTATGCTGGTGTTACTTGTGACGGAAACAGTCTAATCCGCACCGCAATGTTAAGTGATGCAGTGAAAACCGGCACACTAATGGTGAAAAAAATGCCAAAATCTGAGCTAACGTCTCCTGAGCACGACGGCAAAACCTTGCAGGCTTGGATCGCAGAGAATGGCTTAGATGCCTCGCCTATCTCGGCAGTAATAAAAGAAAGAATCTAGGAAGCTACTTAAGAACTGACACAGTTCAACATGGTAAGTAGGCAGGGCGCTGCCTACGTCCTCGGGAAACAGCCTCTTTTGAGGCTGTTTTTCGTTTTTCTCCCCTGCAATTAAACACACTCAAACAAAAACCCTTGGCATCTTCTCTATACTAATCTAGAAATCGTTGGATCTGCTCATTGACTTGTTGCGGATATTGATTATAACCTGGCAAATCCGGAGCAATTACACGATAGCGTTTCGAAAAGTGCATCAATTGATTGTGCCAGGTGCGCCAATTTTCTGGGAAACCGTGTAAAAATATTAGAGTTCCCTTGGGAGGTTCACAATCACACATTTCTACATAATGAATATAGCAGTCA
This sequence comes from Aliiglaciecola aliphaticivorans, assembly GCF_054782055.1. Taxonomy (NCBI): domain Bacteria; kingdom Pseudomonadati; phylum Pseudomonadota; class Gammaproteobacteria; order Alteromonadales; family Alteromonadaceae; genus Aliiglaciecola; species Aliiglaciecola aliphaticivorans. The sequence continues at coordinate 12,716 of NZ_BAAGTF010000094.1, forward strand.
TCAATTTGAACGAGTTTACTTTGCATTGTTATTTCCCAAAACATTACTCAATAAAAACAAAAAAGCGGATGATAATTCATCCGCTTAGTTTATTTTTGGACTGGCATTGCTAAAAGCAGCTTATTAATCAATTAAGAAATAATCCACTGGCATATTCATCAAATTTTCAGAGCCAGTTTCTATTGCTGAAGCATGAGAACGAGTGCGCGAAAGCAGACGTGCAAAGTAGAAGTCAGCAGTTTGTAATTTCGCTTCGTAAAATGCCACTTCAGAGTTGCCAGCATCAAGCTTTTCCTGTGCGACAACGGCCATCTTCAACCATAGGTAGCCAACAATGATATAACCGGAATACATTAAATAGTCGACGGATGCTGCGCCTACTTCATCAGGATTTCCAGCTGAACGCCTAGCGATTTCCTGTGTCATTTGAGCCCACTCGTCAATGTGTGATTCAATTGCGTTAGACCATGCATTGAACTGAGATTTATCACGAACACTTAAACAATACTCTTGCACTTCTTTAATAAAGACTTTTAGGAGTTCGCCGTTAGAACCGAGAATTTTACGACCAAGTAAATCAATTGCTTGAATCCCCGTTGTGCCTTCGTACATAGTGCAAATTCGTGTATCGCGGGCAAGTTGTTCCATGCCCCACTCTTTAATAAATCCGTGTCCACCATATACCTGCATGCCGTAACTAGTCGCTTCTTGTGCAGTTTCAGTTAAGAATGCCTTAACGATTGGGGTCAATAGTGCCAGTTTCGCTTCTGCCACTTGTTTTTGTTCTTCATTTTCACTGTAAAGGGTGATATCAACCATTTGCATACAGTAAATAGCCAGTGCTCGATTCCCTTCAGCAAAGGCTTTTTGGGTTAGCAGCATACGACGCACATCCGGATGCACAATAATGGGATCTGCAGGACCGTCTGGATTCACCGCCCCTTTTGTAGAACGGAACTGTAATCTATCTTTGGCATAAGCTAATGCACCTTGAAATGCCGCTTCAGTTCCAGCAAGGCCTTCTAACCCGGTACCAATTCGCGCACTGTTCATGAAAGTAAACATGCAGTTTAAGCCGCGGTTTGGTGGACCAATCAAAAAGCCTTTGGCGTTGTCAAAGTTGATCACACAAGTGGCACTCGCTTTGATCCCCATTTTGTGTTCAATTGACCCACAGTTAACGTTATTTCGATCCACAATTTCACTTTTTTCGTTAACGTTAAATTTAGGGACTACAAACAACGAAATACCTTTAGTGCCAGCAGGCGCATCTGGTAAACGCGCAAGTACGATATGCACGATATTATCAGAAAAATCATGCTCCCCTGCTGAAATAAAGATTTTAGTTCCTGTCAAACTGTAAGTTCCGTCGTCATTTGGAACGGCTTTGGTTTTCAACATACCTAGATCTGAACCACAGTGTGATTCGGTCAAACACATAGTGCCTGTCCAGCGACCTTCAATTAAAGGCGGTAAGAAAGTCTGTTTTTGCTCTTCCGTACCATGACTGTTAATAGTGGCTATACAGCCCTGGCTCAAACCAGGATACATGGCCCAAGAATGGTTGGCACCGGACGTCCACTCAGCAATGGCAGATGCTAAGGAATAAGGTAAGGCTTGACCACCAAACTCAACTGGATGGGTCATCGAAGGCCAGCCGCCTTCACAGTAAGCCTGGTAAGCTTCTTTAAAACCAGGTGGTGTGGTTACGTTACCGTCTTCCCATTTACAACCGACCTCGTCACCAATTGCATTGATAGGCGCTAATACGTTTTCAGTAAACTTAGCGGCTTCAGACGTAATCGCTTCCACCATTTCGGGAGACGCGTCTCCAAAACCCAATTTTTCATAATGCTTTTCGAAACCAAGCAGTTCATTCATGACAAATAAGGTATCGCGTACCGGAGATTTATAATTCTGCATAATTTTATACTACCTATATAATTTTTTAATAAACTTCAAATAAGCCAGCAGCGCCCATGCCACCACCAATACACATGGTACATACTACGTATTTAGCACCTCTGCGTTTACCTTCAATTAATGCATGTCCAACCATACGCGCACCACTCATTCCATAAGGATGCCCAATAGAAACCGCGCCGCCATTTACGTTCAGTAGTTCAGCAGGAATTCCTAAGAATTTTTGACAATAGAGCACTTGCACTGCGAACGCTTCATTAAGCTCCCACAAACCAATATCTTCTATTTTTAAACCGTGCTGTTTTAGCAACTTAGGAATCGCAAAAACCGGACCGATCCCCATCTCATCAGGTTCACAACCGGCTACGGCAATACCTCTGTATGCACCTAACACATTAAGATTCATTTGCTCAGCTCGTTTGCCGTCCATCAAAACACTGGCTGAAGCGCCATCAGATAACTGGCTTGCATTCCCCGCAGTTATACTACCGCCTTCAATTACAGGCTTAAGACTGTTTAACCCTTCTAGAGTGGTTTCAGCGCGGTTTCCTTCGTCTTTCGTCAAAGTCACTTCTTCTAAGCTTTGCTCTTTGGTTTCTTTGTTTACAACCACTTTAGTGGCAGTGACTGGCACAATTTCATCGTCAAATTTACCTGCTTGCTGAGCAGCGGCAGTGCGCATTTGACTTTGATAAGCATATTCATCTTGTTCTTCACGACCAATACCATAACGATTAGCCACCACTTCAGCGGTTTGCAACATCGGCATATAAATATCTTTATGTTTGGCTACCAGAGCTTTGTCTACTGCACGATACATATTCATTTTATCGTTTTGTACTAAGCTGATGGAGTCTAATCCACCGGCTACCATAACCGGAACATTATCAGTAATAATGTGTTTTGCAGCAGTAGCAATAGCATACATCCCAGAACTACATTGGCGATCTAAAGTCATACCACCTACTGTTACCGGTAATCCACCGGCAAGGGCACCTAAGCGGCCAATATTCATACCACCAGAACCTTGCGTTAAGGCACTGCCTAAAATAACGTCATCGACACTTGCTGGATCAATACCTGCTTTTTTAACCGCAGCACTAATGGCGTGTCCGGCTAAACTGGGTGCTTCTAAATTATTAAAGGCCCCGCGATACGCACGACCAATCGGAGTACGTGCGGTTGAAACAATTACGGCTTCTTTCATAGTCTTTCCTTAAATTCTTGTTTTGGTAAATTCTTAAAGTTAGGTTTAATGTCTGCCTTGCTTACTTTCGAAAGTCAGCGAATCTCTTTCCTTGCTCGGCTAACTGTTTCAATAAAGGAGCAGGTTCAAACCAGGCTTTTCCGTAGTCACCAAACTCATCACGATACTTACACATGGCGGCATAGACTTTGTCCAAACCAATTTCATCGGCATATTGCATCGGACCACCGCGGTATACAGGGAAGCCATATCCATACACATAAATCACATCGATATCGCTTGATTTGGCAGCAATCCCCTCTTCCAGAATATGAGCACCCTCATTAATCAGTGTGAAAATACATCGTTCCAGTATTTCCTGATCACTATGCTTGCGCTGTTCCACCCCTAAACGCTCTGCTTCTTTTTTAGCAATTTCAGCTACAGCAGGATCGAGTATGGGCTTTCGATTACCCTTCTCGTAAAGATAAGCACCTTTACCGACTTTTAAGCCCACTCGCCCATCCTCAACCAAACGATCGGCTACCACCGCATAAGTTGGATCATGGGCAATGTGTTCTTGTCTAGATTGACGAATGAAATAACCGATATCTAAACCGGCCATATCTCCCATGGTGAATGGCCCCATGGGGAAGCCAAAATCATAGACGACCTTATCTACATGCTCAGGAGACGCGCCCTCTAATAGCATTCGGTTAGATTCGCGACTATAGGGTTCAATCATTCGGTTACCCACAAATCCGAAGCAAACCCCCACCAGCACACCCACTTTGCGGATCTTCTTGGCCAGCTGCATACTGGTTTTAATCACATCTGCGGAAGTCTTTTCACCTTTAACCACTTCCAGCAACTTCATCACGTTGGCTGGACTAAAGAAATGTAGACCAATGACATCTTCAGGACGCGAGGTACAATCAGCAATCTCATTGACATCCAAAGTAGAGGTATTAGACGCTAAAATTGCACCAGGTTTACAAACAGCATCAAGCTGGGTGAAAACTTGTTTTTTCACCTCCATTTTTTCAAATACTGCTTCAATGACTAAGTCGACGTCAGCTAAGCCTGCATATTCGGTTGTGCCTTGCAGCAATGCCATGCGATCTTCAACATCTTGTTGCGTTAACTTGCCTTTCTTCGCCGAGTTTTCGTAATTGCGGCGAATAACACCTAAGCCTTTATCTAAGGCTTCTTGTTTAAGCTCAAGCATAACAACGGGAATACCCACATTGGCAAAGTTCATGGCTATTCCGCCGCCCATGGTACCGGCACCAATAATCCCAACGGATTTAATTTCTCTAACTGGCGTAGATTTATCAAAATCCGAGACATGTCCTGCCGCTCTCTCGGCAAAGAAGAAATGCTGTTGCGCACGAGCCTGCGGTGAATTCATGCACTCCATAAACAATTCCCCCTCTTTTTTGAGGCCTTGTTCTAACGGCAAACTCACTGCAGCTTCAACAGCCTGGATACAGCGCTCAGGCGAGAAAAATCCTCGGGCTTGTTTAGCGATTCCTTGACGATATTGAGAAAACAACTCGGCAGGTGCAGTGGCGGGATCAATTTCAATATCCTTTACTCGCTTAATCTTGCTACCATCGCTGATTAAGCCTTTAATAAATGCCAAACTGTCACTGAGTAAAGTATCGGGTTGCTCAACAATTAGATCGAATACACCACTTACAGATGAGGCTTTCACTGGTTTTCCAGAAACGATCATGTCTAATGCTTTTGCCACGCCAGCTAATCGAGGCAAACGTTGAGTGCCGCCAGCGCCAGGTAAAATGCCTAAGTTCACTTCAGGCAAACCCACTTTATTGGCAGCGAAGGTAATGCGGTAATGACATGCTAGAGCGACCTCTAGTCCACCACCAAAAGCTGGCCCATTTAATACTGCAACAATGGGTTTATTTGCGTTTTCTATTAAATCGAGAACTTCGGGTAACGGCGGTTCAATATCCCCTGAAGAAAATTCGCTGATATCAGCACCACCTGAAAATAATCCTAACTGAGATGAAATAGCAATTGCTTTGATATTGATATCATTTAAAGCATTTTTAATTTCGTCAATCAATCCTATTCGCACCGACTTCGATAATGCATTAACAGGAGGGTTTTGCATCATCACTAAGGCTATTTCACCTTGCGTTTGACTTACAACGGAAGCAGATTGTGCAGCACTCATAAAATCCTCTATTTATAGTTTAAAAATAACTAGAGCGAAGATACTAGGTCAGCCTAACCAATCATCCAAATTTATTGATTTTATAATAGAAAATAAATGAAATTGATATTGCCGATAGCAGTTGATTTTGTTGATCATTCGCCTAATCGCCCAGAAACCCTTATCTTGTAGATATTGACATTCGGTTTTGCATCTGATTTTCTAGGGACTTAGATTTACATGCCGTTAACACCAAACTATTTTTTAGCTCAGTTAAAAAGTGGCTAGGTATTAACTCATCGCGCTCCAGTTCACGTTGCTTCTAAAACAGAACTGATAGGCAATTAATAGGATTTAACGTTTTAAAAGAAGGTACATTTTTTGGACTCACTTCTCGATTTTAGCGGCCAAGTGGCCATGATTACAGGAGCCGCCAGTGGCTTTGGACGTTTGCTTTCACAAGGTTTGGCAGCTAGAGGCTGTAATTTAGTCATTAGTGATATTAATACTGACGAGTTAGAAAACACAGTTTCGTCGCTTAATCTGGATAAAAACAAAGTAATTTCAATGAGTTGCGACGTGAGCAATGAATCACAAGTTAAAGCAATGGTCGACGCTGCAATGGATAATTTTGGTCGACTCGATATTGGTGTTAACAATGCAGGTATCGCCCATAGTTTAGTTCCTTTTCATGAGTTGGAACAGGCCACAATGGACAAACAAATGGCTGTAAATGTGAATGGTGTAATGTTTGGCATGAAATATCAAATCGAAGTCATGCTAAAACAAGGCGCAGGACACATTCTAAATGTAAGCTCAATGGCCGGTATTGGTGGTGCACCTAAATGTGCTGCATATGTGGCAGCAAAACACGCAGTAGTAGGATTAACCCGCACCGCTGCAGTCGAGTATGCTAAAAAAGGTATTCGTGCTAACGCAATATGTCCGTTTTATAGTCCAACAAATATTTTAGCAACTGACGGGTTTGATTCTCCAGAATCACAGCAACGTATGGCTCAAGGTTCACCAATGCGACGTTTAGGCACCCCTCAGGAAATCGTCAACACTATGATTTTGGTTTTATCTCCTGGAAATTCATACATGAACGGACAAACCATCGCCATAGATGGTGGTGTGAGTGCCTGGTAATAGCCAATAGTATATTTGTACGCGATTAAAAATAAACAAGGCAACCGTGGTTAACGCTAACTATGGTTGCACATTTTCCAAAGTGAGCTCTGTTATTTGAACAGAGTTGACCAAGTACAGTAGGAACCATTATATGCAAGGCCTAATGATGAATACGCAATTGATGATATCGTCAATATTGCGTCATGCCGAACGAAACTTCCCTAGCCGCGAAATCGTATCTGTTACCGCAGACAATCCGAGACATCGTTATACCTACAAAGATTTTGCTAAGCGCACCCGACAATTGGCCAATGCACTGGAATCCTTGGAGCTGGAATTTGGCGATCGTATTGGTACCTTAGCTTGGAATGATTACCGTCACCTTGAACTGTATTACGGGATTTCGGGCACAGGTTTGGTTTGCCATATGATCAACCCCAAACTATTTCCCGAACAGGTTAATTACATAATCAACCATGCAGAAGACAAAGTGTTGTTTGTTGATGTATTAGTGATGCCTTTAGTGGAGGCCCTTTATAGCCAACTTAAAAGTGTTGAGAAAATTGTGGTACTTACAGACAAGGAACATATGCCACAAACGACCTTGGAGAACGTCATTTGCTACGAAGACCTATTGGCCCAATTTGACGACAATTACCAATGGCCCGAGTTCGATGAAAATAGTGCTGCTGGTATGTGTTATACCTCGGGAACAACAGGTAATCCAAAAGGCGTGGTATACAGTCATCGCTCCACTATTTTACATGCCTATGCGGGCTCCCTGCCCGACGCCACCAACGCGTCTTGTAAAGCGGTGACTATGCCCATCGTACCTATGTTCCATGTCAATGCATGGGGTATCCCTTATGCTGGTGTAATGGTAGGCAGTAAGTTAGTCATGCCAGGGCCTAAAATGGCAGATGGCGAAACCTTGCAATCATTAATTGAAGAGGAAGGCGTTACCCTTAGTTCAGGTGTACCCACTATCTGGATGGCGTTATTGGAATATCTCGATAAAAGTGGTAAAAAAATACCCACTTTAAGTGCTGTTACTTCTGGCGGCGCAGCTTGCCCAAGAGGCATCATAGAGCGCTTAAAACACGATTATCAAACCGAAGTAAAACAAGGTTGGGGCATGACCGAAATGAGCCCACTTGGCACCGTCTTTACCCTATCCCCAGGGATGGAAAACTTAACCGATGAAGAAGATACCGAACTACGGCTTAAACAAGGTAAAACCGTATATGGTGTAGAAATGAAAATAGTCGACGAGCAAAATAATGAGTTACCCTGGGATGGCGTCGCGTTTGGTGCGCTAAAAGTCAAAGGACCATGGATTGCAACAGGTTATTACGGTATGTCACAAACCCCAGGGGATGCAGACTGTCCTGTAGACGAAGATGGTTGGATGAATACTGGTGATGTTGCAACAATTGACCCACAAGGCTATTTACAAATAACCGATCGCACTAAAGATGTGATTAAATCAGGTGGCGAATGGATTAGTTCTATTGACATTGAAAATGCAGCAGCGAGCCACCCACAAATTGCCGAAGCCGCTGCAATAGGACGATATCACCCTAAATGGACTGAAAGGCCGCTATTAGTTGTAGTGCCCGCTGAGAATGCTAATTTAAACCGCGACGACGTCATGGAATATTTAAAAGATAAAATGCATAAGTGGTCATTGCCAGAAGATGTTGTGTTTGCCAATGAACTTCCCCATACGGCCACGGGTAAATTAAATAAATTAGCATTGAGGGACGAATTTAAAGACTATGAATTTCCACAATAATTAATATTCAGGCGGTATAACATGAAGCTTTGCCCATTTATGTTATACCGCATTTAATGTATACCTCCTCATACCTTGGTATCAAGCCGCAACTTCCATTCAGTTTTTTATTCACGTTAAATTAACAGCAATCAATTGCCATGGGTTAAAAGGCCTTAACTAGAATGAAAAATTTTGCGGGTTGCATACTGTTTCTACTTTGCTCGTGGTCAAGCAATGCTTCCATTATAGGGACGCAAGTCGTTTGTGATATTGAGCCCTCAATTATTTGGGAATGTGACGATAAGATAGCCATCGCAGATGCAAATAACAGTGAGTTTGACTTATTGTTAATGGGCACTCCATTTCTCAGTGTTAATTTTGAAAAAGACGCTTTGTTAATTAGTAATCTGCAAGATAATTTAAGCATGGGTGCGAATGAAATGCTGAGCTTGTCGTTCGCCCCCAACCTTTTCAGCCCAAGTGATTTTGCCCTACTGACGTCGGTTGAAGGCTTTGATGCGGTTGATATTGATTTTAACCAAGAACTACTGGCATTGAATTTCAATAATACCAGATGGTCATCAGAAGATTATATTTTACTCAGCTTCCAAAGTAGCGCTTCCGCAGTGTCTAACGCCCCTTCCTTGTTACTATTAATAATTGGACTTGTGGCTTTAAAGCGGCGCTTAGCTAAAAACACCCCTCAATTTAAGTCCAATGTTTAATACCAAAGGGAATATTAAAATGAAAAGGAAATATTCCAGGTGATAAAGACACTGTTGTTTGTTTTCGCTATTTTTTTAGTAACATTATTTTATGCCAGCAATGCTAAAGCAAATATAAATGTCGCATTAAAAAACCTATGCAGCCTCGTAGCTTCCGATGACACTTCGACCTTACAGCAAAAAATAACAGAGATGCGAACCCATTATCGATTGAAACTGCAACATTATTACGATGGGATTAGTTGTGATGGTCAGAGTTTAATTAGAACCGCTTTGTTGAATAAAGCTAATCATACTGCCGAATTGTTGATAGAGCACCTGCCAAAGCGCAAATTGAGGATGCCTGAACATGATGGTAAAACACTGTTGCAATGGATCAATGAAACAGAATTTGCGGGCTCACCTATCGCTAACACTTTAGGGGATAAAATCTAAAAGTTTGCTCAGACACTATTGGCGACGATTTAAATTGCCTACAGCGTCTTTAACCAATTCAACCCCTTGATGTTGTTTAAGAGCATGAACCCGTGGGTACTCTTCCTCTAGCAACGCTAATACCGACATCATCCCCCAATGGTAGCCTGAAGATAACATTAGATAAGCAAAATCATTATGTTTATTTTGGGCTTCAATATCAATATAGGTTAGTGACAACCTAGTTACCTCTTTACCATAGAGTTCAACATTTTCAAATTTATTCACTTCAAAAAACAAAGATTGATACGCATCAGTTTGTTGGTAAGCGTGGCTATAAACTAACGCGTCAAATTGCTCATATTGTTGGTTCAGCAGGGTTTGAAATGCCTTATCGCCATTTTTTGCATGGGCCTGTAAGCCATTGTTATTTGCTAAAAGCGCGGTATCAAAAGAGCGCCAAGCAACAGAATTACGATATCCAAGGGAGTAGGAATTCACCGTTCCTACTCGTCCATCACATAACTCTTCACGGATCCCCGGTGATAACTTGTCAGCAAGTTGTATTTGCCGAGCATAGCCTGTGGCGTAACTAACACTAAAAAGTCGGTAAGCAAGCTGAGAAACATCGGCTAGTACATTCTTAGCTTGTGTTGAGGTAAACAGATCTTCTTGCTCTGCCAAGGTCTTCATGGCGTCAACAAAAATAGGATAATTTTGATTGTATGAGTTATCAAGGGTTGTATGATCTAGATCTGCTGAGCACGAATAAGCGATGAGAAGTTGATTCCAATCTTGCAAATTAGTCGCTCTTACATGCACCATGCCAGTAAATAGATTGGCATGCACGAAATGCTCAGCCTCACTCAACAGTTGATTATGTTTATTGAGCTCTGTAAGTTCATCTTCTGATAAAACCTTTGGTGTTGAACACCCTGTTGAAAGCACAACAAGGGTTACCAACAAAGCAATAAACTGACGCGCAGATACATCCATGAATAAATTGGGCCTCATACAAGTGAGGCCGCAGTGTATTATTTCATTTGCTCGGATTCAAGCAGGATTATTCCCCTCTCTAGCGTCAATGACCGTACATTGTGCCTTAAGGTCTGAGTGCCATTTTGCCTTTCACTTCACGGCCCAGCACTTTATTAAGGGCTTCAGGAGCTCGATTTAATGGCAACGTCTGGTCAACAATCACTTTGACTTTACCTTCTAAATACCAAGTAAGAAGCTCTTTCATGTTGGCTTGGAAGTCTTTTGGTTGGTGCTGAGTAAAGGATCCCCAGAACACCCCCACCACAGAGTAGCCTTTGACTAAGGCTAAATTAACCGGGAACTCAGGAATAGTGCCACCAGCAAATCCAACAACTAACAAACGACCATTCCAGCCCATGCTCCGAGAACACGCATGAAACGTATCGCCACCTACACACTCATACACCACATCAGCACCTTTGCCGTCGGTCGCTTCTTTTAAGGCTGTTTTAAGATCATTTTCAGTGTAATTAATCAGAACGTCAGCACCATTTTGCTTAGCAATATCAAGCTTTTCCTGTGTTGAACATACCGCTATCACTTTCGCGCCCATGGCTTTGCCGATTTGTACTGCGGCCAATCCTGTGCCACCAGCCGCGCCTGTTACCACTAAGGTTTCACCAGGTTGAATATTCGCTCGCTGTTTCAACCCATGATGGGCCGTAGCGTGAGCTGTCACTAAAGCTGCAGCTTCTTCATCTGGAATTTGATCTGGTAAAGGTAGAACATGGGTAGCAGGAACAGCCACTTTTTCTGCATAACCGCCTAACACGCACAGGGCGATAACACGACGTCCCACGGTTAAATGGGGAACCCCCTCACCAACTTCGCTGATCACACCGGCCACTTCGCCACCTGGAATAAACGGAAAGTCCGGTTTACTTTGGTACAGACCTTGTACTAACAATCCATCAGGAAAATTCACGCCAGCGGCTTTTATATCAACAACCACCTGACCTTTACCCGCTATTGGATCTGCGACTTCTTCGTAACTTAATTTTTCAACGCTGGCGAATTCCTTACACACTATTGCTTTCATTGATGTTCCTCGATTAATTCTATCGCCATTCTTGCTAATGGCGGTACCATGGCACCCACTTTATTGGCCTGCGCACTAGAGGCATTACCTTCTTGCGCGCGTTTCGCCACCCCCTGGGCAATGGCAGCTAGGCGGAAAAAACTGAAGGCAAGATAGAAATGCCAATTTTCAATTTTAGCTAAACCTGCCCGTTGGCAATACCAGCCAACAAACTCTTGTTCATTGGGAATTCCTAAAGCCTGTCTATCCACGCCTCCCAAACCACTGGAATGGCCGATATTTGCAGGTAAACGCAATTGCATACATTGATACGCCAAATCAGCCAACGGATGGCCTAGGGTGGATAATTCCCAATCCAAAACGGCGATGATTTTTGTCGATGTTTTCGAAAACATTAAATTATCTAGGCGATAGTCACCGTGAACCAAGGCCACCTTGCCATCATCATCTGGAATATGCTGATTTAGCCAGGTGATTAATGTATCCATCTCGGGGATAGGGTCGATTTCGGATAATTTATATTGCTTGGACCAACGACTCAGTTGTCGTTCAAAGTAGTTGCCTGCCTTGCCGTAATCACTTAGCCCTACTTTGTCTACATCAACAGCATGCAAATCAGCCAAAACTTGACTCATCTGCTGATACATCTCGTGACGTTTTTGGTTGCTATCAATCTCCGGAAGGCTACTGTTCCAGTAAACCGCTCCGTCGACATATTCCATCACGTAAAACATACTGCCAATAACACTGGTGTCTTCACAAAGGTGATAAACCTTGGCCACGGGCACCTTGGTGTTTTGTAAGGCATTGATGACTTTAAATTCTCGATCCACCGCATGTGCGGATTTGAGCAACTTCCCGGGTGGTTGACGCCTGAGCACATAGCTCTGGTCTCCTGCCATGATCTTAAACGTCGGGTTTGATTGACCGCCACTAAACTTTTCAGCTTTAAATTCCCCTGTAAAATCAAATACGTTGGCACGAAAATACGCTTCTAATGATTCCATATCGAGCTGGTTAACTGAATCTGTCTTGCTCACTTTATCCCCTTTAAATAGTTACGTTAGCCGATTAAATAATGCTGGCTTTAATCCTAGCTTTTTTGCTTTCCAACATGATCTTTTATCAAGTTGCGCCCCAATTGCATCATATGCACTTGATCTGGGCCATCGGCCAATTTAATCGTTCTTGCATAGGCATAAATAGCTGATAATACAAAATCTTGGCTGGTGCCTGCTGCCCCATGCATTTGAATAGATTGATCGATAACGCGACATGCCATGCTGGGCGCGACAATCTTAATCGCGGCGATAATGTCTCGTGAGACCTTGTTGCCGTAACGATCCATCTTGTCTGCCGCTTTAAGAGTAAGCAGTCTAGCCTGCTCGATATCACAATGCATTTGCGCTACAGCTTCTCTCACCGACTGCTGTTTGCTAAGAGGCTGACCAAAAGCAACTCGCTCATCTACCCTTTCACAGGCTAAATCTAGCGCTCGTTGAGCGCAACCTATCAGGCGCATACAGTGATGGATTCGGCCTGGCCCTAAGCGGCCTTGAGCGATAGCAAACCCTTCTCCCTCACCAACTAATAAATTACTTGCAGGCACGCGAACATTCTCGAATAACACTTCCGCATGGCCTATGGGCTCATCATAAAAACCCATAGCTTGCATCGGACGCACAACGGTTACACCAGCAGTATCCATAGGCACTAAAATTTGAGATTGTTGCCTATGACGCTCGGCAGAGGGGTCTGTTTTACCCATTACTACCATAATTTTGCAGTTGGTATTCATCGCCCCACTGGTATACCACTTACGACCATTGATCACATACTCATCACCCTCTCGAACAATTGCCGTTTCGATATTCGTTGCATCACTAGAGGCAACTGCAGGTTCAGTCATCGCAAATGCACTGCGAATTTCACCATTGAGTAAAGGCTCAAGCCACTGCTTTTTGTGCTCTTCACTGCCATATTTAGACAACACTTCCATATTGCCTGTGTCTGGTGCACTGCAATTGAACACCTCAGGGCTCCATAACACTCGTCCCATTGCTTCGCACAAAGGCGCATACTCTAGATTAGTCAATCCTGCACCATAAGGTAAATATTCTTCAGGTAGAAATAGATTCCACAACCCTGCTGCTTTGGCTTTTTCCTTGAGTTCGTGCATTAAGGGAGGCGTTGTCCAACGTTGTGGATTATTGTCAACCAACTCTATGTATTCCTGTTCCACAGGATAAATATGTTCGTCCATGAATGCGTTAAGACGGTCAAGTAAAGCTTGGGTTTTAGGAGAGTAATCGAAATGCATGAAATGTATCCTCTGATTTAGAATACAAAAATAGTAGAGTTATTCCGTCTATAAGTTTAATTAATTATTCGAATACTTTTGTATTAGTAATATGTATAAATTGTTTCAAGGTTGTAGCATTCATTGCCTAGTTATTGATTTTGCTGGGCTATAGAGCAAAAAAGTGATTTTAGCGACAAGAGAAACCGATAAAAACAGTTACATTTAATTTACATTAAAATATAAATCGGATTCAAAAGCTATTATTGACGGACATTTAAAGCACTTAGTTGAAGGTTATTTATTGTAAGTATTAAGGCAATAAGAAAGACAGAACGAGTTACTGTTAGGTAGCGAAATAAATAGGACGCTTTGCAATTATTGTCTAATCCATAAAAGCGCCTAGTTTAAACCTGTACTCGTGACTAAAATAAATAGGCTAGTTTTAGCTTTGTGACCCCTCCACTCGATTGCCTGCTAAATCAATAATCTGTTGGCCGTCTTCTTTAAAATAAGGGCCAGCAGGCCAATTATCGAGTAAATCTAACACGGCTTCACTGGGACGGCATAACTTAACCCCTTTTGGGCTGCATACGATTGGGCGGTTCACCAACACCGGATATTGCAACATATTTTCTAAAATGGTTTCATCTGAGACATTGCCGTCCAATAAACCAAGTTCACTTGCTGGTGATTTTGTGGTTCTTAGGGCCTCGCGAGGTGTTAAGTTCGCCGCGGCGAATAAACCCAGTAATTGACTCTTCGTCCACCCTTCAGTTAAGTAATTTATAACCTTAGGCTGATACCCAGCGTCCTCAATTATTGCAAGCACGTTTCGAGATGTTCCGCATTCGGGGTTGTGATGTATAACAATCATATGTGTCCTTTTATTCTTAAGCTTGCTCAACAAAAATTACTGCCCCTAAGGCTAATGCTAATGCTAACCTAGCAGAGCATTAGCCATAGATTATTTAATCATCCACAAAGATCATAAAGACCCAACTTGTTTTACTCTGTGAACCAATGGCGGGTGCGGTTAGCAAACCAGACCAATGACAACATGACGGGGACTTCGACTAATACACCAACAACTGTTGCCAAGGCTGCGCCTGAATGTAATCCAAACAATGATATAGCCACTGCAACTGCCAGCTCAAAGAAATTAGATGTGCCTATCATACAAGCGGGAGCTGCCACCTTGTGAGGTAATTTCATTTTCTTGGCAATGAAGTAAGCAATAGCAAAAATCCCATAAGTTTGAATCAATAAAGGAATAGCTATGAGAACAATAGCTTCAGGCTTAGCTAAAATCGTTTCTGATTGAAACGCAAACAACAACACAACTGTCGCTAAAAGGCCGATGATTGACCAAGGCTTCATGGTTGCAAGAAACCCTTCTAATCTAGAGTGATCGTCCGCTTTATCTAGTTTTTTACGGGTAACCGCTCCGGCGACCAGAGGAATTAACACATACAAAACCACAGACAAAAACAATGTATCCCAAGGCACTGCAATATCAGTGACCCCTAGAAGTAATCCAGCAATAGGTGCAAACGCAAAAATCATAATGATGTCGTTTATGGAAACCTGAACTAAGGTGTAGTTTGCATCGCCTTTGATGAGCTGACTCCAGACAAATACCATAGCGGTACAGGGAGCCACACCGAGTAAAATCATGCCTGCGATATATTCTGTGGCAGTTTGAGGATCAACCCAGTCAGCGAATAGTCCTTTGAAGAACAACCACCCCAGAAACGCCATAGTAAAAGGTTTAATCAACCAATTGATCACCAAGGTCAGGAGTAAACCTTTGGGTTTTTTACCTACGTCCTTAATAGAAGAGAAATCAATTTGCACCATCATTGGATATATCATTAACCAAATCAAAACGGCAATGACAAGATTGACATGGGCATACTCAAAACTTGCTACTACAGCAAATGCACCAGGGGCAACACTACCAACGACAATACCAACGATAATGGCCAGACCAACCCAGACCGTTAAGAAACGTTCAAATAATCCCATTTTATTTTCTCCTTTTATATTGAACGTTGATTGACTCGCTGGCTTAACTGCTCAGCAGACTCAACCCGCTCAGAATAGCGGTCAACAAAATAATCTTTGTTGTTACGCAGTAACAGGGTGAATTTCATCAACTCCTCCATCACATCGACAATACGGTTGTAATAGGCAGAGGGTTTCATGCGGTCGTTCTCATCAAATTCCAGATACGCTTTTGCCACACTTGATTGATTAGGTATGGTTACCATGCGCATCCAACGACCTAATATTCGAAGTTGATTCACCACATTAAAGGATTGTGATCCCCCACAAACTTGCATCACAGCTAGGGTTTTGCCTTGAGTTGGACGGACTCCACCAATATTCAAAGGTACCCAATCGATTTGGCTTTTAAATATGCTGGTCATAGAGCCATGACGCTCGGGTGAACACCATACTTGCCCCTCTGACCACATCATAAGTTTGCGCAATTCTTGCACCTTGGGATGATTTTCATCTTCTGTATCTGTTTGCGGTAAACCTTCAGGATCAAATATTTTTACATCCGCGCCGAAATGGATCAGTAATCGTGCGCATTCCTCTACAACCAACCGACTAAATGCGCGTTTACGCATAGAACCATGCAATAATAAAATACGTGGCGCGTGTTCCGCAGGATCTGCCAAGCATTTTTCAATTGTGGGGGTATGTAAACTTTCTGCTTCAACGTTTGCTAAGGACATATCATGGAACATAATTAACGTGCTCCTAATTCGGCGAGGGCGTGTTTCAACTGTTCGGAATCAAGGTTTCTTTCTGCCAGTGCTTTTAATTGCTTAACACGGGTAGTGATTTCTTCGATGCAAGCTTTAAAAGACGCGGCGATTTGGGCTTCTGATCCTTCCACTTTAGACGGATCACTGAGTCCCCAGTGGACTTTCAATGATTTTCCGAACCACAAAGGACAAGCTTCCCCAGCAGCTGAATCACATACAGTGACTACCACGTCAGCATCGAAATCTTCAAAATCATCCCACGATTGACTCTGCAAACCCGCAACTGAAATTCCCGCTTCTTGCAGATATTTAATGGATAGTGGGTGCACTTCTCCCGCAGGTTGGCTGCCTGCACTCTTAGCTTCAATCACCTCTCCTGCTAACTGATTGGTGATAGCTTCAGACAGGATGCTACGACAACGATTATGGGTACAAATATATAAAATTTTCATGCTAAAACCTTAATTAACAACAGCTAGAAGGGGAAATTTTCGAAGTTTTCAGCCTACTCAGCGCTTCTTCAAAATATGACTTGTTGTGCTGACTAGACTCGCTGATCACCTTGTTTGCCCATTCCGGCAACTCAGGATGAAGTCGGTAATACACCCACTTCCCTCGTCTTTCATCCCGCAGCAGTTCGCACTTACGTAACTCAGCTAAATGACGGGAAATTTTGGGTTGCTCAAGATTGAGTGCTTCCATCAAATCACACACACATAACTCGCCAGACTCAGCAATGAGCATCAACGACTTAAGACGCGTATCGTCTGAAAGACATTTGAAAAATTGTAAAGGACTCATAAACACATTCGATAATTCATATATGTGAAATATCATATATATGAAATTTCATATGTCAACGAAAAATAACGAAAGATGTAAAAGCAAATTTAGGATTACGACTGTTTGTGTCCAGGGGATATAAAAATTTTGATACCAAATAGGGTCAATAGAATTAATAACACTAGGCCTAAAAAACCAAAAATTTGATTGAATCCTTCGGACCATGTCCATTGCAGATAATGTATTTTGTATAAAAAATTGATTAACTTGGTATCTTGACCGCTTTGTCTCAAAGTCAAGTTTGTCCAATTAACAGTCACTTCCACCCCAGTATTGGTTAATGCTTTATGACCTTGAATAGATGACACTACACCATAGCGTTTTGAGTCATGGGAAAACGTATCATTGATGAGTAATTGTAAGCCTGCGTTGTCAGCCACTTCTTTGGGTTGATAAGAAATGGGATCTAAATGCGCAAAGCCGTCCCTTGTTTTGACCAATAAATGATGACCCAATATGGTTCTAACAACCTTTGCTTCAAGCCAATTACTTGCAGGCTCAATCACAAAAGATTGTTGCAAGGGATAAGTTTTAATGGCCAACTGATCAAAAGCACCTTGATAGCCCGGTTTAGTGAAAAATATAAAGCCTGTGATCACCCAACCAATCATCGGCAAAATTAGCATCAAACCAATAATTCTATGTACTTTTCTACTTTTCATTTTAATTTCCATTTAATAGCCAATTTCTAACTGACCCAAAAAAGCCGGCAAAAGCCGGCTTACATCTAACCTAAAATAAAATACGTCAGTGTTTAGATAGGCGAACCTGGTGGAAGTGGCTTCACTTCAAAGTCACCTTTCCATTCACCGGTTGCCATAAACCAATCCAACTGTTTGGCCATCACTTTATTTTGACCATATCGTGAATTCTTTTTCAACCAAGTGTGTAAGTCCATCACTCCAGCTAATAACGCGCCTTCGGCTTCTGGAGCAATTTCTTCTGACTGCATTGCTTGGATAACACTATTGAGTACCACGTAGTCTACGCGTAGCTTAACATCCGCAGCAAATTTACTCGATTTTTGTTGTATTGTCGCATCGAATAATTTCTCCAATAATACAGGGATAGTCAATTGATCTCGGCTATTGATAGGACGCGCTGCAAGGCGATTTAAGCGTTCAGCTTTAAGCAATAAACCCAAGGTATAACCCGCACCCGATTCAGCTGCACTTACCGGATCGAAGCTCAATCCATTTCTGCCATTAAAGCTTTCCCGTGAATTAGACTCTCCCAAACTTTTAGGGGTAATTAATGAACTAATATTAGAGGGAATATGCAGAAACTTAGGCGAAAGTGTTTCTATCATGGCATCTAATGCTGCCATTTGCTTACTTTGCTCCACAAAGGAAACGCCTTTAGGCTTGGAGTAATCGCCTTTGCTTTCGTACGCGTAGTTTATACCACCAATCAATTTAGCCACTGCATCTAACTGATAACGATGCAGATAGTAAACAGGTACTAATGTTTCTTGCAATGAGGCAAGGGTTTTCCCTTCAGGTATGGAATCAATACCAAAGTCGGCTAACGCGACTTTACGCACTTCCATAAGATTATACAGTTCTTCCACCGGATCTTCCCCGTTATCCCACAAATGTCCAATTGGGCTAATGGCGTGGCTAGGTCTAGCATCACGGTCGCTGATATAAGTCATTCCGGAGGTAAGTGCTTTTTGAATGGTATCTTTTAAGTAACCGACTTCGTCTGCGTCATCTGGCAAGTCTTGATAACCATAAGCAATAACATGATCATCCCATTTGCCGATACCTACGGCATACGCATCGGAAATGTCGACTTTGCCATCTTTTACCGTAACGGTAGGATGAGGATAATCCATAACCGACTCACGTCCATAAGCACTGGTGGCAAAGTTATGGGCAATACCTAGAGTATGTCCCACTTCGTGAGCGGATAATTGTCGGATTCTGGCTAACGCCATCTCCTTTTGTGCTTCTATGCTGCTATCGCTTTGTTTAAATGGACTGGTTAAACCCAACGCAATTAAATAATCCTGACGAACACGCAAAGAACCTAATGTAACCTGTCCTTTGATGATTTCACCAGTACGCGGATCACGCACTGACATACCGTATGACCAGCCACGTGTCGCGCGATGAACCCAATTAATGACGTTGTATCTAACATCCATGGGGTCAGCACCTTCAGGCAACATTTTCACTTGGAAGGCATTTTTATAACCTAATTTACTAAAGGCTTGATCCCACCACATAGCGCCTTCATACAAAGCGCTTCTCACTGGTTCTGGCACACCGGGATCTAGATAATAAACAATAGGTTCAACTGCTTCACTCACTGCAGCATTAGGATCTTTTTTAAATAGGCGATGACGGGTGATTAAACTTTGTTCCATCGATGATTCAATAGGAACAGAATAATCCTGATAGGTCATCTTGTTAAAACCAGAATTAGGGCTAAATGCTCGTGGAGTATATTTGTCGTCAGGCAATCTAATTAAAGAATGATGTAAATGCACAGTAATACTATCTGGAGAAGGCGTGACCTGCTGTAAATACTTACCAGGGTTGCTACCACCGAAGGTAACTAATGATTCCATCTCCGTATTATCAACAAAGGATTTAGTACGTGGCATGTACACGGCACTACGTTTTGAATCAACTTTAAAGCTACCTTGTTTAGCTCGGGTCAAGCGCGCGGAAATTCCATGAATATCAGATAACAAAAAATCTGTGTAATCGACTAAAACAGCGTCATCTTGCTGTGCAACAATTTTAAAGCCAGCAATCACAGAATCAGCAAAAGCTTCGTCAATACTGGCCGCTTCTGCTGCATTATCGGTCGTTGAACGGAACTGTGTATTGAGTTGTTTGAGTAGGACTTTATCTCCAAAGCGTTCAAACACCACTAAACGGGTTTTACCCAGCTGCAACCTATCTAGGCCAATATCATTTGAACCAATCCCCTGTGGCAAACTACTTTGAAATAATACCTGCTCCCCAAAGTTTTGGATCTGCAAATACAACTTACCACTATCTGGCTGATAATAAACGGTGTAAAACCCCTCCTTTGATTGCATTCCACTGGTAAAATCATTAATTGATTTACTTTGGGAAAACGCTACTGATGAAAATAACATCAAGCAAATAATTACGTATTTCTTCACACCTGTCTCCTAAATTTTAGTTTTTATTACCGGATAGAAAATCATCCTAAACCATGCATAAACATAAGGATGTTCGTACTATCTAAGGTTAATATTATAATTATGATTAGTCTGTTTCAGGCTATGCCGATTCTCACAAAACAAGTACACTATGCACTCGCTAATTCTACATAAGGACTTTTATGCTTTCCTCTACTCAACTTAACACCATGCTTAACCTCCAAGCTAAAATGAATCAAAAGGTTAATGCCCAGTGGTTAACTGCCGGATACCAATACCTTAGAGCTGCAATGATAGAGGCGGTTGAAGGAATTGAACATCATGGGTGGAAATGGTGGAAAGCACAACAAAAAGACCTACCCCAGTTGCAAATGGAATTAGTGGATATTTGGCACTTTGCGCTTTCCGCAATCATTATCGACTTTGATGGCAACATAGAGTCCTCTGCCGAAACTATTGCAAGTGAATTAGTCAGTGGTGTCCAGTCGGTTACGTTCGACGGTAAAGAATATGCGTTTAATAACCAAGACATTTTAGAAAATTTAGAGTTATTAGCTGGTTTATGTGCAGCAAAACGTTTTTCGGTACCTTTGTTTATTAAAATTGTTGAACAAGCCGAAATGGATTCAGATGAACTTTATCGGCAATACGTTGGGAAGAATGTACTCAATTTCTTCCGACAAGATAACGGTTATAAAGACGGTAGCTATTTAAAGGTTTGGCTAGGCCGCGAAGATAACGAACATCTGGTAGAAGTACTAAATGAACTAGATATCACCCTACACAACTACAGTGATTGTGTTTATCAAGGGCTACAAAAACGCTATCCGAACTAAATCACTTTAAGCAATGGGACGTCGTCTCGCTAGTTGATGAATAAATCAGAAGTACAATCATATGAAAAAAAACGTGACTCAAGCAAAGATTGTTGAAGATGAATCGGTGATAGTAAATAAACCCAATGGCACAGGGTTGTCGCGGATTTTCAAAGCCACGCAATGCTCCTTTCGAGGTTTCGTAGCGGCTTGGCAACATGAGTCGGCATTTCGTCAAGAGCTACTTATGACATTGGTTTTACTGCCCTTTTCATTTGTGATTGCTTCTTCCACTCTGCATCTATTGGTGCTTATTGGCACATTGTTATTTGTTTTGTTTGCGGAAATTATTAACTCAGCCATTGAAGCAATTGCTGATGCAGTTACCCTGGAAAACAATATTCTTATTGGTCGCGCCAAAGACATGGGATCATCTGGGGTATTTATTGCATTAACCCTATTGACCCTTGTCTGGCTGGAAGGGATTTGGCGCTTTTTCAGCTAATTGAAAAGCCCTTGATAGTTTTGCCACTGACCAATTGACTTGTTATGAATGGGTTTACGCACTTGAGCTGCGCTCAAGGTATTAATGGCCCCTTTACCATCCATGGCGGTGACACAAGAATCTTGCCATTCGAGTCCTATATACTTGAGTACTTTGTTGATGACTTGTTTCGGCTCTGCGGCCAAATCTTCGTATTTAACAGTGAGGATACTGTTGGGCAGCAACGCCTCCCAAAACTGCATTTGTTTTTTATATAAACTCACATATTTACTGAATTCATCCAAATCGCAAAAGTAAGGTTCATTTTCAGCAAAGTAATTTTTGAATATGGATACAGAAACATCCTTTATGTTGCGAGTAATATGGATCACTTTGGCATTGGGGAATAGCTGATAAATCAAACCAATATTTTGAAAATTTGCGGGTAATTTATTGATAATAAAAGGCTCATTTAAGCCCATAGATAGCAATTTAATGTAGTGTTCTGACACTTTTGAAGTATCCAATTCCGCTAGTTTACTGGCTAAATGAGGATAGGCTAACTGGGTCATTTTTTCCAAATAGGGTACGCTAAATTGACTCAGATAGGCTTTTTCACCGCAAGTGGCAACCTCAGTGTGTTGACAGAGTAGTTGTTCTAGCAAGGTTGAACCTGTGCGCGGTAAGCCAAGGATAAACACTGGGGTTACCCTATTTCTTAGTGGATTAGCCGAGTCTTTTGCAAAACTGACCTTTTGATAACATGCTCTTAAAGTCGAAAAAAAATCTGACATCTGTTCAGTGCGATAAGTACACAATGTTAATTGATGGGCGTTGGCCTTTTGCAAATATTCAATGGCTTGAGAATAATTTTTTTGTTTGTCGTATGCCTGGCCTAATGCATAGTCGAGTAGCATGCGATGGTGTGAGTTGGCAGTCGAACTTTGGTAACTGATATGAATTAACTGCCACTGATCATTGCTCAAAGCTTGCCCTTGAATACGGATTAAATCTAACCAACCATAGGCTGCAAATACGGGATCTGTAGATGTTATTTGCGACCGCAACAGTGGAAGTGCTTGGGTGTTCTGAGCCGTCGAAATATAATGCTGAACCAATGCAGAATGCACTGCTTTGTCTTGCGGACAATTTTCGTAAGCATAACGCAATACGGTCTGAGCATCTTCAGGAGCATGCACAACACTAAAAGCATCTGCTAGTTCTAACAGCGGCTCAGGCTGTTTATCCAGTAGATGACAGGCTTTTTGCAACAAATTGATTGCCTGATCATATTGGAAAGCCGCTTTTGCGACCTTGCCCAAGCCTAGATATCCCCTCCCGTTGTTTGGTTCACTTTTCAATAGCTGAACAAATACGTTCTGCGCATTGATTAAATCACCTTTGGTTAAATAGTCATTTCCGCTGCGAATGTGATTATTCAATATTTATCTCGCGTTAATCCAAAAAAAAAGCCTTGTCTACTGACAAGGCTTTCATACTTCAGTTTAAATTAGAAGTTGTAAGTAGCTTTTAAGTAATAAAAGCCGCCATTGAACCCCATTGGAGACGTCTCGTAATATACGCCACCCCAAGTGTTGTTTGCGATTCCTTGATCGGCTGGGATATTGATTTTTTCAGCATCCTGATCAAACAAGTTTTGCGCACCAGCAGAGAGTGTGATGGCATCGTTCACGAAATAACTCGCTTCGAAGTCAACGGTAACCGCTGAATCAGCCGTAATAGCTGTCGCATCATAATCCACATGCACACCTTGGTACTCACCGTAGTAATTCAAGCGCGTGAACATACTGAAGCTATCCCAACTTTGTGACCATGTCAGCGTAGCTCTGTGATTGGGTAAATCTTCTTCAATACGCTTAACTTTGAATTCACCGGTGATATCAGAAAATTTATCAACTTCGGTTTCATTCCAGTTATACGCTAAGGCAAACGTTGAACTCCCATCAAAAAGACTGGTAGTGTAATTTGCCACTACGTCAATCCCTTGTGTAGTTGTATCAAAGTCGTTAGTAAAGAAGCTAACCTGTGCCAAACCATCGACGTTTTGTACACCTGCATCTTTAAGGACTTCTTTATCTTCATCAGACAGATTGATTTTATCCGATTGACTAATACGGTCTTCAACTTGAATGTTGTAGTAATCAACTGTAACGAACACACTACCAACTTGATAAATCATACCAAAGGTATAGCTTTGAGACTCTTCTGGCTCTAGTTCAGTACCACCAAGTTGCACAGATATTGGATTAGTAGGCGGAAGCAACGCTGAATCAACTAATACACCACTGTCTAAGTTAGTTTGCACGTTACTTACGTTCGCTTGACCAACAGTAGGAGCACGGAAACCTGTGCTTACAGAACCACGGAATGAGAGATCATCTGTGGCATGAAACTGTGCTGAAATCTTGTAATTAGTCGTTGAACCAAAGGTATCATAATCTTCGTAACGTAAAGCGTAACCCATTAAGAAAGCTTCTGTGAAGGGAACTTCTGCATCAACATACAAGGCAGCACTGCGACGAGTTGAAACCCCTTGATCTGAAGGTTTAAATCCAGGGAAACCATTAGAGCCTACGCTAAACCCTTGAGAGAAAAGATCGCCAGCAACAAAAGATGCTTCGTCACCTGCAATCACTTCAAAAGATTCTTCACGCCATTCAAGACCACCGGCAAGGTTAATGTCATCATATAAGTCGGCATCAATCAATTTAACCAAATCGAAATTAAAGGTTTTCTCTAATTGAATGTATTTACCCGGTGAGAAATCGCGAGGAGTATCAGGACCAAGGGAAGCATTGACTGTATTGTAGATGAAAAACTGCGATTCATTACGACCAACAGCACCACTAATATCGTATAAAATTCCTTCAGCGAAACCTTCTTTAATTTCACCTTTGGTACCAATTGTTAAAGAAGTATCAGTTATATTACCACCAAAGTTTGGAGTAAAACCTCCAGGGAGCATTTGGTTGAAAGAGAAACAATTTGCCGCAGTTAATGAATCTAGTGCCGTTTGATCAGGAAGACCATTGTCACCGATTTCAACTACTGGACAATTTAATTGCTGCTCCAAACCATCTAAAGAACCAACAAGAACCGTTGCAGGTGCTGCATCCCAAGCAGCTTGACCGGTTGGATCATCATCACCAGGACGATAAGAAGGTGTGCCATCTAAGTTACGCACAATACCGCCATAAACACCCGGACGGGTTGTAGGGTTACGATAGTAGAAGCCACCTTTTACATCACGTTCGGAGTAGTTACCAAACATGTAGAATTCTTTATCATTACCTAAATCTAAACCAACGTTACCAAAGATAGTAATGTCATCGTTTATTTCAGGAGAGCCCCAAATTTGTGCGGGATCTTCAACCGTTAATCCAGCATCTGCAAACGCCGCTGCATCTGGACGTTGCACACTTCGACTGGTTGCATCTGCATTTTTATATTGAAAACTCAAGTTTGCAAAACCACTGTCAGTGAATGGCATACCTACGTTTCCAGAAATTTCTGTTGTCGTGCCATCGCCTTCATAATATTCACCGTGACGAACTTGCAATGAGCCGCCTTCAGCATCATCTTTTAAAACGAAGTTCATTACACCTGCGATAGCATCAGAACCATATTGAGCTGCCGCACCATCACGCAATACTTCAACCTGTTTCAAAGCAATACTTGGGATAACTGAAATATCAGGGCCTTGTGCACCATCATTAATGCCACCGCCTAAAAACGCGATAACGGATGAACGATGGCGGCGTTTACCATTTAATAATACCAGTGTGCTATCCGCTGATAGTCCACGTAAATTTGCGGGACGTACCAAGGTAGCGGCATCACTAATTGGGTTAGTGTGAACGTTAAGTGAAGGTACTGTACCTTTTAGTATTTCCAGCATATCGGTATTACCGGCTTTGGCTAACTCGTCAGAGCCAATAATATCGATTGGAACGGGAGAATCCCCTACGGACCGCGGCGCTGCACGGCTACCGACGACGGCTATTTTTTCAACGTTAGCGGTATCACTTTCGGCATCTTGTGCCATTGCCGGCATTGTAAACGCCAAAGACAAGGCAGCAGTAGCCGACAACCCTACTTTGATACTCATAGAGAGTTTGGATAGATTTTTATTCATGTGTGTTCCCATAATAGTTTTTAATTTTCCGTCTAGTGTTAACCACTTTTTGAGGTAAGCATGGTTGCCAGTTAAGCGCTTATCTTCGCACTGATACCGATTTCCCACGGTGAACAAGCACATTTAAATGTATAAGTTTTTTTGTGCTTGCTAACAGTATTATTTATAGCTGGCATATTCTGAATATTCAAATTATTTCACAATAAACCTTTTAAAAAATAATAAGTTAGTCTAAGAGACGAACCTCAGAACCACTTAACAAATGTTAAATATGCGTAAATAACATTCAATTAAACATCCTTATCCATTTGTTTTACATCAATTTTTAGACGATAGACAAACTGTAATTTAATCACAATTAGACTTTAGTTGAGGGCGATTAAGGGCTTTCCAATAAACAGAATTACATAGAAATGATTAGGAAATATAAGTGCCACTTTGGACGAAAATACGTGAAAAATAAAAAAGCCCCGCAAAAAGCGGGGCTAAAACATCCAGCAAAACTGGAAAATAGGGGAGAAGCGTTTCACTCGTTGCAGTAATTAGAAGCTTAGATAACCAAGAGTTATCTTATTGTCTATTGAAAGACAGTGAATCAATTAAAGCAACCCAATAAAACAAGTTCTAGGATAGTTTACCCTTTGCTATGTAATTCAACATACCATCTACCGTATAATTCCCACTATATATCGCATAACCAACTGAGTTTTGGTTAAAAATGAAAAAAGAAATCCACATTGCAGATCCGCGGTTCGCGGTAATGCGCAGAACTTTACGCTCAGATAGCACCCTAGTCTTCAGTTATCCAGGGGTTAGCGTAAACTTTAATGTGGCTGCCAAAAGTGTCCAACTGATTGCGCACTCGCTGTTAGGCAAAGGCAGAATTGATGTTGAAATTAATCATAAATTGGCAAAAATATTGGTGCTTTCCGCGACGCCAAAAACCTTTCAGTTATTTAATGCTAATCACATAAAAGATTGCACAATTAAACTTATCAATCGCGGGGAAAGTTGGCATGGGAATATTCAATTAAAAGCTCTCCACATAAATCAGGGTGAGCTGTTAGCGGCCCCTATTCTTCCCTCACGTAAATTAATTTTCATTGGTGACTCAATAACATCGGGGGCATTAATGGAAAGACCAGCGAGGGGCGAAAATGCGCGTAAAGGTCCCCATTTATCGAATGCTAACCAATCTTTTGGCATGCATATCGGTAGGATGCTAGATGCTCAAGTGCATCTAATTGGTTATGGCGGACGAGGGCTACTTCAAGGCTCACATACTTTAGCCGATAATCCACAGCTACCAGAGATTTTTCCTCTGACTATCCCATCTCATACTCACTCGTGGCCCATGAATAGCTATATACCTGATGGTATTTTCATTTGCTTAGGTACTAATGACTTTTACAGCGACATACCTGATATAGACTTGTTCAAGCAGCGCTATCAAGAATGGATTCAACATTTATTCGCCTTATATCCTAATGTCCAAATGATGATTTCAGAAGGACCCATGTTGTGTAATAGCGCCGAAAATAAAGTAAAGAAACGCATTTTAATCCAATGTCTTGAAACCATTGTAAAGCAACTCAATCACCCACACCTTCATTACTTGCCTTGCATAGACTGTGAAGGAGATGAATTTGATCCCCATCCTAGCCGTGCTCAACACCTTTCTATGGCCACACACTTATCGCCCATGTTTAAAGACGTTCTAAAATGGTGAATTTTGCTATTACACAGGCATAAAAAAAGCTGCATAAGCAGCTTTTTTTTAAGATAAGAATGAATTACACGTCATAGGTAGTTGAAGCCGTATCTCCGCCTCTGCCCGTCCAATTTGTGTGGAAGAATTCACCACGAGGTTTATCCTTGCGCTCATAGGTGTGAGCACCAAAATAGTCTCGCTGAGCTTGCAATAAATTAGCCGGTAAGTTTTCCGTACGATATCCATCGAAATAACTAAGGGCAGATGACAAACAAGGCACTGCAACACCTTGCATTGCTGCTGTTGCTACCACTTCCCGCCACCCTTGCTGGGCTTTAGCAACCACTTGGTTAAAGTAGTCATCTAACAATAAATTGTCTAAGTCAGGATTGTTGTCGTAAGCGGCTTTGATGTTATCTAAAAATACTGAACGTATAATACAACCTTCACGCCACATCATGGCGATGCTGCCATAGTCTAGATTCCATTTATATTCTTTAGCGGCTTCTTGTAAAACCGCAAACCCCTGGGCGTATGAAACGATTTTGGATGCCAGTAATGCTTGACGTAAGCTTTCAAGAAAGGCGACTTTATCACCAGTGAATTCAACTTTTGGTCCGCTTATGGTTTTAGCGGCTTGCACTCGTTGTTCTTTTATTGCCGATAGACAACGAGCAAAAACTGCCTCGCCAATTAAGGTTAAAGGCACGCCTAAATGCAACGCTGTGATGCCTGTCCACTTACCTGTACCTTTTTGTCCCGCAGTGTCTAAAATACTATTCACCAGGGCTTCACCGTTTTCTTTATAGCCCAAAATATCCGCGGTAATTTCAGTCAAATAACTCGATAATTCAGTTTCATTCCACTGTTTGAAAACAGTCTGCATTTCATCGGTACTCATGCCCAACAGATCTTGCATTAAAATGAAACCTTCACAAATGATTTGCATGTCACCGTATTCAATGCCGTTGTGAACCATTTTCACAAAGTGACCTGCTCCACCTTCTCCAACCCAATCACAACAGGGAATTGATAACTCACCATTTTCGTCTTTTACCTTAGCCGAAATAGCTTGGAATATCGGTTTTACATGGGGCCATGCTAGAGGGTTTCCACCGGGCATAATTGATGGCCCAAGGAGAGCGCCTTCTTCTCCACCTGATACCCCAGTTCCCACGTATAACAACCCTTTTTCGGTTAGCATAGCGGTGCGTCGATTAGAATCTTCAAACTGGCTGTTGCCGCCATCAATGATGATATCGCCTTGATCTAAATGCGGGATAAGTTGCTCGATAAAGTCATCTACTGGCTGTCCCGATTTAACCATAAGCATGATTTTTCGTGGTGAACTTAAAGATGCAACAAGTGACTCTATGGAATCGGCACCACGAATGGTTTTATCTTTTGCTCGGGTTCCTAGAAAATTTTCCACTTTACTATAGGAGCGGTTATAGGCTGTAACCGTAAACCCTTTACTAGCCATATTTAAGATCAGGTTTTCACCCATTACGGCTAAGCCAACTACGGCTATGTCAGAAAGTGCTTTCATAAATTTCCTCGTTGAATAAATGTTCAATCTACTGTGCTGTATGCGCAATGATAATTAAGACCGCGCTAGATTGATTAAGTATGATGACAAAAAGTGGGCGTAATTTACAGGAATATGGGTTGCATTTATAGCGCGATACTTAATCAATTGCGTAAAATCTTCAGTTTTAAGCATTTTTCATATAACTAGACTTTATAAGAAGCAAATTTTATGCTGTTGAATAAATCAAATACCTTGGGACGACTATGACATTTCAACGCGCTTTTCTGCTTTCTTTAATACTATTCTCATTCATAGCAAATGCAGCTAAAACTCCGCCACAAATAGAAGCTAAAATCGTAGAAACCATAAATCAACGTTTGCCACAAGCCCAAGCTTTGTTAATTGAATCGGTAAATATTAATAGTGGCACCATGAATTTTAGCGGTGTTAAAAAAGTTGGAATGTTATTCAAAGCGGAATTGGCGCAGCTTGGATTTGATGTGCAATGGCAAGATGGAGCGAGTTTTGGACGCGCCGGACATTTAGTCGCTCGCTACGGGACCAAAGGCCCTAAGATTTTGATGATAGGTCATCTTGATACTGTGTTTGCTAAATCAGACACTTTTCAAACTTATCAAAGTTTAGCTGATAACAAAGCCTCCGGGCCCGGTGTTACTGACATGAAAGGCGGAGACGTTATCATTATTGAGGTAATGCGTGCCTTGAAAACCTTAGGATTATTGGATGATGTCAGCATTCAGATTGTAATGACCGGAGATGAAGAGCGCAGTGGTAAACCATTATCCGCATCAAAAGCAGCCATAATAGAAGCAGCTAAATGGGCGGATATTGCCCTAGGTTTCGAAGATGGTGATGGCAGTATCAAAACCGCAGTAGTGGCACGCAGAGGCTCAGTAGACTGGCAATTAGAAGTCACTGGACGGCCAGCACATTCATCACAAATCTTTAGTGATAAAGTTGGCTATGGCGCAGTGTTTGAAGCTGCGCGGATCCTCGATACTTTTCGCCAGGCATTGGCCAATCTGGGAGATCTAACCTTTAATCCAGGAGTGATTTTAGGGGGAACTGAAGTAACCTTTAATGATGAAACGACTAAAGGTAGCGCATTTGGTAAAAACAACGTGGTTGCGCAAACTCTGTTAGTCAAAGGTGGAATACGCGCATTGACCCACGAGGAATTAATCACAGCCAAAACGACCATGCAAGACATTGTTAAACAGAATTTATTGCATACAAGTGCCACCCTAACGATAGGTGAAGGATATCCGCCTATGGCGCCAACCCCGCAAAACTACCAATTATTAGAATGGTATAGCAACATAAGTGATTCCCTAGGTTACGGCAAAGTGGAGGCGGTTAACCCACGCAATGCTGGGGCAGCGGACATATCTTTTGCCGCTGAGCACGTGAATATGGCCCTTGATGGTTTAGGTTTAATGGGAACCGGGGGGCATACAAAAAATGAGGTTGCTGACATGGACAGTTTTGCCAAAAACATGCATAAAGCAGCGCTATTGATTTATCGCATTAGCCAAGATTATCCAACTTATCAGCAGTAACCATTAATTAATCATCATCAATAGCTAAAGCCTGAATACCGTTGAAGTGACTTATTACCTTAGTCACCTTATGTCCTTCAGGCTTTCTTTACCCCTTTCAAATAACTTTTTTAGGCCCAAGTTACGTTATAGACATCTTTTAAATAGCGCACAAAATTCTCATCATCACACAAGTTTTTACCCGCAGTATCAGATATTTTTGCAACGGGTTTACCGTTTACTTTAACCAGCTTCATCACCATATTTAGCGGCTCTACCCCTTCGACGTCGTTGGATAAAAAGGTTCCAATACCAAAAGAAGTACGGATCCTGCCGCGAAAGTGTAAAAATAACTCTACCATTTTTTCAAAATTAAGAGCGTCACTAAAAATCACCGTTTTTGTTGTCGGATCTAACTTAAGGTCCCTATACATTTTTATGGCTTTTTCACCTAACTCAAACGGGCAACCAGAATCCTGGCGCAACCCCTCAAATAACTTAGCGAAATATAAATCAAAATCTCTAACAAAAGCATCCATACCAATGACATCGGTGAGGGCGTAACCCAATTGCCCACGAAACTCTTTAACCCAGCACTCTAATGTATGTTTCTGTGAGTGGGCCAATTGCACCCCCACTTGCTGGGACAACATAAAGATCTCGTGAGCCATAGTACCAATAGGGGTCACCCCTAACTCTTTGGCAATATGCATATTAGATGTTCCAAGGAAAAACTCCGGTAATTGCTTATTTAGCATATCCACCACAGTCAACTGAGTTTCGTAGCTAAACCTTCGGCGAGTACCAAAATCGGCTAAGGTTAGGCCGGTGAGATCATGCTTTTGATGCTGCGCTTTTAACCAATCGATTTTGTTAAATAGCGGTTTACGCACATCCTGATAAGACTTATCAGGGTAATTACGGCGGTTATACACTTCGGCTACAGTGGACAAGACTGGCATTTCAAAATTATGAATATGCATCAAAGGACCACGTGCACTGATGGCCAACTGATCATTAACCTCTGTTACGTACAAAAATCGACTTTGAAACGACCACATCCTTGCCCACTCAATAAAATCTTTAGTATACCAAGGTGTTTTTTCTAACCAACGAATTTGATCATCGGTGAACTTTAAGCCATCAAGTTTGTGTAACTCCTGCTGGATCTCTGCTTTGTAGGGCCTCAAATCCACATCACTGCGCATAAAAAAACGATATTCGGCTTCTTCAATATAGGGATATTGATGCATAAAACATTGCCACATATTCATTTTGTAGTAGTCGTTGTCTAAGGTAGAAAAGTTGAGGTTTTTTCTAAATATAGAATTGCGCTTAACTGAAGCCTTTGAAAAGTTCACTAACTTGCTCCCTCCTTCCCTAGCCATGTTTCTACTGCATGACTATTCTGCAAGATGGTAATCCCTTTCGCTTCCATTAATGCCAACTGTTGTTTTACCCCTTCTGGAGTAATGCCCCTGCACGCCCCTAAGTTTAAAACGACATTGAAACGCTTGGAATCTTGCAATTGGATTGCCGTGGTCGCAACACAATAATCAGTAGCTAAACCGCCAACAATTACCGTATCAACATTGTTAAACACCAAATATTCAATGATACCCGTAGATAACTTTTCCGCCAGATCGTGGTAACAGGCACCATATGGGTGAAGATCAGGCGCAACCCCTTTCCACACAAAAAAATCATATTCAGTAGCACTTGGAAGTCCATCTAGTAACTCAAACCCTTTGGTGCCAGGACGACAATGCATTTTAAATGTACAGTCAGTATTCGCGTAGTCTAGGCTTTGAAACTGATCTTCATCACGTTCAACTCGAAACAACGCCTGTTCACAATGGGCATCACTTGAACCTATTATGAAATCAGCCAATGCATTTTGGGCAAGAAGCTCAGGCACAATTTGGTCCCCCTCCTCCACTGGCAGTTCATCAGGACAAATAGGTGTAAATCCTTTTTGTGGATCCACGTTAATCGATGCGATTTTTGATTTCATTAACACCTTTCCCTGAATTTTAATACCACGTTTACGCAGTATACATTTTGACAACAATTTATTTTTATGTTTCTAATTTTTCGCGGTTTTGACTACACTTTTGGTCAAAGTTATGGCTCAATAGTCGGTGTTTTTACTGACTCTAATTTGCAACTACACTTATTTTTATTGGAACCTGAAAATATGAAAATAGCGATTTTTGGTGCTGCATTTAACCCCCCCACTTTAGGGCATCAAGACGCAATAGAATACATTTCCGCTCAACATCCAAGTTTTGACAGCATATTGCTTATCCCTTCATATGCCCATGCATTTTCTAAAAAAATGCTGTCTTACGAACACAGAGTATCAATGTTGCATTTATTTGCACAGCAACTAAACGATCCCAAGGTTGAAGTATTCCCTGTTGAAGAACAACTAAGCGATGGCACTAACCCTATTTATACCTTTGATTTACTAACCTATTTACAAGCTGAATACTTCCCTGATGCCAAGCTGACATTCGTTATGGGTCCTGATAATAAAGTCAACTGGCATAAATTTTATAAATCTCAGGAAGTAACTGATAATTGGGAAATTTTAGTCGTTCCCGAACGCGTAGCCATACGCTCTACAGAAGTTCGAAATAATTTAATTAATCATCAAAATATCGACAATCAAGTGCCCAAAGAAGTGGCGCAGTACATTAATCAGCACGATTTATATGTAAATTCGCCGCCTCATTCATAATTAACTGTGAACAAATTGTTAACTCAGTTACCAGTTTTTATCTCATCGCGACGCTGATGAAATAGACTTTCGAGAATGGCTAGTTTGTCAGCACGGACTTCAGGCCTGACGTTTATTTTGTCAGCAATCTCTAGCCACCCTTGGTTGTTTTCATTCAAGTTTGGCCATTTGGGTAAGTTAGGACCATTGGGATTTTGCTGTTTAATAAAGTTATACCAATATTGACGCATTTGATTTAATACCGGCACATTATCAGCTTGAAACAACTTATAGGTCTCTGAGGCATGCTTAGCGCCATTGAAAAACGCTTGTTTGTCACTTACATAATTATAAAAGTATCGATATCCAGCCTGGCCAATATTGTCCATGCTTTGGGAGGTCAACTTAGCGGCTAATAGATAGCGTAAATCACCAAATAAATGTTGATAAGGTACCGCAGAGGTGGAAACTTCATCGAGTTTATATAGTTGTTTTATCCGTTCTTTATGTTTCCCCATTAGGGAAAATAGAGCTGTTGGTTCGACCCCAGAATAAGGGTAAACACTGCCTTCGTAACTATTTCCACCGCTAATATAGGGTACTGAATGTTGTCTGCCTTGCACAAACATAATGGCAGGCTCTTCAGGTAAGGTTTTGCCATCAACAATAGGAATGTGAAATCCATCAATGGCTGCCACAAGCGACGCCGCTGAGACCTCAAACAATAATTCATTCAGGTTTTCAGAAACAATCTCCTCCCCTTCTATATTTAGCGCTCTGCGAGCAATCTGATCAGATAACTCTTCAGCACTGGGACTGGACTTTAATTCTGCGGCATCCTTTGTTCTTGGTAAAGGCCAGGCTCCATAACCGCTTTGTGAGATCGCCCCTTGAAACAATCCTTGGCTTTGTGGATTAACCATTAGCATTTGAACTGCCATACCGCCAGCAGATCCACCGGCAATGGTGATACGATTTGGATCACCACCAAAGGCACTTATATTCGCTTTTAACCATTTCAGTGCGGCAACCATGTCCATCACACTGAAATTCGCTCCTTTCGGCAACGTCATATCGCTAGGTGCAAAAATTCCTAATGCCCCCAAACGATAGTTAAATGAGACTAAAATAATCTCATTATCATTCCAATTTTTATGTCCTTGGGCTGTCATGTTGCCAGATCCAAAAACGAATCCGCCGCCATGAATCCAGACCAAAACGGGCAAACTTTGCGCTTCTATGTCGATTGAGTCTGGACTAAATATATTTAAGGTTAAACAGTTTTCACTTTGCGTTAATTTTTGACTTTTTTGAGGGCAAACTGGACCATATTGTTCTGCGGAAAATTCACCCACAAACTTAGCTGGAGGTAAAGGTGGCTGCCAACGATGGTCAGCAATAGGAGGCTCAGCGTATGGGATCCCTTTAAATATAATACTGTTGCCCTGATGTACTCCTTTTACCGTGCCCTGAGACAATTGCCTTACCAACTGCCCGTCAAAAGACTGCCCTTGAAAAGACACTGCTAACAGCCCTAAGACCACAATAGAATTCAACACACGCATGCTGGTTTTAGATAGAATTTTCAAAGTGACTCCCACATCCAATCCAATATTTAAAGCATTAAAATTTTTATAACGTAAAAGCGTTCTTGATAAAATACGTCCAGTGGACACCAAGACTGCTTACCATTATTCATATGCTGGGTATGGATTTATACGCATAAAATAACTCGCCTAATTGGCAATTTAGGTGACTTGGCAGATATTTCTAACCCGCACAGAGGTTTTTACGTTTTTTATCCAGTGTAGTATTTTTTGGCATGTCACACCATACAGACGGTTGTGCTCAATCGATTTAATGTTAACTAAACAACGTTGTTTAAGTAGGAACAGAACAAACTGGGCAATCTCCATGCTTTTTTACCGCGAATGTTTGCCATTGCATGGTCATTGCATCAAATAACATTAATTTATTACTTAACGAATGGCCAAAATCAACCAGTATTTTAATCCCTTCTAACGCTTGCATTGCGCCAATGATCCCCACCACAGGAGAAAGCACGCCAGCATCCACGCAGCTCAATTGCGGCTCCCCAAAGAATCGACTTAAACAGCCATAACAGGCATCATTGTTTTGCGGTTGCATGCTAAATATTTGCCCTTCCATGCGAATCGCCGCCCCAGACACCAACGGAATATTTGCTTGCAAACAAGCTCGATTCAATTGATTTCGGGTGGCTAAATTATCGCTACAATCCAATACAATATGATGCTTGGCTAAGACCATTTCTAAGGTTTTGTCATCTAAACGTTGCTGGATGGTATTGATTGTTGTTTGACTATTGATGGACGTTAATTTCTCTTTTGCAGATTCGCATTTACGCTTTCCAATATCAGACTCATGATGCAAAACCTGTCGTTGTAGATTTGAATGCTCCACCACATCATCATCGACCAAGGTTATTCCAGCTACCCCACTGGCCACCAAATATTGAGCGGCTGCACAACCCAAGCCGCCAACACCGATTAACAAGATGTTTTTAGTCAGTAAACGCTCTTGCTTATCTAGGTCAAACCCAGGCAACATAATCTGCCGACTGTAACGCATGGCTTGTTGATGAGTAAGCGGTTTGGGGTTATCAAGCTGGCTCATTTACTAATCAATCCTTGTTGAATCGATTGACGATAGGCACTTATGGCTGGAATACATGCGATTAAAAAGGTAGCACCACTGACAAGGCCAATAATCGCCAATGAACGTAATCCTAAAATGCTATTTTCAATAAATAAACCGTATTCAGCACTTAACCATTTAGCACCAAATTGAAAACCTAACCAAACCAATATCAACGCAATGACACTAGCAAATAGGCTAAGCAGCATTGCTTCCATCTGAATCAACAAAAAAATCACTCTTGAATGGGCACCTATGGCACGAAGAATTGCCATTTCATGTCGTCGCTCTCTAACCGTGGTGAGTAACATCGTCCCTAAGCCAAGTAATGAAGAAAACAAAATAAGTGCCGAGATAAATAACAACATGCTCTCAACATTGCCAACCAATTGCCACAATTCAGAAAATGCCACTCCAGGTATAATGGCTAACATAGGCTCTTTTTTGTATTGATTTATCCCGCGCTGTAATTGAAACAATTGCATTTTCGAGTTCAATCCAATAAACATGGCTGTCACACCATCGATGTCTATATCGACTTGCTCACCAGCTTCTATCTGGTGAAGAATTTCGTCAATTTCAGACTCACTTTTATGAGCAGCTTCCAAGCCAGCTAAACTAACATGAATGGTTTGATCTACTGGCGTGCCTGTGGGTTCTAAAATCCCTTTTACAACAAAGGGAGAATGGGAATGTTTAGTAAAGCTAACCTCAGCTAAGCCATGGGACATCTCAATTTCATCCCCTAATTGATAATTGAGCTTTTTGGCAACGGCGGCACCTATTACTGCATCAAAAGTTGATAATAATTGTGTCCCTTGTGCCAGAACTAAAGGTTGTTTACTGCCGTATTGAAAGTGTTGAAAGTAATTATTGTTGGTACCCAAAACCCGAAAACCGCGATGGGAGTCTCCCAATGCAATAGGTATTATCCACTTAACACTGGGTAGTTTTGCCAACGCTTGGTAACTATCCCAAGACACATTATTCGTTGGGTTACCTATTCGAAATACCGAGTACAGCAGCAAATTGGATTGCCCTGTTGGCGCACCAACTATAAGATCGACACCAGAAATAGTTCGACCAAAACTGTCTTTAGCTTGAATTCTGAGATGCTCGACACTGAGCAGCAGGGAAACACTCACTATTATGGATAACATGGTGAGTAGTACCGCCGTTAGACGATGATTCAGGCTCTTTAAAGCAATACTGAGTATCATTCACTTATCTCCCCTGCTTGGTTGATATCAGCAAGTTTAATATGCTGTTCAAAATAGTCTGCCAAGCTTAAATCGTGGCTCACAAACAATAAGGTAAACTGATAGCGTTTAGCGCTATCCATCAGTAGTTGCATGAAACTGTCTCGCGCAGAAGAATCAAGGGCAGAAGTCGGTTCATCGACAATTAGTAGCTCAGGTTGATTAATCAGCGCACGTGCAATTGCCACCCGTTGCTGCTGACCAACGCTAAGTTGGCTTGCCGGTGCCTGAAGCAATGTAGATGGCAGGTTCAGTTGCTGACAAATATTGATAATCGTCTCAGTTGTAGCGATTTTGAGTCCCTTACCAAAATATGCGGCTAATTCAATATTCTGTTTCACACTAAGATAAGGGATCAAATTAAACTGTTGGAAAACCACACCAATATGTTCTGCTCGGAATCGATCTCGCTTACTCTCAGAAAGTGCTGAAAAAGCTTGCCCCAATATTGATATACTGCCACTAGATGGCTGCAAAGTACCACAAATCAGGTTTAGCAAGGTACTCTTACCTGAGCCAGATTGACCAGAAATAAAAACAGTTTGGTTTTCTTCTACTTGCCACTTTTTAATGTCAATTGTGAGACCTTGCGCCTCCCCTAAATTCGAAGGGCGTGGACTAGGATAACCAAAAGTCACATTGTCAAATTCGATAGACCATCGCTGAGTTGTCATAAAACCTGTTTCTATGCTGTTGTTTGCATTCACTTTATCTTGTCACTGCTTCAGAAACAAACGCTTATGGTTGAATCTATCTTAGTTCACGATGAATGTAGTTTACCTTAGTTCACTCTATCCCTTAGGAAACTCAGGGATTCAAACTGGGCTTCTAGTTAAACATTCAATTTCTCACAGGTTTAGCACGACACATCAAAGTAAGATTAATCATTAAACGGAGGGATTTAAACTCGCAAAATCGCCAAATACACTTACTTAATGAAATAAATAAGTGTTTTTGTGACAAACAATGGGTCTATATATTGAAAGCAAAAGATAAACACATGACCTTGAACATCGCTGAAATATTTGAATCAGAAGCCAAAACCATGACGGAGTGATTTCCTTATCGCTAGGGGGCATTTCAAGTAGCCCCCTGTTGCTGTGTTATTAAGCTAACCTTTGGTTTAGTGTGACAGATAACTCTGCTCTGACTTCTTACTTAACATCACGTATTCAGTTAGCAACACGCTTTTTTAATATCATCCATGGAGCAGGTGATCACACTGACGTTTTGATAACCCACTCTTGCCAATTGTTCCGCTCCAAGTGCGGCGCGCAATGAAGACGCACAATGCAAGTAAATAGGACGATTAGGATCTTTCTCCATCTCTAGCATTTTGACTTCCAACAGTCCTCTTGGGACATTCACAGCGCCACTTGCAGAACCAGCTTCAAATTCTGCCGGCTCTCGCACATCGATAATGATTCCATTATTCTGTTCTCGCTCAGCATTCGCTTCTTTGGCAGTTATAGTTCGGACATTTTGTCTCGCTTCTTGTAGTAGATCAGGAATCGTTTTTAGCATGGTGCCTCCTATTGTTATTTTCTGTCTTTGGTTACAAAAACCATGAATACGATGTTTATTTGATATTTATAAAATTGGCCGTTGACTAATTTCATTTTCAAGTTCAACTATATGTGGCCCAAGGTTTACGGTTTCATCAATTTCAGTTCGTTTTTGAGCACTAGATTGGTTATGTTCATACTGCTGAATGGAAACTAAATTATCTATCATAGCCTGAGTGACTAGCCTAATCCTTTTTGGACTAATTCGAAAGCCTCGTTTTTTATCCTCTTGCATATTGATGCCAATTTTAAGACCATCTGGAATATGACAATTTTGATCAATAATACATCGAGTTACCCGAACATTTTTGCCAATAGTGACATTGGGTAAAATCACCGAATCAACTAAGTTTGCTCCCTCTTCAACCCTCACATTAGTGCATAATAAAGAACCACTGATAGAGCAGAATTGTAAAAATGTACCGTTTGCCAAGAGTGAATCTTTTATCCGTGCACTTCGCCCTAATTCGTCACTAACAATTTGAGTGGGTGCATGGCAGCTGGGGTTACTCCAAATCGGCCAGTGGACATCATTTACTTTTGCCGCAGGATGAGGCCCTAACAACGCCATATTTGCCTGCCAATAGGCATCAATAGTACCGACATCTTTCCAATAAACTTCTTTTTCATCACTTTGTGTATGAAAACGATAGGCGTGTATATGGGATTGTTGAATGATTTTGGGAATAATATCTTTGCCGAAATCATGCTGTGAACCAACATCATTGGCATCTTTTTCCAATTGCTGGGTGAGAAAGTCCATGGAAAATACATAATTCCCCATTGAGGCTAAAACATTTCCAGGGGAGTCTTGCAAACATTGGGGATCCTGGGGTTTTTCTTCGAATGAGATGATCCTGTCGCAACTATCAACATTCATCACACCAAATTTACCTGCAGCTTCAATTTTAGGCATCTCAATACATGACACTGTCATATCTGCTTTTGAACGTACGTGATCGGCTAATAATGTTCGATAATCCATTTTATATATATGATCACCGGATAAAACCAAAATGAATTTTGCGTTACTAGACTTCAAAAATGCTAAGTTTTGGTAAAGTGCATTGGCAGTTCCACTATACCAGTCGGTATTAAGTTGCTGAGACGCTGGCATAATTTCCAGAAAAGTATTAAACCCTCTTTGGTAATTCGTCCACCCGTTGACCAAATGTCGTATCAGGCTTTGGGCTTTATATTGAGTCACAACAGCAATTCTTTTAAGTCCTGAGTTGGCGCAATTTGACAGCGGGAAATCAATAATTCGATGGGTACAACCAAACTCCAAAGCAGGTTTAGCTCTGGACTCAGTTAACTCATGCAACCTGCTCCCCTGACCTCCCGCGAGCAGCACAACATAGGTATCATCAAGAATTTCATTAATATTTATTTGCTGCGTAGACATGGATCACCTCACACTGAAATCTAATAGGACGAACCCCTGCCCTAGCTTTAAGTAAAGCACTTTTTAACAAACTCGTATTGATCCTAGTCAATGGGGGAATGAGAAATGTGAATTTTTTGATACAAATTTGATATTAAAGCTAAGACCAAGAGAACAATAAATCAAAACCCAATAGGTCACTTTAAAAAATGACCTTGATGTTATCTTTCAGCCATTCAATTGAGTGACCTTTTAATTTGGCTTTTAATCATTTCAAACCTTGCTGGCATATGGCGATTACGCTTTTTAACTAAATATAAGGTCTCCGCGACAACGCTATTGATGTCCAAAATTTTTAATCCCCTGGCTAATGCAAAGTTATTGACTGTGCTTCGCGGCAATACGGTAAAACCCAACCCTTGGGAAACCGGCAACAAAATTTGATGTATCTGATTCACATAACCTTTGGTTTTTATATTACGCACATCTAAGTTGGTCAAAATCGTTTCATCACAATGGGCAAGGTACAAACGTAGGTAATGGTCAATATCTGGATGGCGAATTAACCCTAACTTTGTTATCTCATCTGCCAGGGTATCCCAGCCCAGTGATTTAGTAGAAGGAAACACCAAAACCAGCTCCTCTTTGCCTATAATTTCACTTGAAAAAAGCAGAGGATCGGGCTTTTGAGTTACAATACCTAAATCCGTTTGACCATTGCTAATTTGCTGTAAAATTCGGTTATTCGGTGCTGCTTCTAAATGTATAACCAAATTTTCGTACTTTTTTTGCAGCTCAATAAAACTAGAATATAGTAATGTAGCCAAAGAACCAGAACAGGATAACGCGCAAGTTCCAGCGGTTTTGTCGTTAGCCCCTAAGGTCTCAAAAAAATCAGATTCATGCTGTTGACTGGTTAAAATATAGTGGTACAACAGCTCTCCTGAGTGGGTTATATCAAATGATTTTTTTTGTCGTTTTATTAAATCATATCCGCAAGCCGCTTCTAACTTCTGAATATGTTGACTCACGCCAGGTTGGGTCATGTGCAACACCTCAGCTGTGCGGGTGAAGTGGCGATTTTCTATTAAGGTTTTAAAGGTATTTAACCAAACAGGATTTAACTTCATAAAATTTTGTTATCAAAATAATAATTATTGATAATTTACCACAATATAAAATACTTTGTAGTATGGATTCCAAGTTAAAACAGACTATGGAGTCAGCAACAATGATACCTAACAAACAATACCCACGTGCCTTCTCGCACATTGGAATTTCAGTGCCAAACTTAGAAAAAGCCGTCGAATTTTATACCAAGACCCTAGGTTGGTATTTGATAATGGAACCCACAGAAATACTCGAAGACACTAGCCCCATCGGTGAAATGTGTACTGATGTGTTTGGTGCTGGGTGGAAGAGCTTCAAAATAGCCCATTTATCCACAGGTGATCGAGTAGGTGTGGAAATTTTTGAGTTTAACAATCAACAAAATCCAGATAATAACTTCGAATATTGGAAAACAGGTATCTTCCACTTTTGTGTTCAAGATCCCGACGTAGAAGGGTTAGCTGAACAAATAGTTGCTGCGGGCGGTAAGAAACGTATGCCAGAACCACGCTATTATTACCCTGGTGAAAAGCCATATCGGATGATTTATATGGAAGACCCTTTTGGCAATATTTTAGAAATTTATAGCCACAGCTATGAGCTAATTTATTCAAGCGGTGCATATAATTAACCGCTAAGCGCTAGGTTAAGCGGGCACAAGCAAAATAGAAAAGATAAATACGGCAACCATAATGGTTGCCGCTAAATTATCCGAGATTATTGATCACTGCTGGATATCAAAACGATCCGCTGTCATTACCTTTGACCAAGCCTTAACAAAATCATCGACAAACTGTTGTTTTCCATCATCAGAAGCATAGGCTTCAGAGACAGCTCGCAACTCTGAATTTGAACCGAAAATAAGATCAACAGGGGTTGCTGTCCATTTCAACTTCCCACTTTCCCAGTCTCTACCTTCAAATAGTCCCTCTTGGTCATTGGACTTGCTCCACTTCGTGGACATATCAAGCAAATTAATGAAGAAATCATTATTTAAACTATTCGTATCCTCAGTCAGAACCCCATGTTTACTTAGATCTGCATTAGCTCCCATGGTTCGCATTCCTCCCACCAGTACGGTCATTTCAGGCACCGTTAGATTGAGTGTATTTGCCCTATCCACTAGCATAACAGCAGGTGAGTAAGCGGCGCTTGTTGCGTAATAGTTTCTAAAACCATCTGCAGCGGGTTCTAGGACGGCAAAGGACGCGGCGTCAGTTTGTGCCTGAGTAGCATCGACTCTGCCAGGGTAAAAAGAAACGTCAACGTCAAAGCCTGCATTTTTGGCTGCTTTTTCAATTGCTGCGGCGCCACCTAGAACGATGACATCTGCCAAGGATACTTTTTTGCCTCGTTTTAATTTTCTGTTGAACTCGTTTTGAACGGACTCTAACGTAGCTAAAGCCCGTGACAATTGCTGGGGGTTATTGACTTCCCAATCCTTTTGAGGCGCGAGTCGAATTCGCGCACCATTAGCACCGCCACGCATATCAGTGGCTCTAAAACTAGCTGCAGAGGCCCAGGCGGTTGTAACCAGATCAGCAATGGATAAATCTGTATCAAGAATTGCCGTTTTAAGCTTTCTAATATCCCTGTCACTTATGATTTTGTAATCCACTTGGGGCAAGGGGTCTTGCCAAATTAAATCGACTTTTGGCCCATCTTCTCCAACATAGCGCGATCGCGGCCCCATATCCCGATGGGTTAATTTGAACCAGGCTTTAGAAAACGCTAATTCGAACTCTTTAGGATCCTCTTGAAAACGTTTAGCAATCTCCCGATAAATAGGGTCAACCTTTAACGACAAGTCTGTGGTAAACATAATGGGTGCATGACGTTTAGACGCGTCATGGGCGTCGGGTACTAAGTTTGCTCCAGCGTTGTCTTTTGGTATCCATTGGGTCGCGCCTGCTGGGCTTTTGGTTTTAACCCATTCGAAGCCAAATAAATTGTCTAAATATTGACTTGTCCAAGCCGTTGGATTAACCGACCATGCACCTTCGAGACCGCTGGTGATAGTGTCTTCTGAATGGCCTTTGCCACATTTGTTTTTCCAACCCAATCCCTGTTCTTCAATACCGGCAGCAGCGGGTTCTGCATCCAAGCATTCTTCGGGTTTGTGCGCTCCATGGGCTTTTCCAAATGTATGCCCACCAGCAATTAGCGCCACAGTCTCTTCGTCATTCATTGCCATGCGACCAAAGGTATCTCGAATATCTTTTGCCGCGAGCAATGGATCAGGGTTGCCATTAGGCCCCTCTGGGTTGACATAAATCAGTCCCATCTGCACCGCGGCAAGGGGCTTTTGCAGTTCCCGCTCACCGCTGTAGCGCTCGTCAGCTAACCAAGTCGTTTCTGGTCCCCAAAAGACCATATCCGGTTCCCAATCATCTTCGCGGCCCCCTGCAAAACCATAAATCGTAAAGCCCATTGATTCCATGGCAACATTCCCAGTTAATACCATCAAATCAGCCCAAGAAATTTTTCGGCCGTATTTTTGTTTTATTGGCCATAGTAAGCGCCTTGCTTTGTCTAAACTGACATTATCTGGCCAACTATTGAGGGGTTCAAATCGCTGCTGTCCACCAGCGCCCCCGCCTCTGCCATCAGACATTCTGTAGGTACCAGTGCTATGCCACGCCATGCGCACGAAAAAAGGCCCATAATGCCCATAGTCGGCTGGCCACCATGGCTGGGAGTTTGTCAAAACAGCCTTAATATCTTTTTTTACTGCATCA
This sequence comes from Aliiglaciecola aliphaticivorans, assembly GCF_054782055.1. Classification (NCBI taxonomy): domain Bacteria; kingdom Pseudomonadati; phylum Pseudomonadota; class Gammaproteobacteria; order Alteromonadales; family Alteromonadaceae; genus Aliiglaciecola; species Aliiglaciecola aliphaticivorans. Next base: position 56,905 of record NZ_BAAGTF010000094.1, read on the forward strand.
AGATCGAGTGTTTTAAATGCCTCAGCATAATTGAACTCATTTCCATATGGGTTTGAGCGCGGATCGTGCTGCCGTAGAGGCTGTAAATTGAGTTTATCCGGCCACCAAAAATGCATGTTTTTTTGAGTTTCAGAAGCACTTACTGAATAGGTAGCCAGCCCTGGCGATAAAGCAATAGAAATAGCGGCAACAATAGGAAGCGTACGTTTGAACATGGTTAAGTCCTGTAGTCGGTTTGTATGAGTGCAAACAAACTATAGACCTAAAATCAACGCCTGAGGTGCGTTTGGTTATTGGAAAAATAGATTACCCTAATCTACCTTAACAATTGATTAACAATCACATTAAATACGCAAATTATCAATTAGTTAGAGATTGATTCAATGAGTGCTTTGAATATTTTGATTGGCTTTGTGCTACTGACGCTAGCAACTCGATTTACAAGTATTGAGTCTACAAAAGGAGCAGATCCTTTTAGGTTGGCTATCATTCAATATCGGCAGTTTTTTACTTGGCTAAAATTTCATAGATTTTTAGCAAAGGAAATTGGTGTACTTCGACTATTATCACCCCAAAACAACCTTAGTGACTTAATCCAATTTCAACTTAACATTCATCTTCTTTTCGTCGAGTAGTAACAGCTAAGGGAAAGCGCCATTATTGATTAACACCACCCTAGCGTAACCCATTAATATCAGTAGCGTTAAAGTGCCTCGTCGTTCTCTTCGCCAGTACGAATACGAATAGCTTGCGCCACTGGAGTAACAAATATCTTTCCGTCACCAATTTTACCGGTAGCAGCCACTTCCATAATCGCTTCAATACAACGTTCCACTTCTGAATCTGTTACCACCAATTCTATTTTAACTTTAGGTAAAAAATCCACATTGTACTCTGCCCCACGATAAGTCTCTTTATGACCTTTTTGTCTGCCATAACCTTTTACTTCAGTCACGGTTAGGCCAGTGACACCAACATCCGTCAGCGCTGCTCTAACTTCATCAATTTTAAACGGTTTGATAATCGCTTCTATCTTTTTCATTCGATTTCCCAATTCATAAGTAAAGGTTTAGATTTAAAAATGGTATATGATTTTCAACTGTTTATACATCAAGTTTTTTTAATACACCGCATTCACCAATAGAATGGCCTGCAGAACAAGAGGATGCAATTTCAGTTAAAACGAGCTGCAAGCGCGCTAATTCTTCCATGCGTTTTGACACTTCTTGAATATGTTGATTGACCATTTGATTGACGGATTCACAACTTTTATCTGGCTCTTCTCGCAAAATAATCAGTTGTTTAATTTCGTTTATGGAGATACCTAGAGAACGACATTGACGAATAAAGGTTAACTGTTTTAATGCATCATCATCATAAGCACGGTAATTACTCGCGTTACGTAGTGGTTGATTAAGCAAACCTTGTTTTTCATAAAAACGGATAGTTTGCACGGAACAGCCGGATTTTTTAGCAACTAGACCTATTTTCATTTCCATCATCGAAAACTTGACTCTATAGTAACTATAGACTTTACACTTGTATTTATCAGTCATCAATATTGGAGTGACCTATAATGCACTACACTCATTATGCGAAACCCTTTGTGCAACATAAAATAGTCCTAGCTGAGCAGGCAAAAAACAATGGCAAGCTAGAAAACGCATTTAGCTTTTTAGAAGATGCCCATGTCATTGCTCAAAAATCCACTTACTTACATTGTCTTGTCCATTACTTAATGCTAAAACATGGTTTAATAACCCTGAGTTTGATGGAAATTGCCGGTCAGGCATTCCGACTAGTCGGAGCGTTGACAAAAACCTGGATTGGCTTAATACCCACTGGTAATACTGGCGGCACCAATGTCAGCCCTTTTAAACCTTTGCCAATATCTGCAAATAATCAAAAAATTATTGATGAGATAGAACAACAAATACGTCAACGAATAAACCAATAGGAAAAACAAAAATCGTCATGGGTAAACACTCTCATCAGCAAGGTCATTCTCATACTCATGCTCATGCTCATGCTCATGCTCATGCTCATGCTCATGCTCATCAGCATACGGCGTCTAACCGAATTGGCTGGGCATTTTTTTTAAATGTCACTTTTACTATCATCGAATTTATTGGGGGATGGTTAACCAACAGCACCGCAATTATGGCCGATGCGGTGCATGATTTAGGCGATAGCTTAGCAATTGGTACTGCTTGGGGCCTGAATAAACTAGGCGAAAAAGATGCCAATCAGGTATTCACATATGGCTTCAAACGTTTTTCATTGTTGGGTGCATTAGTAAATAGTTTGGTGCTTATTGTGGGTTCCATTTGGATTATGTTTGAAGCCATACCTAGACTCAGTAATCCTGAAATGCCCCACACCGAAGGGATGTTTGCCTTAGCTATTTTTGGTATTTTAGTTAACGGTTATGCAGCTTATAAACTAAGTGATGGTGAAACGTTAAATGAACGGGTATTAAATTGGCATTTAATAGAGGACGTTTTAGGCTGGGTTGCTGTGCTGATAGTATCTGTTGTATTAATGTTTAAACCCTGGCCAATTTTAGATCCTATTTTATCCATCGCTTTTACCTTATTTATTCTCATCAATGTATTAAAAAACCTGAAAATGACCCTGGTACTTTTTCTTCAAGCCACACCAGACAATACCACTCGTGAAGCCGTAAAACGTATTCTGTTGTCTCCTAGTAGTGTAGATGATGTGCACCATCTACACATTTGGTCATTGGATGGAGAGCAACACGTTATGACTGCACATTTGGTTTTAAACGAACAAATTGGCGTTCCCATCATGAAAGAAATAAAAGCGGATCTTCATGCTCAATTGGCCCAATTTAACCTCGCTCATACCACAATAGAATTCGAGTTTTCAGACGAAACATGTCGCGATAGCTAGAAAGCAATACTTTTATACCTGCAATAATAAGCTGTCAGCTAAACGCCTCACTCTGTATCATCAGCTTCTACTCCACCATTGATCATCCTATCGGCAATATCATTAGGATCTTGATCAAACAGTAGGTAGGCTCGTTCATTAAGCAGTCGAATAAAAGCGATGGGAGTCAGTTGTAGAATTTCTTGAGCAGTATAAGGCAAGGGTTCTTCATTGAGAGTTTGTCGCTCGGTGACAATTTCAGCAAAAGTGGACGAAATTAAATGTTGAAAATCATCTGGATATTGATTTATTGGTTTAGCTAATTGAGTCAGTAGTGTATCCATATCTTCGCCATTTAATTGCGATGATAAATACAGCCCCATTACAACAGTGTCGGCTCTAGTAGACGACGGCAACCCATTTACATCCCAATTAAACACGTCAGCCATGGCTAAACTTGTAAGAATAGGACGGACAAAGATTTCAGTGGCAATGCCTCCAACTATTGAGCCTACTATTTCACCCGCAGCTTCTAATCCTTCTGCAAATGCAATAATCCCCTCTGCGGCTGCTTGGGTTAGTTCAACGATTGCCCTACCTAGGGCTAGTGAACCGCAATACACAGCACAACCTGCGGCAATTGCCACTTCAATCACAATTACCACTTTTCTAGCAATTTGTTCAGCACCAATGATGGCAGTCGATGAGGCCCCACGGGAGATTAACATAGCTCTTAATCTAGCCCGAATGGCCTCTGCACTGGCCGCTCTGACCGCCACAAGACCGATTTTTCCATGCACAATGAACGTTAAAAGTAATTGCACAATTTTTAGCGGAGTATAGGTTTGAAATGCTAATTCAAAGCGTCTAAATGCCACACTGGCCTGCGCCTGTGAATAGGTCGCTTTGTATTCTTCCCAAACTGCCTGTAGTAATAAACCCGTTAAATCTCGCCAAATAGACGGTGGTACTCCTAGTTCACATAGAATAAAACATAAGAGTAAGCCAGGATCTTGACCGACTTGTTCTGGGGTTAAATCACCTTCAGGGGTTCTTTGAATCCAGCCACTGGCATCATCGCTTTTTTTACTAACAACACCATTAGCCCCACCTTGTTGGACTACGTGAGTCAATTCGTGAGCTAACAAATGCATACTATTTGGATGATGAGCCCGATACGCTCCTTGATTAAAAACGATATGATTACCATAGGTAAAAGCTTTCGCCTGTATTCCTTTGGCCGCTTGATTTGCTTCACTGTTGGTGTGTAATCGCACCCCTTCAAATGAATGGTTAAAGCGGCTAGAGAAAAATCGATTCTCCGCAGTAGACAAAGGACTTCCCTTACCATTTAAGCTATTAACGTAAGAGCTCAATCGGTTGGGCTGTTGATTTTGAGAATCAGACTGCCTGGCAGCTGCGTTATCCTTCTTGGTCGATGCCTGTGGAGAATGAAGACGAGAAATATGACTCACCTTGCTGCTATTGCCGCTCATCACTTGATTAGCAACAGCATCGGCTTCTTGCTCATAAACATCATTGGCTGCACTCACGGTTAATTTTGGTTGTACCGATAAAGGCTCCTCCTGCTCTTGTTCACAGTGTTCACACTTACGTTGAATGACGTTGCTTGGCATATTGTTGCTAGCCAACCGCTCCCACAAGGGATTAACTGATGTTCTAATCCCAGATCCGACTCCCCCTTGCTTGCTTGATGTATGCTCAGGGAAATTACCTGAATGGAAAGCATCAGCAGGCTTTTTTGCCGCTTTCGCTGCACAGGTTTGATGCTGACTGTCACCCGTTGACTGAGCTTTCAACATAAGACTTCCCCTAACCTGACTAGTTAAGCTTTAAGAACAAATTCTTATTCATGTTCTTATCTGTTGCAGTGGGAATATGCGCGTCTATTTTTGCCATGCGGGTTGCTACCCCGGCATCTTGCAACACCTTTTTTAATGATCGCGCTTGGGTATCAGCGATTTTTACCGATTCAGCAGAGTCATCTTCACTAATGAGTTCAATACTTTTAATTTGCGTAGAAGAATCCTTTAAACTCTGCAATTCCTTCTCTAACTCGTCGTCTCGAATCACTTGATTGTTTTCATCAAACCTAACCACCCGCGCCAAATTTCCTGGTACCTCATTAATCACTTTGCCAGGCGCTACCAAAATAAAAGTGATCACCGGGCAATTACTCGGAAACGAATCACGCTGACTCCCTTGAACCACATGATTTGAATCGTTATTTAGGTTAAGTAACTCAGCAATGGCTTGGCTTTGTAGTTGCGTATGTTCCTCGTTGGGTTTGTGATAAAAACTGCCGTTGTCATCGACTATTGGTTTGATGCTGGAAAAATATGAAATTGCATTGGAGCTACTCAAGATTTCCTGCAGGGCAATATTGTTGCTTAGGTGAGATTGCCAGTTATTGCTAAATAGTTGTTTAGAACTTGCTTCAAATTCAGCGGTATCCCAATAAAATTGCAAGGCATTAAGGTCATAGTAAGCCGCCTGGTTGCGACCGACATCTATGTCAAAATCAATCAGAATAATATCTAGTGCTGCCCTTTGCGCCTCATCGACTTGTTGTCCGGCAATAATTTCAATATCGAAGGCCGCGGATGTAACTAAATACACTTGATGACACTGGGTGGCACTAACAAGAACCGTGGCTTTTTGGCACTCATCAAACATACCTAGCGGAATGCTAATGGTATCCATATTGTCGTCAGGATTGTCACTGGCTATTCCAAGGGTATTCACAATTTGATTGGTTTGCTTAAAAGTTATGTGTGCGTTATTGGGGTCTTCTAGGGGATGCAGCGCACCTGCATGGGTCGTGGTGAAACTCCCCGCTTCCTGCCAAGCCGCTTTTAAATCATCTCCTTGTTGTTGTGAGGTAAACTCCCCGGTACCTGTCTTAAACAGCGGTTTCACATTTAACTTACTAGCATTATCAAATTCAAACACATTATCTAAGGTGATATTTGATCCCGGTTCATATTTTTCTACGAAAGTGTTGATCCTAAATAACACGTCCTCGGGATTAGAAGTAACAACTTGATATACCCTGTGGCAATCAGTTTCCACTTGTTGCTCAGCTTGCTTAATAAAATACACTATGGCACCGTCGCGCCCCTGTGCATTCAACGATGAGGGTAATGTCTGTTTGACCACAATCGGCATATTCGTTGCGAAATTGCTCACATCATCCAATACGGCGCTAGTACTATTCACCCGTGAAGTTGCAATAGCATTACCTTCTTTAACCACATCACCGGTGCTTGCAATAGCGGCTATTATGGTTTGTCCTTGACCAGGCAGCATGGACTTCCATGCTTCTTGCAAAGTGTTGTGAGAACTATTTATCACCGCTGAACTAGCAGAGAATATAACCTCAACGACTGGCTCTGCTTTGTCTACAGTAGTCTCGAATGCCCTGTCCAATGCGGCCAGTAATTTTTCAGTACTGGTATCTTCTGTGACTTCCACAAGATAAATTTGATATTGTCTGGTTTCTTGCACAACCTCTGGGACGGAATCCCCCTCACAAATTTTACTTCGTCTTCGATGAAATAAAACCCAGGGGTATTGCCCTTTAACTATCAACTCATCGGGCATTTTAACCGGTGGGGGAAATAATAGATGACTGGCACTTTCTACAAACCCAGGGTTATCAAGGGCACCAGCTATTTGATTGAGAGCCACCAAAGACTTGTTATAAAAAGGGTTTCCTGGGGTGAGCACCTGATCATCAGGTACAAACCTTGCCGATAAAAAGTTAACTTCGCTAGGTTTTCCCTCTACAAGGGTACTTAGCTGTCCGACGACTTCACATTCTCCGGCCTCATTCCAGGTTTGTGTATAAGTCATGTCGACTAAATCCGAGTTTCCAAATAGTGACGGACTGGGAATATTAATGACAATATTTGCGCCTTTATCGGTAACTTCTCGACTAAGTACGATATCGTCGTTAAGACTAGCGCTTGATACCTGTTTTTTAGGAACGCCGTTATGGGTGGTGGTGTACTGCAATATACTGTCGCCCACAAAACGACCTACTAATCTTCTGGTTTGCTCGCGCTGGGCCACATTTTCAATAATCACTTGCCCACTGATATTTAACTCAACTATGGTATCAAGGGTAATATCTCGATCATTGCCGGCATACACTAAACTCATTTCCAAAATAAAACGGGCTGATACTTGTGCTCTTGCACCTGAGTTTAGGACGAAAACATTTTTATCAGATTGCAACTGACCCCATAAATTAATATCTGTTTTTATTTTTTGACCGTCAACTTGGGTAGACGCAGAATTTTCAGTGGCTAAATAAAAGCCCAATTTATCGTCTAGATTTTCGCCTCTGGCTGCGCCTGTCATATCTTTACCAAAGTCTAGATTGCCTGCAGACAAATTTACCTCGCTCACACTTGCACGAGAGCTCAATGATGCAGAACGCATGACCATTTCGTCACGAATACTATTTTTGTCCAATGAGTCTTTAAATGCGTCGGCGACTAAATGCAACATCATGCCAAGGATAGTATCTGATGAATCAATATGCCCTTGGAAAGCAGGTTGATTTTGCACTGGTTTAGAGCGATTAATTTGCCCTTCGGGAACCAATATATCCACCTCTTGCAAGTTCTCGGGATTATCCAAACCTGATAACAAACATATGCGTTGCATATGTTGTGCTTCTTCTAGAGCATGATGAACAAAATCAGGGCGCACAGCACAGAACCGTAAATCGACTCCTGGGCCCATTAATTGACGAACTTGATGATTAATTGATAGAGATGAATCAGCCACCACAGGTAGATAGCCAGCGCTGGGCAACTCGACAATCCCGCAATCGATGAGTAATTGCTGACTCAACTGACTGTTTCCAACGGCTTGCAGTCGGTCGATACTGGCCTGTAATTCTTGCACATCTATGCCAGTCATATTGAATTGAGATAGGTTATCACTCTGCGGGGTAATACTGCCTTTTGAAATAATACTGGCTTGTGTCTCTTTGCTGGCAAATTGCACTTCATTGGCTACCGACACTTTACTTGCTGCTGGTACTTCTGTGGCTCCCGACACTTCTGTGGCTCCCGACACTTCTGTGGCTCCCGACACTTCTGTGGCTCCCGGTACTTCTGTGGCTCCCGGCAGTCTCTCAATCTGGGTGAGCTTTGCTGACACATTGGTGTAATAACTCAATAACTGTTGCATGTCGGCTGCTGCACTTTTGATCAGGGTTTTCTCTTCAGCACAAGGATCACTGGTAACAGGTGGGTTTTGCGGATCAAAACTCCCCAAACAATCCCGTAATTGACATTGAAATTGTAATATTTGAGCTAAATAAATTTGCCAGTTTCGCATCCCCATGCGTGCCGCCCAATATTGCTGCGGTGGTGGTACAATGCGCTCACGACGAGCGCCCCAAGCATCTAAAAATACCAGGGTATCACCCACTTTTGATAACATACCAATGGCAATCCCTTCCCCCGTTAGCGCTTCAGCGCCCAAACACCAAGTTGCAGCGTTTAGGCCCTGCTGGCTAATCAAAGACGAAATGGTATTCTTTTCTTGCTCAAAAAAGGCACTTACCGTGCGAGAACGAAGATGCTTTTGGGTTAAGGCCACTTGATTAGAATCTTTAAGTGCCTCGGTTAATCTAAGAGGCACAGCACGGATACTCAATCCCTCAACAATGTGGGTACGTTGAGTACTGCTAATGCAAGCTTCGGAACATAATTTACCATACACATCTTCTTCACCACAGTAGGCTTCCAGATGATATACAACGAGCAAGTACAATTCTTGATTGGCAACAATATTATTTGCTGCCAATTCAGCACTGCGCAATTCAAAGGTTTTAAAATCGCTGCTCGTCAGCGTAGCAGAAGTCTCCACTTCTTTAGATGCTAGTGCTGCCGCAGAACTACTATTGTCAGCCAATAATTGGTTAACCGTTACTTCGATATCCTGGCTTAATACCAGCGCTCTTCCTTGCCAGTCATAGCCCAGTCCAGCACTAATTGTTATTCGTTGACCAGAGGTTAAACTGCAATCAAAGCCATTTACAATCCCCCCACCTGCCGCTTGATTTGATAAGCGGATCTGATTCAATAATGCGGCTTGTTCTAATTGTAAATCAGGCGCGCGTAAAAACTTACCATCAAAATAATTTAAACGAGTAAGTGGACTGGCGCTGTCAATCACAGTATATCCGCTAGCGTTCCCCAACTGAGTTGAATTGCTTGATATATTACCAGTAACACTGGTCGTTTTAAGACTGCTCATGATCCACTCCTTGTTTTAAACATGTAGATAAAATCATTGCCCTGAAAAACCGAACCAGCAGGACTGTCTATACCACCCGCTAAGGGAATTCGATTACGACCTAAAATGGGAGTTCCACCAGTCCCTTTCACAATTAACCTAACTAGAACGCCAGCGGGAGCATCTCGCAGTTCAATCTGCAAACGATTCTCAGAACTGTTGTAAGACACTGTTTTAATATCGCAATTTACCCAGCCATCTCGGGTATCAAAGGCAGTTACACTGATCCCTTTGGCGTCCACACTGGCTTTCATTAACGGGGAACCAACAACCTGCATATTGATATGTTCGCTTCCTTGCATCGCAACACTTTGTGCATCAATGCGCGGTCCTCCGGCATCATCATCGGGAACTTCAGGAAGACTAGGTTCTGCAGTTTGTGGGGAATGACCACTACCACATAATAGCCGTTGCAAAGTAGATGTCGGCAACAAATACGGTCGAACGAAGGGATCCACAACACCATCAATTAGCTGCCAGCTTTGTTGCTGTTTATGTAATCTTAATCCTTGTAAATTGGCTAACAACACCTTGCAAGGAGGTTGTTGCGGAAAACTGCCAAATTGACTGGTATCGAGATTAGTTTGTGGCCTGATATCCATGCCATCCAACACCGCGAAATGGGTGAACCACTTTTGACATAGTGCCGCTTTTTGTTGTTCTTCTGCAGCCATAATCTGTGCTTTAGCCTGCAACACTTCAGCGTCACTATCTAGTACGTTTCCGTCGTCATCTTCTCTGGCTTCTTGCAAACCAAATAACACATTTAAGCGGTGATATTCTGTCACAGATGAAGCCTGATATTCGCCAGCTCTCAGATACACTTTTACGGTTTCAACCACACGAGAATAAGCCGTTGAAGTGCTACTAGCATCACAACTTTCACTCAGTGCAGGCACTTGCCGAGTTAAACAACTATGAAACTCCAAGGTTACATGGGCATCAAAGATCACATCACCGGTTTCTTCATCATGGGTGACAGCTTGTTGCAGTGCCACGTCATCTTGATTGGCTTCGTACCAGGCAGCTAAATTTAAACATGCTGCTTGTTCGAGTAATAATTCTCTACCCACGGCATCCATAGCCAATCCAGGTGTGACTTTCACTTCGCCGAGAAATGCGACCTCGTCGGTATCTTCACTTTCCCGTTGGGGCAAGCTCACGTCAAGGCCCCAAACCACTCCCTGGCCGTGAAGCCATGCGTTGTGATACCACATTTTCCCTCGATGATAGGCATCCAACGTTTGAAAATCGTCGACCCCTAAAAGCATCCCAAAATGCACATACAGAGATCGAAATGGATCCACTGGCAGCATTTGGTTGGATAAGCCAGCAGTTCCTGACGTTTGATTCACTAATGCTTCTGCGCTCACAATAATTCTCCAATAATCCTTATGATGGGTTCACTTCTCTGAAGGCTTTACCGGTTTTTTCAAACTCTTTTCGAATAGCCATAATGAAGTGGTCTTGGTGTATATCTTGTTGCTGTTGCGCTGCATAAAAAGCGGCAGCAACAGCAGCATTTCTAATTTCTCCACCAACCAACGGAAATAACGCGGCCAGTTGAGTAAAATTCACATCTTTGTGTAAAGGCGCTGTTTGCGGCACATGGCAACGCCAGAGGTGTTCCCTATCCGTTACACTGGGCTCACGAAAGTCAACGATGAAATCAAGTCGACGAATAAACGCCACGTCGATATTATTTCTAAAGTTCGTGGCTAAAATTGTCATGCCGTCATAGGCTTCTAAACGGGTTAATAAATAAGCCGTTTCAAGATTTGCATAGCGGTCATGGGAGTCAGAAACCTCTGTTCGCCGACCGAAAATGGCATCGGCTTCATCAAACAATAAAACCGACTGAGTCTGCTCGGCATAACTAAATACTTTTGCAAGATTTTTTTCCGTTTCGCCTACCCATTTGGAAACCACCGCAGCCAGATCCACAATTAACAAATCAACTTGTAACGCCTTCGCTAGCACTTCTGCCGATAAGGTCTTACCCGTCCCAGGCACACCTGAAAAAAGTAATCTAACCCCTTTCGCACCTCGACGGTTACGCAGAAACTGCCACTCATCTAACACCTTGTATTGCAACTTTAATCGACCAATAGCATCTTTAAGTTGCTGTAATTTACTTTGTGGTAGGACTAAATCTGACCAGCCCAAATGAGGTGTGACACGCTTAATACCTTGGGGCAATACAGCGCCAGAATACTGCTTGAATGCATGGCTAAGGTCGCTCAGTGAATAGGACTTTTGACTAGTTTTGTGCAAAGCAATCCACTGGTTGACCCGCTGCCTAGCTTGATAGGGATCTAGTGGGAACCATGCAGCGAGTTGTCCAGCATCAGCGCTAAATTCAGGTAATAACGCCCGCCACATGAGTAGAAGTTCGTTATGCTCAAGGCGCTGGGTGCAAAGATCAATTTTGATCCTTCCTGAACCCACAATATTGATATTGTTGCTAGTACAAATAATCACGCATGGGCAGTAGCGATTGAGTAAATTAAAATCCAGTGGTGAAGCGTTGTGCTGAAAATCGCACACTAAAACAGGGATAGCAGCACTCAGCACACAATGACATGCCAACTGTTTAATTTCTTGCACGCTAAACGGCTCATTAAGTTGCACCACGGCTGATGACCGCTTAGTTTCATTGAGTAGCGCCAGGGCTCGATTTAAACTCAGCCAATTATCACTATTTTGAATTACAATATGGGACTCAAGTAATTTAGCAATACACTGTTTTGCGTCTTCTACAAGGGGGCTTTTTAACCACTTATCAAGCCCCTGAAAACAACTTTGCAGATGCACAGGGTGTGATAATAGCGTGCGGGCTTCCCCTGTATTTAAAGCGTGCCAGATGCCCGCATTCACCACAATTGAACGGGTAAGAATTGGCACTTGTTCTGACAATTCCACTATTCCGAGCTCCAACAACGCCGACTCATTTAAACTAGTGCACAAAGATTGCCGTTGTGAAGGCTCCATACAGACCAACTTGGCCAACAAGGCTGGTGTTGGATAAGGCTGATGCTGAGGATGCAAATGACAAAACAAGTTTGCAAAACCTTCATGTTCTTGGGCCATTCCGCCTAACACCAATAAGTGTATTTCCAAGGATGAAAGCTTCAAGCCGCTAACAAGATGCTGCAAAGGGCTAACATCGGTTAATTCCTCGGTTTTGTAAGACGAACAAGGCAAATCAAATGACAAGCTAACGGACCCTGTTGCGACTGCACCTGGCTTGGCAGGTTGTTGCCCGGGCACATAATCAATTATGGATTGAAAATAGCTATTTAAAAAATCTAGGCCAGACTGAATATAAGGATCATCTTTACTAAACGTAAGCTCTAACACCTGAATTAATTTGTTGGTAAGCAGGGCAACATGTTCCAATACTGGGCCTCGACACCTATTTAGCGGTTTAGCACTCGCGCTGGAGGCCTGCTTCGGCATCGCTTGTTCAGGAAAAGAATCTTCGGCTGCGCCCGTTAAATTTTGCAATGAATCATTCATAGTAGAACTTCACTACGTAACCTAACCATGGCACATAATCAGGGTTCAAATCTAACCCTGCCCCACGTATCTGAGTGTCAATGGTATCCATTTCAAATACAATATTGACCCACCCGGCTTGATACTCAATGCGCCCTTTACGCCGACATAAGAATTCAAATGTCATATTCCCATTGCTATTCGGTGGTTCACCTAAGTGGTTCATTAACGCCAATTTAATTTGCTTAGCAAAGCTTTGGTAAGCAGAATAATCCGCATTTTTGATTTGTTTACTAACAGCTTTAGTTGACTGAGCTGCAAATAATTCACCACTGAAAACTTTGATAACAGGGTCGAGCATCCCTTGAGGCAACAAGTATTGACCTAGCAAATTTAGTTGTTCAATAACTGGGTAAGGGTTATCAAGTAAAATGGCTAAATCATGCTGCCACTCAGGCTGCTTTAAAATATTCAACACAAAGAGTAACCCTGCGTATTCACTTAATAAGTCTTCATTTTCTTCGGGTAAAATAGATAGCGACGTTAATTGCTTTGGTTGATTGAGATGATGCACATCTTGCAATGTGCTGGTCTGCAGGTTTTTTGGTTCGCTGCCTAAGCCAATGGCAGAATCAGAGAACATTTGAGCTAGCTGGGTAAGTTCCTCAACAAGTTCGCAAACATAGGTTTTCAATCCTTGATTATTAACGATATTGTGAGCATGGCCATTGACTGAGCAGGCAAATAAAAACCGGATGAAAACCATAGACTTAACATCATTTGCTTGCCATTTGGCGATTTGACTAGCTTGCTGATTGCCCCGTTGATTAAAATCAGCATAGGTACGGCTCCAATTGCCTTTAATCTTTAAGAAATATTTAAACCATTGGGGAAGCCCGGTAATTTCAGAACCTTGAGGTGTATTCTGTGAAGTTAAATAAGGTTGAACACTCGCCATTAACTCGGTTAAATTACCGGCATATTGGTGGTTAATATCATCCACTATGGCTGTCCAGTTAGGGACAAATTCTAACAAAACATCCATCAGCGCTATGCTATCTTTAAATGCAATAAACTTGTGTTCGAATAACAGGTCAAGTCTCGCTTCCACCGCAAGCCCAATGACCACGCCTTTGAGTAACCATGGCTGCCTGATCAAATAGGCCAGCCAAGCTGCTTTCGCGTCTTCCAAGCTAACCTTAGAATGAGAAATGACACCCATCTGCTGCCACGCCCATGTATTGCCTAATTGACCCACAGCCAACTCACGGGCGACGGATTTGAGCGCTTCAACTTCTGAGGGGTAATGTAACCATCGATTAGGGTTAGCTGTTGTTAATAACGTCTGCAACGAGGCTTCTAATTCGTTAAGCCAATCTTGGAATATATCAATATCTGTTTTACGGTGATCAAATTCCATTGGCAGATACCAATTTCGGATACAAAGAATATCTTTTTGTGTATATCCATGCCGGGCTAAGGCCAAATCAAGGTATTCACGAAATAGCTGCTCAGTTAGCGCATCTAACCTCATTTTATAATGGCGTTGCGATTCACTGAGCTGGTAACGACGTAATACTTGATTAATTTGAATATCCATCATCCCACCCTCGAATCCCGACCCACTTGGCTATTGCCGACGATAGTGCCAGATTTAGCTTGTCCTAAAACATCACTGGTAGCCAAAACAGATTTACCGATTTGCAACTGGCCGAATCCTGAGCTTTGACCCACCACTGAAGACATACCTAAATACAGACCTGTGCCAATGCGCATGCCCGAGTCCACAGAGCAGAGGTCAAAAACAGTATGAGCTGGCCGATGGATCTCTAATATATGCTCGATGACCGCGCGTTTCTCTTCATCTAACACTAAAGGTACTATGACACTGAATTTATGGGCGTGGAGTGTAATAGCGTCTAAATAAGAAATTGCGGTTTGGGTATCAGTGACATTTTGCTCTTCGCCAGCTAGGTTATTATCCGAAATGGCCACTTGAGCATCTTCGGTTGCACCTATTTTTCCGCCAATACGAAAGCCCGCACCGAGAATCGAATTAGCCCCGAAGGCATCATCTTCGCCTACAAACGCACCACCTAACCCTCGTACTTGATAATGTTCAATAATGGTAATGTTGCGCTGCAAATAGATTTCGATAAAGCGTTTCAACCCAGCGACAGTGCCGCGAAACTTAAATAACCACATGGCCTCTTTAATAAGTTGTCGTTGGGCAATTTCTGGCCAACGATTATCTAGCTCAAGTCCCAATAAGGCGCTAAGCCAAGGAAGCACGGTGAAAGGTGTAGAAAGAGGATCAAGTAAACGATGACGTTCATCTGAACGTTGTTCTAATTCGTCAAAGTTACTATTTAACAGGCTTAAATATCGATCTAGAAAATCACTGGCAGAACCTTGCTCCGCAAAAACCCGAGGCAAACGCCGTAATAAATCTTTGGCTGGATATTCCACTCGAATATTTTTGAGTTTAGGTGATGCATGTGACTTTCCGTAAAGATCGATGACCAACCAGAGATAACGACCAGCAGGGGCGCTAACAGGGGCTTCATAGGTGCGCCAGGGTTCATCAGTAAAAGACCAAGGTAGCTCACGATTTTGGCTACGTCGATGTAATTTTTGATTGACTGATACCTGATCAACGGCGATAAGTGAAGGCAATGGCGGAGTAAGATCGGGACGGTTTAATTCGTATTCACCAATATTCTGTGGCGCAGATGCTGCTATCTGTGGCCCTTTAAGCTGCTCATCACTGACGATAAAACCTAACTTAACAGAGGTACCAACTGGTAAACAGGCATCAATAAATACCCTCCCCCAATGACGCTGCATTTCATTATTATCAAGTCTGAAACACACTAACCGACCTTGATTAGCATAGTGAATTTTGGCGACTGTTGCATACATCAAGCCTTTGACCGACCAATAGACGACTTTACCAAAAGGGTCCAATGCTATGCCTCTGCCGTCGTAATATGACGCTTGCAGATGAGGCATACGGGAAATACTATTAGGCGTTACTCGAAAACGCTGAAAATCTGCATTAGGCGCGCCAGCAACAACAATAATATCATCTGGTGTGGCCAAAATATCACAGGCAAATGGGACCTCAATCAACTCATTTTCACCATCAATTGCCCATATAACGGCTGATTCCGTTCCGCCGCCTGCGAGCGCAAAAAACCTACCATCGGCCGCAATTGTGACGCTGCTCAATAGGTCATTTTGGATAAACTCGGGGAGCTGAAGATTCACCTCGACCGGAGAAAGGGTTGCAGTGAATTTTAGCAGTATATTGCTAGGCGAGGTTGTTGAAGTTAAGTGTTGCGGCGTCGATACAAGCGCATAAACTTGATGTCCATCGCAGCTTAAAATACTGGGAGTACCGTCTAGATAAACACAGCGCACTAATTGGTTGTCAATAAGATCAAAAATCACGATGCGCTGATTACCGCTATCGGCAATAAATAAGCGACCTTTGTTGTCTACTACAAGTCCCATAGGCGCAGTTAAATCAGAGTGCTGCTGTTGTCCTGCAAATTCGCCATAGATTTGCTGGGAAGTGCTAAATAAAGACCTAGCGCGACTTCCTTGACGTTTTTCTGACCACAGTAATTTGTCTATGCGATTGTCTTCAGGAATAGCGTGATAAAGGCGGCACCAAGGGTCAAAGGCTAGGCCTGCGGGTTGCACCGATGAAGCATGGGAGTCTTGCATGGCTTTATGTTGCCAAGCCAGTTGCACTGTCTGTTGCTGCACATCTACACTGGTATTATCGTGGGCAACACGCATCCATTGATCAACACCTGCTATCATCGCAAACTGAGTCATTAGCACACATCCTTAATGACTGGCACAGGCACGGCGATAGCGTCAGTTTTCGAAGGCATTATCATCTCTCCAGGATTAAGAGTAACGGCTCCGTTTTCAACTGTAATACCAATTAATTCGGGAACTTCATTCTTTTGCAAATTCACCGTATTGGAGATTTCATTGCCTGCGGCATCCCAGCCGACCAATTGCAGCCCCTCCAAATATTCAACTCCTTCCACTTGATGAGCTGCAGCTTCTAACTCCGCGCTGTGAACGCGACGTCCCAAGGGCCAACCTTGTCCTCCAGGACCATAAGGAGGAAGTGGTGCGAGAAATTGTCGCAACGCTAACTCTACCCAGTGGCGAACGGCATCTATACCAAAGCCGTTTTTCACCTTCACGCCAACCGCAATGGCCACAGGCACGTATTTGGGGGGCAAAACATAGATCTCAGTGGTGATCAGACGCCTTGCATCTAAATATTGACAAACACTGCGCAGCTGATTTTTATTTGGAACAGGGGCATTGGGATGATGTTTATCTTCTTTTGGCCATACCACCACGCTCACCACGCCCGCCGATTCTTGTTGCGGTAATTGCGGGTGATAACGGGGCAACACTTCAGAACGGGCTAAATCGGCACCGGGAGATTGCAACGCTAATTCTTGAAAATCAGAACGTGTGACAGCCCGATTACGCCGCCGCAATTCACTGGGGATGCGCTGCAATGCGGCTTCTAAGGTTTCAGCATCGGTGCCCCCATAAGCATTAAGGGGGTTAGTCACTTTAACAACAGGATTGCCAACCACTTTGTTAATTGCCTCGGCTGCAACATTGCCTCCCCTTCCCCCTCCATAGCGATAGTGAATCACTCTTACTCGTTGGCCTATTTGTACAACCGCGCCATTTATGCCTGTGCCAAAGCGAATTTGTCCTGCTTGCTTATCAAGCATAAAGTGCCGATCACTTTCCGTACTTGAATAAAACCCATCCACTTCCCGCCAGTCCGTCCATCCCTGGGGTTCTTCTACCTGCAATTTAACCGAATTTGCCAATACCTGTTGGTGATTCAAGTTATACACTTGGTTTGGTTGACCATTGCCGGTACCGATGAATTCAGATTTTGCCTGAACGGCTTGTTCTGCCAACGAGGCATTGGCACCAACATAGATAATTTTGCCAATGGCTGTGTCATCATTGCGAAATGCGCGCAACCAGCAAATGACTCTAGACTGGGTGTCATCATCTAAAATGGGTGGAAAATCTCCCACCCCTTGCATATTGATATCAGCGAATTCATAGGCCGACATATTGTGCTCTTCCCTAGGCAGTTGTAAGCGAACAACACCTTCTTTTTCCAGGCCGTTAGTGGTGTCACCTTGTACCTGCAAAGGGTAATAAATAGGTTGATTGTCGCTATTAATTCGCCCCGTAGATATTTGCCAACTGACCGGATTGCCACTTGCTTGTTCAGCATCTCCTGGACAGCGAAAAAGTTGAGCAAAGTCAGCACTATGATGATCTAAATCGTCTTCTAAGCGGATCTCTGGCATAAAGCCAATATTGAGTAAAAGCGGCCCTTTGGGGTGACTTAATAAACTCTGTCTTACCAATTCAGTTTCGCTGGCTTTTTCCGCCAAAACGGCAACCCACAAAATTCCATCAACAGAACTTTCCATATCTCTTGCAACGCCTGGCTCATCCTGCCAAATTGTTTCAACATGGTAAGGTTGGGTTTTGTTCGCTTCAACGCTCGCTGCTGCCTGCTGGTAAAATATACCTTCTTCACTATCTTCATCAGGTAATTGGTCAATCACTTTAAGTGCACCTAAGACACTAACCGGCAATACATGCACTTCTTGCAAAGTGGTAAATTTTACGTCTCCCGCACTAACTTCACCGGTTAACTTAGCGGCAACACCGAGCAGCTCTTTGGTGGTAAAAGACAAAAGCGCTGTTGACGGATGGGCACTGTTAAGAGGAATTTGTAACAGTCGTAAAAATTCCATCTTGGTGGAATCAGGTATTTGATTAAAACGATAGAGTAAATTTTCCGTTAAATAGGAAAACAATTCGATCAGTGCAATACCCGGATCACTCGGGTTATGATCCGTCCACTCAGGGGCATAAACCGGAATACGCGCAATCAATTCATCGCGTATCTGCTGGTAGGAACGGTCATCTAAAATGGGTTTATTGAGGCTCATCCTTAGCTACTCCAGATAAAAGGGAAATACAAGGTTCTCTCGACTTCCGTCCTGAACATGAGAATATTGAATGCTGATCATTGCCACGGATGGATCATCGCCACCATTCACATTGACTTCCTCGAGCTTTATTCTAGGCTCCCAACGACTCAGGGCACGTTCAATATCGCGCTGAATTCCTGCCCAAGTAGCTGAATTGTTTGGTTGCATTAAATAACGTCGTAAACCGCATCCAAAATTAGGTCGCATAATTCGTTCTTTTGGCTCAGTCTGTAAAATCATCCAAATTGACTGCCGCACTTTCTCAGCCCCCTCTGCATGGGCGATAGTTTTGTCAGTTTGATTGGGTTGAATAGGAAATGCCCATCCTTTACCTAGAAATGCCTTGAGCGGTGAAGACTGACTCATGAAACCTCCTTACTGAATGCAACTTTTGAGAAATACACTAAACCACTTTCTGGAGTGACCAGTGTCCCTGCTAATTCAGGATGTTTAACCTCTTCATATTCTGTTTGCATCGCCACAAAAATACCCGCCAATTCATTTATGTTAAGACTGCTTAAACCAGGGCTATCCCCCCCATCTTTCATATTAGTTCGCATGTCATCACTGGCATTTATTCCATTGGCGATCATCAACCCTAAATCGTTAGCTAAAGTAGCTTCATCCGTGTAGGTTTTTTCGTTATCTTTGCCCTTATTTACGGTGATACTGAAATTAGGCTGATCAAATTTAGCCTCTAAATCGGGGCCTTCAACCGCCACTTGAACAGCGAGATCGGCTGTAAAGTCAGTCATCAGTTCGACATGAGCTTCGATTGAAGCATCAAAATCAGCGCCAAAAGAACCATCGAAGTCCAAGCTAGCCACTAAACCTGCATCAAACTGAAACGAGGGAGGAATACAAAATTTTAGTTTTAGCAAAAACCATAAATTGAAAATGAACAGTAAAATCGGTAAAAACAGCCGAAACAAAAACATGGCCACAATAAAAAATAAAAAAATTGAGAAGAAACAGATTTGCTGACCAGCCCGAGTCAATGGCTCGCCGCCTTGGGGCATATCCATGTTATCAGTAGCAAAATTAAGGGATGATTCTGGCGGCGCAATAATACGCGCATTTGCTCCACGACCTGGGGGGGCATTGTTCACTTGCTCGCGAATTGCCGGTAAATCTGGGAGTTTGATGTTCACTGGTCGATGACTAGTGCCATCTAAATCAAAATGCGCCGCGATTTGATAACTTTCTGTCGGTTGACTCCAAATCAAATCACCACAACAATCACTGTGATTGGTTTGCCTAGGAAATTGGCTATGATGCCGACGCACAAAGCAACGAATCTCGTAAAGATCTGAATCATCAAACCTAGGATTATTATTGCCATCCACGTCACCTAAACTAGTGGGTATCACTCCAAACCACAGGGTTCTGCCATGGGCTGAATGCTCGGATTTGGTGGGATCGGCAATTAATGGATACAAAGGGATCACTTGTTCAATCAGTTGTTCAGGTGTTTCTTCAGTTGCTTGCCAGTTTCCTACCCCCTTTAGATCGCTGGGCAACCAGCCTTGCAGCTCGACCTTAAAGTCTCCTGTTGCGGTCATTTGAGTTAGCTGCGTTGATATATCTTGCAATTTTTGCGTCAGATTTTCCGTTGTACCTGACTGCAAGCCAGAGAACAAACGTGCACTGTTAGTTTTGAATAGACGACTAATATTGATGCTGTCCTGATCTTCATTTAATTGCGCCGTTTTTGTTTGGATATTAATTTTATTAAGGTCATTTTGCAGTTGACTTCGTTGAGCCAATAAGGTGTTCACTTTATCTTTCAATTCGGGGCTGATAATGGGAACACGACGACGGACTACAAATCCAGCTTCACACACTTTGTCGCGGGTAACCTGAGGAAAGCCAGCTACATCACAATGTAATTCACACATCACCACGTAAAATCGACTGTGGGTGTCTAAATACAACTTTAACGGTGAAAGAGACTGCGCATGCTCTATGGGGGTGATCACCTGATTAGGGTTGGTACTCACAGGTTGCACAAAATCTTCACTATTGAAACGCAATGAATGTTGAGGTTCATCCACAAGATTATTGGCAAAATTAGTATCTGCATACTTTTGGATGATCGGCGCAGAAAAACGGTTTATGGCCGTATTACTGTCGGTATAGCCCCCTAATGAAGAAGGTCGGTACCAGGGAGCAACGAGTTTCCAAGGATGTTCTGCTGTATCTAACATAGCTGCGTTACCATAAGTTACCCACTCCGGGCGTATAGGAAGGAGACACCACGGCGGCACTGGCGATCATAGTGGTACAGTTGATAATGCCGTCAAAATTTGCCACTGGTGCGTGCACATTAAATGCCGCGGCATTGAGTTCCACCGTAGAATTCGCGGTAATTTCGATGGCTCCCGATGCAGAAAATTCGATTTTGTGACCACTTGAATGGGTCAAGGTGATGGCACTTGATGCCTCATCCAATACCAATTCATGGCCACCAGAAGTTTTTAAGGTTATTTTGCTCGCACCTTCACTATCATCAAATGTCAGTTCACTTCCTGAACGAGTTTTTAAAGTACGAATATTATTAGCATCCTCTGGTTGTTGCGGTGGTACAGCCGCACCATTCCAACAAGAACCGATAATATAAGGACGGCGCAAATTTCCAGCTTCAAACGCCACAACAACTTGAGAATCCACTTCAGGCATAATCTGTAACCCTTGCTCATCATCAGCATAAGGGGTAGTTAGTGTGCTCCACCCCTCAACAGATGAATCACTTAACCAAGGAAACGTTACTAACACTCTGCCCAAATTTTGCGGATCCACAATATTTACAACTATCGCTGGATAAACGCCAAAATAGCGCTGCCTGCCGCCATCTGGCGCGTATTGATTAGTCATCTATCACTCCTAAAATGCATGCTCTTTTCTCAATAAAATTCAGTGTAAGTACTACCAAATTATTAATTAATAAATGCTCGCTGGGCTTCAAAATGAGTTTGGTGACCATCTGCCAACGTGTATAAATGCTCAAGCTTGGTCACGTAATAACCATCTCCGGAAAACGGTGCCCCCACTTTTTCCAGGCGAATGGTACTGCCTACGACGATATCTGGAGCCCCTACGGAAATCCCATTAACGGTGACAAATTGTCGGGCTCGGCGCTGCATTTCAGCCAAGGCCCAAGTTGATGCCTCTTCAGCCTCCAAAGGCACTTCCATAACCCGTTTAGTAGTGCGCTCACCAAAGGCGTTTTGTAAAATACTGACTCCCGAGCGCCCCCCCGCAATTTCACTGCTAATGGCTGCATCATCTGCCGATTCATCAATGGCTTGGGCCTGAGTAGCGTCATATCCAGCTATCTGCACTTTGGTTTTTTGATGGGCTAGATCGGCACTTATCCGCACCTGACTCAAGTCAGTGCCACGAATCAAGGTCAAACTAGTGCCACTGCGTTTATCTCGGGTTTTATAATGTAAGGTTTCCCCCTCTAACCACACTTCAGCCTGCAGCAAACGAGCTCTTTCCCGCAAAAACGCAAGGTCGCTCATATTGCATTGTTGAATCTGGTCATAAGTTGGCCCACTCGCATCTACCTCACTTTGTAAACCATGTTCATTGGCGACTTCCTGGACAATTTGCTGGTCGCTCATTTCAATATACGTTTTTGAACGACGGATCATCCGTAAATCCATTAATCGATCTTCTCCACAAAAACTAAACTCAGGATATAGCCCTTCTTCAAACTGAATTTCCAACGCACTGATATAGCCATCAAAAATAATTCGCTGCCAACTACCTGCACCAATAGCCACTTTGACCCGTTTGCCAAAATCCAAATAGCGTCCATCTAAATACAATAAATTTTCGGTTTCTTGTCCTTCTACAGGCCCAATGGCAGTAAACCTTGCGACCAGGGTTTTCATGCCGTCCAAGCCCTCTTTCACACTCAAATACACCACATCGCGGATCAATTCACTTATGTCTTCACCGTCGACATTAAATGCTGGTCTGGCATTAAATAGAAACTCATCAATCATCCAGACCTTCCGCTCTAGTTCGTTGTGATAGGGTAAATTGGCGTTTAACAGTGGCTTCAATTTTTTGCTGCTCCAACCAACGGTTGTCGGTCTCCTGTTTACCTTGCTCAGACTCTGGCTGAACCACGACTTCGGTTACAATTCGATCTATATACGCTGTCATTTAGAGGCTCCTGTACATTGGCATGCTCGCGAAAAGCCCGAACTCGAATTACTCTGGGATTGAGAATCAATAGCTTGTCGTAACGCATCTCTTTGAGGTAAGGCTATCCAAGACGGGGTTGAAGCATTGGAAGTGAAAGGGACACCTTGGGCATGGCGATCAATGGCAAGATCGCGGTTTGCATACACTTTCTGAACACTTTGGGTTTGCGACACGCCGAACATAGGCTCTAACGGGATACCCTGACCATAGGTCATTGCCCTTTGATCTAGCAAACTAGACTGCTGGGCAACGCCATTGGAAGATTGAGCAACATCTGAATCCTGCTTTCGCACCAGTGGAGAGCGGGAGATTGATTGATTTATTCCAGCTTCATCAACGGCTTTTCCTGCTACTACATTAACCTTACTTAACAAATCGTTACTGATGCCAAATGCCGATACACTCTTTTCTATTTGCCCTTGACTATTTTGTAGTTTCACGCCATTTATCGTTGCCTCAATTCCACCAAGAGTTGAGATTGCTTTACCTGCTGAGTCAGCATCACCTTTGTTTTTAGGAGAGTTCGTTGCTTCAACACTTGCCAAGTTTAGCCCTGAAGACGCTTTTTGGTTTACATCCGCCTCGGCGTTTACACCACTACTCACGCCTATTCCAGGACTTGTATTAGTGTTCGAATTGAAGGCAATTTGACTACCAGCAGCAAGACTTCCGCCGCTATTTGAATCTACCTCCAAACTTCGCCACGCAGCAGGATCCACGCCCATTCTCGCGGCAAACTCAGCGCCCATCTCCCCTTCTAAAGCAAAACCGACTTTTGCCCCAGCAGATACACCAACGCCGGCGCTGATGCCCGCACTGACGCCAAAACCTGCACTCACACCAATGCCTGCTGACAGACCGATTCCCGCGCCAACACTGATACCTGCCGAAAATCCCGAATTCGTTCCCGCCCCTGGCAAACTGGAATTCTCACCGGGACTTTGTGCGTTGCCGGTTCCTCTGTCTGCGGGTTTAAAAACGATAGTCGGATCTTGTTCCTTTATACTTAAATTAACTTTGGCTCGTAATGGATAACCGTTAGCGGCAAAGTGTTCCAGACTGACATCAATACTATCTGCAATGCCGACAACCGTAAGGTCCCCCCAATTAAACTTCAATTTAGGCGGTGGATCAGGGTTATTTTCAGGTGTGGATATAAACTGTTCCAGTTGTTTGGTTTTCTGTCGAACCGAAACTGGCGAATCTTGGCTGCCTTCATCAGCAGTATCAAAAACCAATTCCATGGTCAGCACACGAGAACTGTTTCCGGTTTGTTGACGGACTTGTCTGGCAGCAGAACGACCGCCTTCCACTTGATTGGTGATGCGAATTTTTAATGAGGATGGATTAAATTGCACAGGAAAAGCGTCACCATCTTCGGTTTCCGCCTCGTCTGCCAATACCTTTTGCAGTGTCGCCTTAACTAAATTACTCACTTAACCTGCCCTCTAATATTATTTACATGATCAATCGAATAACATCCGCAACCCTTCATGAGCTAGGTGCAATTCTTCTAATGCCACATCGCCACTTTTTGCATTCAAAGATGGGCCACTGACTTTTGTAGGCAAGGCCCGATCAAACGCCCATGTTGCGATGATTGGAGCATCTTTAGATGGACTTGGACGATGCCCATAGACTTTAATAATGCCGTCGTAGCGAGTTACCGGAAGGCTGCCACTTACCACCGCTTGGATCCACTCCCAAACATCCATTGCAAGCTTGTTATCACTGTTATAAAACATGCCTCTTTTAAGCACTAAATTTTGATATTTTGCGTAGCCAACTTGTTGAATAACGCCATCATTTCGTCCACCTTCCTGAATTTGCTGAACATCCATTTGAATTTCTAAACCGCTACATTCTGCAAAACCACCATCTCCAAGCACATCTTTACCTTGGGTATTTGGATTGGGGGCAAGGTTACTGCCAGACTCAATATTAGCTGCTTTAATTAAGCTAATTTCAAAGTTGAAATTGGATAGTAAAAATCGGCGTTCCATTATTTACTCACCATTTTTAACGAGCCATCAGCTTCACGACTAAACTGTAAAATGAGGTATTCCAATGGCTCTGCTGGTGCCACGCCAATATGTGCCACTAATCTGCCCGAATCGATAACTTGGGGGCTATTTAGGAATTCATCACAACGCACAAAATAGGCCTGTTCAGGAGTGCTGCCTTTAAACGCACCGGCAACAAATAGTTGTTTTAAAAAACTTTGCAGCTTGAACTTTACGTCTACCCATAATGCTGGTGTATTGGGTTCAAACACCACCCACTGCATTTGTTCCAACAACACTCGTCGCAACATCACCATCAATCTAACCACACTCAATTGCCGCCACTTCCTTTGATGACTAATACTTCTTGCACCGCTAAGCCATATCCCATCTCGCTGTTGCACAAAGACATTAATGCCTAATGGATGTAATTGATCGTGAAAGCTATCAGAGACCTTTATTTGCAATGAAAACACCGATTTAGCCAGGCGATTGGCGGGGCCATGGGTTAATCCATATTGCAGTTCACTGGCCGCGATAACACCGGCTGCCACGGCTGAGGGATTAATTATTTTAGGTGAGTCACCAACTTGACCATCCGCGTTATATTCATTTACTTTCAACCAAGGATGATACGCAGCACAATATTCACTACTAAATTTAGAACGCCACTGGGTAATTTGCTCTGGGGTTTGTGCCGGCGGTACATCGAGCAAAACCACAAACTCTCTCATTTGACTGGCGAAAGACTCTAACCCTTGTTGTAATCTGATAATAACGTCTCGATCTAGGGGATCCTGAGGATCTAAACGTAATTTAGGCAAGGAAGGTAAGGCTTTTTCAACCTCTAAGGTTACCGTTTGTTCTTCAATGCAAGGTGCAAAATCCGCACCTGAAAACAATTCAGGAGCTAAATTGTGGTCGACTTTTTCAAACGGCTCTGGGGCATACAAATCCGGTACCACCAAAACAGAACAATCTTTCAAATTCGACAGGCAATGCACACCACTGCCAAAATGTTCATCTCCTAACACCCATCGCTTATCAAAAAAATCTGAGTGGGTGATATCTTGATATCGATCTTCACCTCCCGCAAAGGCACTGGGATTAATTGCTAATTGGCTAACACTATTCAGGGAAAAAAGGTTTTGGTTGAAGGGATCTAAACTCTGTGGATAGATCTCACTGAGTAACCAGTCAATTTGTGGATCAACTAGGTTCGAATCAGTTAATAACACCCGCCCCATAAAGCGTGGGTGACTTGGACTAAGCCCTAAGTTGGCAAACTCTTCACTTATACCCGTTGCTTTATCCACAATACTTAACTGACCTTCTACCCATTCAATTTTTGTTGGAACACTAAGTAGAGGTGCGGAACTGAAATCCAATTTCCAATATTCGGAAGCCGTAAGATCATCGCCTTGGCGGATAAACTGATGAATAAAACGATATTCAGAATATTGCGTACCTGGATTGCTGGTATCGTCATTAACTAAGCGCAATAAACCACCTCTTTCAAGGCCTTGAGTACTGGCAAAACAAATCGAATTGATACTGCTTTTATCCACTAAAAACTCAATGGGCGTTAACGAAATACCTGCAGCAGCGCTAAGTTGATTTCCCCATACGCCCTCGTTTTTAGCAGTTAAACCTATGCTTGAGCCATCAGCTTTAAGGTTTGTGAGCATGCAACTTGCTACGGCATCAAGATTCACTGCATCATCTTCATATTCATGAACAATTCGGCAGATGTAGGCTTCTTGACCACCTTGCTCAAAAAAGTTTGCCACCGCATACACCAATCTTGCTGGCGATTCGAAACCACCATACAAGCGTCTGAACTGTTCCCAACTCGTTACCTTTACCGCAACCGTTCTGTCTCTTTGTAACCAGTTATCGGCGATACTTTGCAAGTCCAATGGCTCATGTGCGAACACTTGATGACGTCTTGACGGCCCTTTAGGCGCAACCCCCACAAAGGCACACACATCCATCTTGACCTGACCCAATTGAGTTTGGGTTCGATCCATTATGGATATAATATTGGGTGCTCCAAGTAACACGCCTAAGCCCATTGAGAATCTCCTAAAAACCCAGCTACTTAGCTGTATTTACAGCCTTCGCAGACTAAGCTAAGTTCTTCCATCGCCACTTCGCCACCGCCTTTGGCGGCCAACGTTGGCCCTGTCCATTTTTTCGGTTGGGCATTGCGCAATTCCCAACTGGCTACCGCTTCTCTTGCTTCATCCAGTAAGGTAATGACCACTAAACGCGGTTCATGGGCTCCTGCGCTCACGTTTGTCAGCCATTCCCATAACGCTGTAGAGCCAATTAATCCGCGTTTTAAGGTGATATCATCCACTTTAAAAGTGTTGGCAATTTTGCGTACCGTATTGATTTTTTCGTTACCGTTGCGGTACTCGGCATAACTGACTTCAACCCCCAAGCCACTCACGTCTGAAAAGCCACCGACTAACTCGGATTCTTGTCCATCATTCAGCGATACTAAAAAATTAAAGGCGCTGTAGGGATCTTCTCTAAATGTCGCCATAACAATTGTCCTCTTATAAATTCGTTAGCTTGCATCAGCTGTATATTGACCAATACGGAAAATTACAAACTCGGCAGGTTTGACTGGCGCTATGCCTATTAAACAAACTAAGCGACCATTATCCAAATCGTTCTGAGTCATAGTGGTTCGATCGCAACGTACAAAAAATGCATCTTCTGGTTTTGCCCCTAAAAGTGCGCCATCGCGCCATAAAACCAATAAAAAATCTTCTACCATGCGCCGGATATTGTCCCAGAGAATTCGGTTATTTGGCTCAAACACCGCCCATTGGCTGCTTTGATCAATTGAGTTTTCAATGAAGATAAATAAGCGACGCACATTGACATATTTCCATTCAGGATCAGAGCTCATGGTGCGCGCTCCCCAGACCCTAAAACCTCGTCCTTCGAAATAACGTAGTGCGTTGATCCCTTCAGGATTAATCACTTCGTTCCGCGGTTTATTAATATTCAATTCAAATCGCGTTAAACCGCGGATCACTTCATTAGCAGGCGCTTTGTGCACACCTCGTTCAATATCGTTTCGCGCGTAAATGCCGGTAATAAAGCCGCTTGGAGGTAATGCAATTTGACGCGGAGGAGTACCTTGTGAAAAGCGTTCATTGGGATCAAAGATATTGATCCAAGGGTAATATAAAGCCGCATACTTACTGTCAAATTGCGCTCGAAAATCACGAATATCATTTAATGAACTATTAATTGGTCCATCAACGACGGCAATTCGATAACGTTCTCGTTCAGCATGAGATACCAAGTTTTGAGCGGCGACGCGACTGATTAACGCTGACCCCATATCACCCGAGTCGGGCAATGCAACAATGGCGATATCTTCCACTTCCGCTAAGGCTTCTAGACCTGTGGCTTTGAGACTTGCATCATCTGGATCTGCTGTGCTGCCAGCTAAATCATCAGGACTCACCATCACGCCGTCATTGCCACCTTCAAATCGATATCCGTAAATTTCCTCTGCCCCTTCCGTTCCACGAAGATCAACTGCAAGCTGCGCAGCGGCAATCTCATTACCTGCCGTTGGCTGCCAGTTAAACCAAAATGGACAATCGGGATCTTCCGGGTTGTCGATATCAAAAATTCGACCTAAATAACGTTTTTGTCCAGGATCTGTAGCAAGTTCAGCATATTCATTAATTTGACTGCCAATTGTGACTTGGATGCGCAGTTGGATCAGTTGGACTACATCGGTGTCATTGAGTGCTATGGGCGAGCCATCCACTCCTGAGAGAAATGTTTGTGTCCCATCAGCATCAATACTAACAACTCTGAGGGAATTGATATCCAAAGGTTGATTGCCCACTGGTGCAGGCAAGTCAGCCTCTGCGGTCACCTCAACCACAGCTCCATTTTGTACGCCTCGTACTTGCACTAAACTTAAATCGGTATTTTCATAAGCAATATTTTTACTCCGAGAAACCAACACTTTGGCAAACATATTTCCCATTTCACCTGGCCAACGGGCTTGTAAAATTGCGTCTGGATTTCCCGCAATTGAGATGGATACACGACCAATCCCCCAAGCATCCGCCGCGGTATCAAAATCAGCCGAATCAGCACCCGTGCCAGGAGCGAATACACGGGATACGTACAACCGCTTGCCACCATTTTCAAAAAATGCTCTGGCGCTATGGGCAAGATAAGGCAGGCGTGGTACAGGCGAACCTGCATCATCAATTAGAATGGTTTCTAACGCGCCATAAACGCGTTCAAATTCAGTAAAACTGGTAATCAATCTTGGTTCGCAACTGGTTGGCCCTTGTATTCCCTGCTCGCGATAACAAACCGGCCCCCATTTCGCCATTCCGGCAAATCCAGTGGTGCTGGTTGGTACACCTTCGATTGATTTTGATCGAAAGCTAACTTCCTCTACAAAGACGCCTGGGGCTAGATATTCTGGCATGGCTCTTGTGCTCCTTTCCTATCGGTTATTCCGATGTTTAAATCGTTTTTACAGCGTATTGACTCCCTAAATTGACCATTCTGGGTTCTTTAAGGAGGGTTAAAAACAATGTCGTTTACATCGTGACTCGACATCATCTGACTCAATTGAAATGCTATTGGAATGACACTTTGTGATGCCACGTATTCGGGAGGGATCTCTGCTCCAGAGCTAACGGGATCATTTGCTTGAGGTGCAGTAATCATTTCAAGAGGCAAGTCCCAATATGGGTCCTGCAGGTTATTATTTGTTGGTAACATCGAAGCAGTCCGGCCATAAATCATCAGTTCAAACGAAACAGTTTGATTTAAACTTTCATCGGGCACTGCATTAGGTGGAATAAGCATTAAAAATTCACCGCGATCATCACCTCTTGCTCTCGCTAAAATCGTGTTTGCATCAGTTGGCGAACGTAATTCAATGAAACACCAACGCACAGGTTCATTGTCAAAGATAACTTTGCCGCGCAAACCGGTCGAGCGAGCATTAATGGGGTAAGCCGCTCCTGGAAAAATCACTGGACGTCGCTGTCGTGACTGCAAATAATCTTCTGGCTGGTTCGCTTCTATGTCCAAAATTTGTTGCAACGTTAATACCGTAATAGATAGCCTACGGGGTACGTATCGACGGTAAGCATCAAATATTCGTATTTGAATGGGGCGACTTAAATCTGCGTGGTAAGATAATGAAAAACGTCCTGAAGGATGCCTAAGTAATTTAATACCTGAGGGCTGTTCCACTTCAATGTTGACAGCAAAGGGCAAATCACCTTGGGTCAGCCCGTCGACGGGTAAAATGCCAAGTAGTAGCCGTTTATTCACTACAATACCTGAATTGAATAACGCAACTGTCATGGCTGCACCACTCCACTGGTGAGAATTTGATCTGCAAGCCCAACTTCGCGCAGTGGATCTTGTCGACGACCATGCATCACTAACATTTTAGCCATGTAAGGCACACAGAGTTTATAATCAACGGGGAGCGAATCAAAAATTCGCATCAAATCTTCGGTGGATAAGTCTTCTAAACTCAATTGAATGCTGTCATTACTGGCCCAATTTGTAACAGGGTCAAGCATGGGCCCGGTTAACAGCGGGTTGTCTTCTAAACATTGCATGGTTCTACCAAGAATTCGATACTCCTGGTCTGCCGTTATTCCCCATGGGATCATCAAGAAATGGAATTCTAAGGGTAGATGCGCCCTACCTTTAGCCAGTGCTTTTCCCGAATAAGCTGCTCGGCTGGTACTGTTAAAATCAACTCGATACAAAAACACAGCAAGGCATGGTGGTGTGATAAGCGGATTATCTTCGAGATTTAAATCTTCGGTTCGAGCAAGCACAACAGTGGTGTCTGTAGAACTCGATCCACCGGGTATGGGTTGCTGTTGATCAAAGCAGTGGCTTAAAAACCGTACCAAACTACTTCCGACCGCGGCTACAGATGCAAAGTCAGCCATTTCTGTACACTCATAAACATTGTCTCATCCATTGAACAATTAACCTGTTTAAAAATAAGAGCTTTATCTGAGGAGCATCGACACGTACTTTAATTAAATGCCACGATCAATGAACTCACCCAATTCACACGAGGCTCCATATGCTCTCGACTTGAACAGATTTGCTAGACTGCTATTTAAAAAATATTGATCACAATACCCTTGGGTATTTTTTCTTAATGCTCGCTATTAACTACGAGATAAATTCAGGAAGGAAATGCAAAATCCTATATCTAAAGCGGTAAAACCTAAAACCACCAACGATTAAATATTAGGCGATTTATCACTTATTGCAACCTAATAACGACCCAAAAGATCATAATTTGATCAAATGTATACACCAGAAACAATCCCCATAAGTTGGCAAGCCTTACTACTACTGGTTCTAAACTACGTTCTCGTTAACCGAACAAATCGAAAAATTTTTAGGATAAATATGAAGTGTTGTAGCGTTCTCATTTAACCAGTAAAAAATGGTTATTTTAAAACGACTACGAGTGTTGCTTATAGGCTACAAAACAATTTTATTATGGGGCTATTTGATATCAATAAAATCCATTTATTCCGTTTTAAATTTTTCTTTAACATCTCTTTATTAAAAAAATGCACATATTTTGACCTTAAGTTCTCAAAATTACGCCTACTTAAAATAGCGGTTTTTTCGATCGCTAATATATCTGTTACTAAAACGAAGTTTGCAGGTTTGTGTTGTTTAACACTGGAGTACTGCAAGGAAACTAAGTAGGCAAATTTATTTACATTAGGAAAGAAAATGGAACTTAGAAAACACATTATAAGAACAAGCAGTGCAGTACTGTTTAGTGTCTGTGCTATTCAACCGGCAATATCTGCTGTCATAATCGATGATCCGTCTTACTTTGTTAGACCTGCCCTTAGAGTAAGCGCAGGGGAAATAATAGATGGGATTAGGGTAAATAGTGAAACTGAAGCCACCCTTAGCCAAGGTGTTTCGGGATATTCAGAATCCACTGTTAACCTAAGTGAAGGTACCGTAAAGATGTACTCTTCTGAATATGGGTCAACTTTAGATGGACTGCAAACTTTTGGTAGTTTTGGTGAAAGAGTGACCATTAAAAATGGAGCAGGAAGTAGCTGGGATGTGGGCTTTGATATCGAAGGCTTCTTAGAGGTGTATGCGGGCGCACCATTGATTCCAGGCGTAGATACATCACCTGGTATTTTTTATGATGTAGGCATTGCGGTCTATAATGCAGGTGAAGTATCGTGGAATAACTTTGTGCCTGGTTTTAACGATTCTTCGCCCGTTTTATACGAGTATAGTTCAGCCTATGATTCTATTGACGCTGAGGCTGAAAGTAGTTTCTACGATCTATTTACCAGTGCGTTGGGGTCAGTGGAGATTGCATCAGATTACGAGGTTTACGATATTTTTGCTTTTACCAATGTAATTGTTAATTCAGATTACGGAGACGGATTAGAGGCCTACGATGCGGATTTCTTACACACAGCGTCATTCAACATGAATTTTGCCGATGGAGTGGATGCTTATTCTAGTTCCGGTGATTTTATGGGATTAGCTAAACTGCCTGTAGATGACGGCGATCCTAGTCAGATCCCAGAACCTGAGTCCTTGTTGTTATTTGCATCAGGAATTGCGCTGTTCTTCACGCGGCGTAAGCTTATAGTCAGCTAAGCCGATGAAATTACGTTTCGGCATCGGGTATCTGATCTTGCATATCAAGCTCGTTCAACAACCAAGCACGAGATGCACGCCAGTTACGCTTAATTGTTGAAGGGGATGTGCCTATTACGGCGGCGATTTCATCAATGGACACGCCGCCAAAATAACGCATTTCAACTATTTGCGCCCGTGACTTGTCGATATTGGCCAATTTGTTGAGGGCATCATCGAGCAAGCACAAACTAAAAGTATCATCACGATCATGGTCTGCAGAATGGTTAGTGAGTAAAGTCACTTTTTGGTGAGAGCGTTTATCTGCGTATTTTTTACGGGCATGGTCGACTAAAACGCGACGCATAATTTGCGCAGAAAATGCTAAAAAGTGGGCTTTATCTTGCCATTTTATTTGTTCGAGATTAACTAGACGAATAGCAGCTTCATGCACCAGATCGCCGGCAGATAAAGAAACACCACCTTCACGTTGTAGGCAAAAGGCAGAAAGGCGGGTTAATTCGTTGTATAACACATCAAAAAGCCTGTTGCGCGCGCTGATATCTCCCTCTCGCCAGGCAGCTAGCATTTGCTCAACAGAGCCAGTATTAGAGCTAGAATGAGAGCTAGAAGATGACATGTTTATTCCGAAAGACGGTTGCTTAAATAGCAATTGCAACTAAACCCAAATAGCATATATTTCATAGATGCTCAGTTTAGAATAATAAAATCAGTAATATATGTCGAATATTTAAATTGTATATACGATTTAAACTGAAAACCATTGCAACCCGAATGATCGTTATCTGGGATAAAACCATGACCACTGAATCAACACAATTTGAATTACAAGCCATGCAACTATTTGAAGCTTCTTTAGATATCCCTAAAGAACAACGCAGTGATTGGCTAACAGAGCAAACAGGGAAAAATACTAAATTGCGAAATCGGGTCTTGCAGCTGTTAGAAAAAGATGAGATTTCCGAAAATGTAATGCATACCGGAAAGGTCGATGTGGATTCCGATACGATTGATATGCCCGAAAAAATTGGTGCTTACAAAATAATCAAATTAATTGGCCAAGGTGGTATGGGAGCAGTTTACAAAGGAAAACGTGACAGCGGTGACTTTGAACATGATGTCGCCATTAAAGTGATACGCACTAAGGCGTTACCTGAGAAACTGATCGAACGATTTGAACGGGAAAGACAAACCCTAGCGCAACTCAACCATCCCAATATAGCCAGACTTTACGACGGTGGACAAACACCGCAAAAAATGCCGTATTTTATGATGGAATATATTGACGGGTTGCCGCTAACCAAGTGGTGCGAACAACAAAACTTAAGCGATTCGACACGCATTCAACTATTGATAAAAGCTTGTGAAGCAGTTCGTTATGCGCACCAAAACCTGATCATTCATCGAGATATTACTCCCTCTAACGTACTGGTTGATAAAGCTGGTGAAGTAAAATTAATTGATTTTGGTATCGCCAAACCTACATCGACTCGAAGTGACAATGTTGACGCTTCAAGTTCGTTAGCAAGTATGAGTTTTACCCCAGGCTTTGCCGCTCCTGAACGTGCAACAGGTGACGGTAATAACACCTTAGTTGATATCTATTCTTTAGGTAAATTGCTGGAAGCTATTTTTAAACAACGCAGCATCCCAAAAGAACTGCAAGCAATCATTAATCAAGCAACAGCCGCGCTACCACAGCACCGTTTTCAAACAGTAAATGCGTTAATAGTCGAACTAGAAAACTACTTACAGCAATTCCCAGTAACCGCCTACTCCACTTCGAACACCTATAAATTTAGCAAGTTTATTAAGCGTCATACTAAAGCGTCAATGATTGCAGGACTGGCACTGGTGGCAATTTTATCAGCGTTGGGAACCTCAATATATCAATATCAACGTGCCGAACAAAATTTAGTGCAGGCGCAAGCTCGATTCGATGACGTTAGAGCATTGGCAAAGTACCAAATTTTTGATTTGTACGATAATTTAAAACGCGTGGCTGGAAACACCAGCATTCGTGCTGACTTGGCCCATAGAGGACAACAATATCTGGCTAACCTGAGTAAACAGGCAAATGCATCAGCTGAGCTCAAACTTGAAACGGCGCAAGGATATATTCGTTTAGCGCGTATTTTTGGCGTGCCAGCCGAACCTAACTTGGGTGATGTGACTATTTCTCGCGCTAACTTATCTACAGCCCAAGTGATGTTGGATGAACTGCTGTCGTCGGCGCCCAACTTACCCGATGTAAAAGCCACGAAAGTAGAGTTGATGGCAGCACAAGGGATGATTTTAGTTCACGATGATAGTGATTTAGTAGCTGCACAGCAGACTATTGCACAAGGCCGAAAAATACTGGAATCAGTCCCTCATCCCAAAAGAAGTGAACTTTGGTATCTGGCCCAACGAAGTTTGCTATATACCGATTTAGAAAGGGCAGATCAGGCTGGTGATTCTCAATACTTACGGGAAAATGCCAATCGATTAAGGGAAGATACCCAACAATGGCCTAAGGCGATGCAAAAACGTGCAATTGCAAAGCAAGACCAAGCCTACAGCTTCTATTGGTTGGCCATGGCCGATTTTATTGACAGGAATAATGTTGAAGCAATTCAATATTTTCGTGAAGCGGACCGTCGGCTAAGCGCACTGGAAGCTAATCAGCCCAACGACCCTATGTTGCTCTATTTATTGTCTTGGACAAATTACATCGCCTATGGAGCAGCAGCAAATTTACATGACCAAAAGCAGTCGGTAGAATTTTTGGATAAAGCCACAGCAACCACAGAAAAGCTGAAAACCTTGCAAGAAGGTGATGCTTCTATTACCCGTCTTGCCATGCAAATGCGCGAAGCAAAATCACAATTGTTGGCGGAAATGGGTGACTTTGAACAAGCGATTTCCCAACAAATTGATATAGTTGCAGAGCAAAAGCGCTTGGCAGAAGCTAAACCCGAACCTTCCCAATATTCTACCTGGGCATTTTCCCATTTGATTCTAGCCTACATGTATCGAGATGTAGATAGATTAACCGATGCTTGCATCAGCCTCGAAACTGCCGAGCGACTTTTGCGCCCATTTGTCGCAAACAAACAACTCAGTGGTTACATGTACAATGCTGCAACTCGCTTACCCTCTGCCATCGAAAAGTGTCGAAATGGAGAAGATTTACCCACCATGAAATGGTTATTGGATTAGTTAGGAAGCTTCATTTTCAGCAATTTGCTGTTACCTAAAAGTAATTAAATGGCGCAATAAACGACCTAGATTGTGTTTGCTTTTTACTCATCTTGATTAATAGTCTTTTGTGGATCTTTGATTTAAAACAGGGAGTGATTGCACCAATAACACTCAACCCTCAGGGTCTCAGAAAACTAAAGAATTGATTTACATAGATTTATTTCTTGGCGTATTTTTTGCTTTTAATAAAATGTAACTCAACGAAGAGTCTACGGTCACAATA
Source organism: Aliiglaciecola aliphaticivorans (assembly GCF_054782055.1). Lineage (NCBI taxonomy): Bacteria > Pseudomonadati > Pseudomonadota > Gammaproteobacteria > Alteromonadales > Alteromonadaceae > Aliiglaciecola > Aliiglaciecola aliphaticivorans. The sequence continues at coordinate 93,096 of NZ_BAAGTF010000094.1, forward strand.
TTCGAACAAAGGCGTTCAACTTCCTATGCACTGTATAGGAATTTGAACGTTTTTTTTTGCCTGTAGAAAACGACAAGCCAGATGTATTGGCATGAGAAACAACAATTAAATTTGAACACTAATTTTACGAGGGTACTTATGGCTTATTTACTTCCAGCAGAATTCGTCACTAAAATGGTCGATGCAGGCGAATCAAAAATATTTATGTCCACTCGCGATACGCTTATTCGCGGTTATATGGCTGGCGCAATACTCGCTTTAGCAGCGGTATTTGCAATAACTATTGCAGTGCAAACAGGTATGTTTCTTTTAGGCGCGATTTTATTCCCAGTAGGCTTCTGCATGCTGTATCTAATGGGGTTTGATTTGTTAACCGGCGTGTTTGTTTTATGTCCATTAGCATGGCTCGATAAACGTCCTGGCGTCACCATAAAAGGCATATTACGTAATTGGGGATTGGTATTTTTAGGTAACTTTGGTGGTGCTTTAACCGTTGCATTTATGATGGCATTTATTTTTACCTACGGTTTTAATGTTGACCCAGGGGCCATCGGTAAAAAAGTAGCGTCAATTGGTGAAGCTAGAACGCTAGGCTATGCTGAATATGGTACTGCGGGTTGGTTCACTATATTTATTCGCGGTATGTTGTGTAACTGGATGGTATCTCTAGGCGTAGTGGGCGCAATGATTTCGACTCATGTAAGCGGTAAGGTAATCGCCATGTGGATGCCGATCTTTTTGTTCTTCTTTATGGGATTCGAGCATTCAGTAGTGAACATGTTTTTGTTCCCATTCAGCCTGATTTTAGGTGGTGAATTTTCAGTTGTTGATTACTTTATTTGGAATGAAATTCCAACCGCATTAGGAAATCTTGTCGGTGGTTTAGCCTTCACTGGATTAACACTATATACCACTCATGTTCGCACTGGCTCGAAACGAAAAGTAGCTCAAGTTTCTCCAGAAACCATTGCGTCTGGCACTGTTGCACCAAATGCAAGCAACTAAAATTGTTACCGGCCAGTACTCAAGTGCTGGCCGAAAAGTTAACAATCAGGATTTTTGTGGCTTTGCTGCACCCACGCCAATGCAAGCCCAATTAAATGGATTTGCTGCGGCTTTGGCTGATGGTATAAGTAGCAGTCAAGTAAGCCATATCGCCAGCCAGGCAGCGGTGAATAGTTTTCTTCACGATTACTATTCGACCTCGGATGCGTGGTCAGTAGAAACCTCTGCTAAACGCGTTATCACTTCCATAAATGCGTGGTTGTTTGCCCATAGTAAACAAAGTGAATACCGATACGATCCCGACAAAGGATATGTGTGTACTTTTGCTGCAGTGGTAATTAAAGGCACTTACGCGCACCTGTTCCATGTGGGAGATTCACGAATTTATTTGTGCCGTCAAGGGAGCATACAACAGTTAACCAATGACCATCGCCAAATCGCAGCTGCCGGCAAAAGTTATCTCAGCCGTGCCTTGGGTATGGGCGATATTGTTGAAATTGATTACCAGCAAATTGCCCTGTTAGAGGGGGATACACTACTACTATCCACTGATGGTTTTCATGATTTTATTGACGCCAGTACTTTATTGGCCCAGCTAAATAAACAATCTGTCGTTAATGATGCGCTGGCAGAATGTTTAGGGAAGCAGGTTCTAGAAAAAGGTAGCGACGACAATATCACAATGCAACTCCTGCAAATACAAGGGCTAAACCATCAAAGCACCAGCCCAGTTAGTGATTTAGTTGAACAGATGCCCCTACCGCCACCTTTACAACCTGGTGTACAAATAGATGGGTTTAACGTCATTCGGCAACTCCATTACTCCGCTCGCAGTCATGTTTACTTGGTGCATGATATGGAAACGGGAGAGCCCGTTGTTTTAAAAACGCCGTCCGTGGATTTACAAGATGACAATGGTTATTTAGAACGTTTCTGTTTAGAGGAATGGATATCTCGTCGTATTAACAATGTGCACGTTTTAAAAGCACCTAAAACTGAACGTCAAAAAAACTATCTTTACATTTTATCAGAATACGTTGAAGGTCAATCTCTTCAACAATGGTTGCTCGACAACCCTACCCCAGATTTAGAAACCGTTAGAGATATCATAGAACAAGTAGCACGTGGCTTGCAGGCGTTTCACCGTTTAGAGATGCTACACCAGGATATACGCCCTGAGAATATTATGATTGACCTCAATGGCACAGTTAAAATCATCGATTTTGGTTCTACAATGGTAGCAGGGATTGAAGAATTGGGACGTGAGCAGCTTAAACTGGCATTTCCTGGAACAGCCCTGTATATGGCACCTGAATATTTTTTAGGTGAAGTCGGTACCCAACGTTCAGATTTATTTTCGTTAGGGGTTTTAAGCTATTACATGTTAAGTGGTCGCTATCCATACGAAACCCACGTAGCCAAAACCCGTACCTTTGCACAGCAAAGAAAGCTAAATTATCAATCGGTTTTAGATGCCCAAAGACATATTCCAAGTTGGGTGGATGCGTGTTTACGTAAAGCTTTGCAAGTGGATCCTTACAAACGCTACGATGCGTTATCTGAATTTATCCACGATTTACGCCATCCTAATTCACTGTTTCTACAACAAAATAAAGCGCCACTATTGGAGCGCAGTCCCCTGCTTTTTTGGCAAGGGTTCAGTGCCCTACTAGCGCTCCTTAACATCTATTTACTCTATCTATTAAATAATTGAGGATCCTATTATGAAAAGTCGCGAAGAAGTCACAACCGCAATCTTGGTAAACAAAGTTAAGAATGGTATTACTTGGCAGCAAGCGGCCGATGCCATTGGCAAATCTAAAGAGTGGACAACCGCGGGTTGTTTAGGACAAATGACATTCAGCGCAGAACAAGCCCAAAAGATTGGTAGTTTGTTTGACCTGGATGAGAATGGGGTTGCTTGGTTGCAAGTGGTACCGTATAAGGGCTCGTTAGAGGAGGCTGTACCAACAGATCCGTTGATCTATCGCTTGTATGAATTGGTGAATGTTTACGGCACCACCATAAAATCATTAATACATGAGGAATTTGGTGACGGCATTATGAGCGCCATTGATTTCTCGATGGATATTCAGCGGGAGAACAATCCAGCTGGTGATAGAGTGAATATCGTCCTATCAGGAAAGTTCTTACCCTATAAATCCTATTAGCCAGCAAAGGAGACGACGTCCCCTTATCTAACTTTCAAGATTGGCAGCAAGTTGTTTTGCATCAAACACTTTATTTGGGTTGGGGGGTGTTCCACTGCCCATTTTAATCACCAATGTTGCATTAATTTTATCTGCCACCTGCTTAGATATAACGCTACCTCCTTGGTAAGTAGATGCTGTTGAAATTGTGCAACCCAGTACGCCACAACTAGAAGTAGTAGTTGGGTTAGTGGAAACCTCGGGGACCACCCTACTCACCTCTTTCGTTTCAACGTCAGTATCACTTTGGATAATTTCGAACCAGCTAAACCCGTTTGACAGTGTAAGATTGGCAGCGTGCAATAAGGCGTAATCTTTGGCGATAACAGTATCCGTCTTGGCATTGCCACTAAAAATAATTTGATACTGATCTTCACTGAGTTTTTTGTCGCTATAGCCAAACTCGCCATATTCTTCAGCGGCTTCAAATGCGGTTGGTTGTACGCTTGCACAACCAACCCAAATGAGACTCGTCAGCATCAACAAAATCGGCGTTTTTATTATGAGTTTTAATGGGCCTGTATTGGTGTTCATAAATAATCCTTAACAATAATTTTAAACTACTACCTTGGATTGAGTTGCAACCAAGATAACAAAATGTGTTTGGGTTAATTATGTAGGTTCCAATTTTCATGCCATGCCTAAACTCGCCGATAACACTCTAAATCCCTTGTATTTCAACGATTAAGAATTATAGAGAATCTAAACTTGGGTGATATTTACACGTGCATCGGTAAATTATGCACAATCTAAACGTAAAAACGTCAAAAGACTATGTGGATATCAAACTAGGTAACATTAAACAAAACAAGGTTAGAATACCGCTCAATCCAATGAGTAATATAGCGTTATGAAGTGACAACAATCGAATGCTGGGCAGGTGAGAGTCTGTAGGTTTGGTAATGAACGTCATTAAATAACCCACGGCAATGGTGACAACAAAGCCGATTAAATTCCACCAAAACCAAAATATGGGACTTTCAAATAACCATAATCCCATATTCACTAATACCCCCGCCGCTAACCCTGTATTCGCTGCGTAAGAAGCAATTTTTTTACTGTAGATACCTAAAAGAAAAATCGCTAAAACAGGACCATAGAAAACTGAACCAATTTTATTGATCGCTTCAATAATGGTGGGTGCGATGTCACCGGCAATGAATGACAAAAACAGTGTTACTAGCCCCCAGCCAATGCCTGCTAAACGTGCATATTTAATGTAGGTTTCATTGTTTGGCTGATGTTTAAACAAACGACAGATATCTTCAACTGAAACGGCGGCTAAACTGTTTACTGCAGAGCTAAGGGAAGACATGGCAGCGGCCATAATCGCCACCACTAATAAGCCAATAATGCCACTTGGTAAATAATTAATAATAAAAATCGGCATCATCCAATCAGGATTATCTGCTGGAATTTGCGCTTGCAAGGAAGGTGTAGTCATCACCATAGCACCTATCACCAAACCCGCAGCACAATACACTAGCGTGATGGGAAAACGGCAAATTGCCACCGTTAACATCATTTTTCTCAGATCCCCAAGATTATGTGCAGACAAAGAGCGTTGAGCTTCAGATTGATCGCAGCCATAGTAGGATGCATAAAGCACCACTCCACCAAACAGCATAGGCAATAACCCAAAATCATTACCCGACAAGCCAAACTGTTCAGGTTTCACCGCCACTAAGCGTGCAGGCTCAATAATCGCCAATGCCTGATCAACCCCGCCCACATGATCTAAGGCAACCCAAAGACACGTTAAAGCGCCCCCAAAAATCAGTATCATTTGAAATGCATCGCCATACACCACAGCCTTCATTCCGCCCATGGCCGAATACACTAAGGTAATCACTCCAATTAACAAGATACTGTGCCACTGCTCCATCCCCATAGTGCCTTGTAAAATAAGGGAAATGGCATAAATCATAATGGCCGTTGCCACGGAACGACTTAATTGAAAGACAAAACTAATCAGTAATCGCGTGGAACGGGAAAAACGTTTCTCTAGATAATCGTAGACGCTCACCACGCCAGACTTATGCAATGAAGGCAACAATCGCCACAGCATTAATGCCACCGCTGCAGGCAGTGCCAATTCATAAGATAGCCAAATCAGTCCACCGCCTTCGCGCAAGCCAACAAAAGCCGGTGCTGAAATAAAACTGACAGCGGATAGTTGGGTGGCCATAACCGACAAAGAAAGTGCAGGCCAAGGGATACTTCGTCCGCCTAGAAAATAATCATCTCGATTACGCTGTTGCCGGAAAAGCAATCCCATCAACAACAACCCCAATAAATATAATCCAACAATTGAGTAATCGAGCAATGACAAAATATTTCTCCCTAGTTTTTAGAATGATTGTTGTTCGGGACTTTTTCATTACCATATCAAGGATTTGCAAAATAATGAAATACACAATTCGGTGATAGCTAGATCGACGAATGGTTAAGGTGTAGTCTAAGTGAGTCAGGTAAAGATGGTCGTTAAAACCAAGTGTCCAAAGGAGATTTGCTGTGACTCGCCTTCAACTAAATGATCAGGTTACCGATGATAAACACCATTTGTAAGGATAACTAATGCTCCAAATGCAATTCCTGTCGATAAAATTAGTGACCAAACAGACGCTAATGCAAGCAGTTTTAATGATCACCTCGCTACTGTTGTTAATTTTTATCAGTGGATGCCAAGACGATAAAACCGGGCTTGCCCTAGGAACATTAGAACGAAGTAGAATTGCCCACACCGCCACAGTCAGCGAAGTGGTCACTGAGTTACCTATCCCCCAAGGCTCGTTGGTCAAAAAAGGCGATGTATTGGTGCAATTAGATGCTCGCCAACAAAAAGCACAGGTCGCCAAAGCAAAAGCTTCTGTTGCCGAAGCACAAGCCAATTTAGACAAACTAAGAAATGGTGCTCGCCCTGAAGAAGTGGCCTCTGCTAGCGCCAAATTAGAAGGTGCCCAGGCAGCGTTAACAGAAAGCGAAACGGCTTACCTCAGAGCTAAAAACCTCATCGCCCAAAAGCTAGTGAGTCAAGCGAATCTCGATCAAGCCCTCGCCACACGGGATGCAAAAGCCGCAGCGGTTCATGAAGCAAAAGAAGCTTTGCTATTATTGACCAATGGCACCCGACCAGAGGATTTAGAAATGGGCAAAGCCAACTTAGCGATGATGCAGGCTGAGTTGGCAAGTGAAATGAAAAAACTTGAAGACCTAACCATCATCGCCACCCGCGATGGTCGACTCGATAACCTTCCGTGGAATTTAGGCGAAAGAGTCACCGCTGGGAGTCCTGTTGCCATTGTACTTGCTGGTAAAGCGCCCTATGCACGAATTTATGTTCCTGAACCTTATCGCGTGAAAATAAAAGCTGGGGATACTTTGCAAATCCACGTGGATGGCATTTCTGAGCCCATTAAGGGCGATGTTCGCTGGATTTCAATTGAACCTGCTTTCACTCCTTATTACGCCTTAAATCAAGACGAACGAGCAAGGTTAATGTATTTAGCAGAAGTGCAATTACCTGATAGTTATGCAGATCTTCCCAACGGTGTCGCTGTGCAAGTGGAACTTCCATGACGACTACCCCCTCCTCAGAGTTAGTCATACAGGCAACACAATTAAGTCGTCACTTTGGTGATTTAAAAGCCATAGATGGGCTTGATCTTAACGTAGAAAAAAGCACGATTTACGGTTTTTTAGGGCCAAATGGCAGTGGCAAAACGACGGCAATAAGAATGCTAACAGGCTTATTAAAGCCCAGCTCTGGAAACGTGCAGGTACTAGGCTTAACACTGCCTAAAGACGCCGAAAAACTGCGTTTAAAAATGGGTTACATGACTCAAAAATTTTCGTTATATAACAACTTAACGGTTAAAGAGAACCTACAATTTATTGCTAAAATTTATGGTATTTCAGGTTCGGCACAGAAAAAACGTTTGAGTGAATTATTATCTATTTATGGCTTGGATCAAAAACAACATCAATTGGCAGGCAGTTTAAGTGGTGGACAGCGTCAACGACTAGCCCTTGCAGGAGCAACACTGCATAAACCGCAACTGCTGTTTTTAGATGAGCCTACCTCTGCGGTAGATCCTGAAAACCGTCGCGAATTTTGGGAACAACTGTTTGATTTATGCGAACAAGGGACCAGTATTTTAGTTTCCACCCACTATATGGACGAAGCAGAGCGCTGCCATAAACTGGCCATTTTAGAAAATGGCAAAAAGCGCGCCGACGGAAGCCCGGAAGACTTGATGAATAACATGGCGGCAAACGTAGTAGAAATTCAGGCCGAAAGTATACGTCAATTAAAACAGCAAGTTGTGTCTCTGCCTAAGGTAATCACCGCGGCTCAATTGGGTGCGAGGTTGCGTGTTTTGGTAAGTAAATCAATATCAGATCCTTGCGGCTATTTGCAACATCAAACTCAACTGCCTAAACATGAACTCAATCTGACGCGTCCCAGTTTAGAAGACGTATTTATTACCTGTACAGGTGGTGGTAGACAATGATCACTAGCCTATATCGTATTCAAGCTATTTTATTTAAAGAGTTGACGCAATTAAAGCGCGACAAAATGACCTTTGGGATGGTCATAATGATCCCATTAGTGCAATTAATATTGTTTGGTTATGCCATTAATACCAATGTTAGGCATATTCCTGTGGCACTGGTTGATCATAGCCAGACCACCCTGAGTAGAGCCCTAGTGCAAACGGTTTCTGCCACACAAGTGGTCGAATTCACAAAACATTATCAAGATGTTAGCAGTGCACAAAAAGCGATGGAGCGTACAGAAGTACGCGCTATTTTATTTATTCCCCATGACGTTAGTCAGCGTTTGGCGCGCAGTGCCAGTGTTGGTTTGGGGTTACCTGCTTCGACTGATGAGGAAACTAGCCGCCCCATTGCCCAATGGATAGTAGATGGCTCAGATACTATGATCGCAAGTTCAATTAAAAGTTTGCGGTCAATGCCGTTGGTAGAACTGCAAAGGCAAGCAGCTAACCGTTCAACTGCCACCTTTGAAGTAACTTTGTTGTACAACCCTGAACAACGAACAGCGGTAAATATAGTGCCGGGATTATTAGGAATTATCCTCACAATGACCATGATCATGTTCACATCCGCGGCCATAGTGAGAGAGACTGAGCATGGCAATATGGAATTGTTAATCGCCACACCAATTAAGCCTATCGAGTTAATGTTGGGAAAGATCATTCCCTACATTTTTATTGGTTTAGTGCAAGTGGTGATCATTTTAGGTCTAGGGCATTTTGTCTTCAATGTGCCTGTTAATGGTGGTTTAGTCCCTTTATTTGCTGTCACCATTTTGTTCATTGCCGCAAGCTTAGTGTTAGGGCTGGTTATCTCGACTATTGCCACCAATCAATTGCAATCAATGCAAATGACCATATTCATATTACTGCCCTCAATCCTGCTCTCTGGATTCATGTTTCCCTACGAAGGCATGCCGGTCATTGCCCAATATATTGCTGAAACCTTACCTGCAACTCATTTTATGCGCTTGATCCGAGGGGTCATCCTCAAAGATGTGGAGTTTACTGATATGACCTTTGATGTTTCCTGGCTAATAATGTTTACCCTGTTAGGGTTACTGATTGCGTCTTTACGCTTCAAGAAAAACCTAGACTAATCCAACCTACACAATAACACGCAGCCCACAAACAGCATTCATGAGCAGAGGCGTTCTCTACCCTTGCGTGTCTGTTTTGCTGGCTGTTTGAGATCCTATATTTTCATCATGAAATTCACTTTGAGACAATGAAACTGGGATGGGCTTAGTGACTTCACCGGAATACAAACTCAAATGTGGGAATGGAATTTCTATGCCGTTCGCATCGAAAACTTGTTTGATTTGTTGATACATTTGGTTTTTCAATAGTAAGAAATTTTCTCTTTTACTCCAAACAGAAAATTGAATATCAATGGAAGAAGAACCGAAACCTAGCAGAATAAACAGTGGCGCTGGCTCACTCAAGCATAATGGATTTTTATCTGCTAATTCAGCCAGAATGACTTTCACTTTTTCAATGTCTTCTTTATAGGCAATACCCACTTTGAGATCAGCTCGGCGAATTGGAAATCGAGTTAATGTTGTCACTTGTGCTTTGATCATTGACTCATTTGGCACGCGAACAAACAGATTGTCGTAGGTGCGGATTTTAACCGAAAGCAAATCAATTGATATCACTTCTCCGGTCGTCTCATCTACTCGAATCACATCACCAATGGAAAACGGCCGCTCCATCATCAAAAACAGTCCACTAATCAAATTAGAAGCAGAAGTTTGGGAAGCAAAACCAATGGCCACACTCAATATTCCCGCCGCACCGAGCACCACACTAAGATCAAAGCCGAGTTCTCGCAAAGCAGAAATAAACATTAAAATCATGACACCGTAAAAAACAGCACGGCGCAAAAGCACTTGCCCGTGTTGTGTCATATTTGCAACATTAAAACGAGATACTAAATTACTCAAAAACTTGGCTAATAAATACCCTAAAACTAATATAATGATGGCTTTAATCACATCAAATGCTGGCAACATTTCTAGAAAAATCGCACTTTCACTTAGTTCTTTCATTGATTTCAATTCTCAGGTTTAAGCTAATCGATTAAGCTTGCAATAGAAGATAAAAAAGACGACTTTTTACTTAATTCACGGGATTCAGATACCAATTCCATTGATTGTATTTCGTCAGGAGGAGAATGGCGCACATGAGAAACCGATTTGGTATGTTCTAAACGCTGCATAATAGACACTTGATCCGTCCAAAATTCGCCATCTTGGTTAACGTATAACTTCAGGGCGGGTACAGGCAAATTTAACTTATCAATTGACAGCGGCTTTTCCTGAGCGTTTTTTATTGTCACCATGGTTGTCGCACGATGAGATCGTTTTTCTAAGCGATTAATATCCATTTTTGCATCTGTATATTTTGAATAACAGAGGTCTCCTTCCATGGTAGAAGGCCCAAACCAAGAGTCTGAAGGTCGCCAAAAAGGAATATCGGCCATTGGCAGTGGATGGTTTGGTATTAAGATAGTCATCCACAACGGTGTACTGACATAAACGTTAATCTTCTCTCCTGGCAAAACCACTAGTGGCCGACTCGGTCTGACTACCATAGCCCTATCTGCAAGAGAGGGTTCAATTAGCAACGTATCGCTCGTATTCCCTAGCAAATAACGTGAAAATTCAATTTGCTCGAAGGACTCGGTTGAATCCGGATTATCCGTTGAAATAGGTAAATCAATTTCAACAGCAGATTCATTGTTCCATATTGTCCATTCACCTTGACCACGCTTTATAGCAATTAATCGCTCTCTAATTCGCCAACACTTTGTTTGTGAAAGTGCAAAGCTAAATTCTCCCCACCAAGGTAATTGTTTTTTCATAATACGTACTTTTAACTACCCTTAATTTTCGTGGGGCTGAATGAATGCTGATACGCCAGTTTACTGCTAAAAATGATTTACTCAAAATTGAATTGTTTGATTTAGTGTAGGAATCGTTGCATGCCACCCCACTTTTTTGAACGCCTGTTGCAGAGTCAGCTTTGCTTTTTCCTCGCCATGCACAAGGAATAGCTGAGGTTTTTTAGCGGTGAATCCTTGCGCCCATTGAATCAACTGCGTTTGACTAGCATGAGCGGAAAAGCCCCCCATGGTGTGAATTTGTGCTTTAACGGCAATATTTTCACCCGCTATTTTATAGGTTTTAGCACCATCAACAAGCGCTCGACCTGGAGTACCAATGGCTTGAAACCCAACAAAAATAACATGAGATTGATTGCGCCATAAGTTGTGTTTTAAATGGTGACGTATTCTGCCGCCATTGCACATCCCACTTCCAGCAATAAAAATCGCGCCACGGTCAATCTGATTCAACGCCATAGACTCTTCTGTGCTGCTGGAATATTTCAATACAGGCAAGAATTTATGCAAACTTTGTTGTTTGTTCTCTCCTCCCATTGCTGAACGGTCTTCTTCATTGAAGACATTCTGATAGCGGTGATAAATTTCAGTTACCGCGATCGCCATTGGACTATCTAAAAATACCGCTTGTTGCTTTAGTTTTCCTTTTTGATACAGCTCGCCGAGTCGAAATATGATTTCTTGAGTTCTGCCAACAGCAAACGAAGGGATTAAAATATTTCCGCCATTTTCAGAAGCCTCTTCGATGACATCCTCAAACTCTTGCAGTGTTTCACCCATAGAACGATGGTCGCGGTCACCGTACGTCGATTCAAGCAGCAAAACATCAGCAGAATCGACTAATTCTGGATCCTTTAATAACGCAGCTTGTGAGTTTCCAAGATCACCTGAGAATACTAATTTTTTCGGCCCTGCTTGCTCATCTATCAAGACTTCCACAATGGCAGAACCAAGGATATGACCCGCATCGAGAAAGTGAATCGTCACCCCCTCAGCGACATCTCGTTTTTGATGGTAGTTTATGCCAATACAGACATCTAGTGTGGTTTCTACGTCCTGTAGGTTATACAGAGGTTCAAGCTCCTCTTTACCTGCGCGGCGACGGCGCTTATTTTCCCATTCAACATCTCGTTGCTGTAATGATGCTGCGTCTTTGAGCAACACCTCTATTAACTCTTTAGTGGCCGAAGTCATATAAATAGGACAACTTAAACCTTCAGAAACGAGCAGTGGCAAACGACCAGAATGGTCTAAGTGAGCATGGGAAAGCACCACGGCATCCAACTGACTGACATCGAATGGTAAGGGTTTTAAATTAGCCTCTTCTTCTTCTCGTCGGCCTTGAAACAATCCACAATCGAGTAATACCTTACTATTTCCAGATTGCAGCAAATACATGGAGCCTGTTACGCCTTCAATAGCCCCAAAAAATGTCAGTTTAGCCATGATTATCTCCGTTATGATTGTTAAGCCAAGTCATCTACCTCAAACATTTTAGGTATAGCAGGACGGCGAACGGCCACCATTACAATGGCTCAAAAAACACCTTAATGTTGAGCTAAGCCCTGCATTTCCGTTGATACCTCTATTGTCTTTGATACCTCTATTGTCTTTGATACCTTTATTGCCTTTGACACCTTTACTGCCTAACGATTAGCACATCAACGGTTAATCGGTTCAGAATTTTTTCTGCTGTATTGCCAATTAAAAACCCTTTAATTCCTTTGCGTCCAACATTGCCAATTACCACTAAATTTGCCTTCATTTTGCTGGCCACTGAAGGTATCAACACATACGCAGAGCCTGCCTCAATTTTCGCGTTGTAGTCTGTAAACACGCCAGTTTCTTCGACAATTTGTTGTAGTTTCTGTTTCGATTCTTTACCCCGTTTAACCATGACCTCTCCTGGCTCAGTAATATCAAACTCTTGTTTGATCCTAGGTATAGGGATCACGCCTAACACAGAGACTTCCGCTGACAACTTATTGGCAAGATGTGCAGAAGTCATTAACACTTTATCATTCAACTCTTTTTGAGCAGGGGTTCTGGTGAAAATATCAACAGTGCCTAACAATTTAGGTTGTCCCCGCCAGCGATTATCTCCACAGAGTAAAACACTGGATTTAACAGGGCCTTTCAGCGCCGCTTTGATCAATGAAAAGTCTAGGGTTTCACGCCCCAATTGCGGTCTATGCAGAAAAGTTGTATCAAATTGGTGGTTGCTGAGGGTTTTTAACAGTAACTCTTCTCGCTCAGGTGCCGTTTCAGCGGCTTCTAATAGAATAGTTGTTTTACATGCTTGGTTCACTTCAGTGTCGATTAACCGATGAAGGGCCTCAACATTAGAATCGAGCAAGTCGTTTGCAATATAAAGCACAGTAATACTCTCAGGCGCGAACTTGAGTGCTTTTTTCAACATCGGCTTTACGCTTTCTTTCCTTTCGATAACAACTAAAATATCTCTCATAAACCTTCCTAACAATGCTATTCAATGAGTAATCTTTTTAAAGTGATTTCAACAATATGCGTTAACGTAAACCTAAGCATAGTTTAAAATTGTTCTAGTTGAATGATCCACATCAAGGTATGTGATTAAAATGAGGAAATTTTTGTTGCCAACATTATGAATATTGAAAGTTTGGATTAAGGGGAAAATAGCGCCACCATTGGGATGCAATGATGGCTAATTAGTCAGTGATGGAAAACCACTACGTGATGTTAGCGCGGGGTTTTGAGCCTACAAATGCGATACAAAGTGCGATGGAAAACGGCACTACCCGCTCCAAAAAGTCTCCTGGGGTACTGGGTAGTAGGTAAAAGGTAACCGCTAACACAAAACCCGTTATCATTGCCAATAGTGTCGCTTTGGGTTGTATATCTCGATTGCATAAACGCACAATAATAATAGGCCCAAAAGACGCACCTAGTGCGACCCACGCAAAGATGGCTCTGCTAAATATGGCTTCAGGCATATATAAAGTGACTAACACCGAAAAAACCACAACCAACAAATTACTCAGTCGTGAAATGGTCAAGGCTGAAAAACGAGAACGTTTTTCTAAGCCTAAATCATGGGCAACCACTGAGGCACTCACTAATAACTGACTGTCAGCAGTGGACATGATGGCAGATAACACGGCTGCGGTAATAACACCTGCAACTATTGGGTGGAACAGTTCTGTGGTAAGCACAAAGAATAGATTTTCAGGGTTATCCAACTGCATTTGCAAAGCAAGCCCTGCTAAACCAACGACAACAACCCCTAAATCAACGATTAGAAACCAAGCAGCGGCGATGCGACGGCCGGTTTTGATTGCCTTTTCATCTTGCAGCGCCATAAAACGTAGCAACATGTGGGGTTGTCCCATTGAAGACACCGACACACTTAAGTTACCAATAATAACGCCAGCGGCTAATAAGCCAATGTTGCCACCGGTTAGACTGAGTTGTTCCGCTGTGGCAACGTTTAAAAGAGTAGTAATAAAGTCTACAGGTCCACCTAATGCTACAACTGCGGCAATGGGCAATGCCAAAGTCGCGATGGCCATAATAGAGCCCTGCAGCGCATCTGTCATACTGACAGCCCAAAAACCGCCTAACACAGTGTAAATAAAAATGATCGCTGCGCCGATTAATACACTCTCAGTCATTGGCATATCAAAGGTAGCAGAGAACATATTTCCTGCGCCTTGGAATTGGGCCGCCACGTAGAGGGTAAAAGAGATTAAAATAATTAAGGATGCACAGACCACAATGAGTTTTTTAATCTGGCCGTTGCTGCCAAAACTCAAAAAGTCAGTCACAGTAAGGTCTTTTTGTTCAAGACTTGTGTGATAAAGCCTGGGGGCAAACCAATACCAAGATATAAACATCCCCAAGATACTGCCTAAGGCTAACCAGATACCAGAGATCCCCAGCACCATCACAACGCCACTAAAACCAAGCAGTTTCCATGCTGAAGATGAGCTAGCTGAGTAGCTTACAGCAGCAACAAATGGGCCTAAACCACGCCCACCCAGGAAAAAATCTTCGGTGTTTTTTACCCGCCGTTGCGCCCAAAAACCAATTCCCAACAAAACCAGTTTATACACCACTAAGACCACTAAAATGTAACTGGCGTCTGACATGGTTTACGGCTCCATAATGCTGCGAATAATAGTATTAGGTATGTAACTGTTATCCCATTCTTTTCCAGGTGCCCAGCTAAATCCACCAGTACGCAAAATCACCAAGTCCATAGATGGAACGATATACATCACTTGATTACCGCTACCATCAAACAAAAATAAATCATCTGCTAGGTACGGCTCACTGTGAATCACACCAAAGCCTTTAGGTTTACCCACTTCAGTCCAGGCACGCTTAGGTAAATAAGGTTTTCCCAACCAAATATGCAAGCCCATGGCTGGGTTAGCCGGTGATGGCGTTAAATACTCTTGCATCCAATTATCTGCAAATAGAGAGTTGCCATCTATTTCGCCACCGTTGGATAACAAAATTCCCATTCGTAACCAGGACTCAGAAGGTAACAGTAAACAGCACCCACTGTGTGCCAGTCCATTAGGGCGATTAAGCATCACCTCACCACCTTGGGCATGTAGCGGCTTGATTAACGATTCTGATAAATATTGGCCATAGGGTCTTTGCGTTGCTCGCTCTAGAATTAGCGCTAGCAAATCAGAGACAACCTGGCTGTAGTCATATTTTGTGCCCGGTTCGTCTACCAATTCGTAGTCGTTAATAATCACATCTTCTGTATAACCTGAAAGGTATGAACGGGTAAAAGTGCTGAATGGACTCATATCGAGGGTATAATAGCGCTCAAAACCAGCAGACATTTGAAGCAGATGGCGAATGCTAATGGCTGCTTTTTCGGTATTTTTCCATTCAGTGATATAGGTCGATGCGGGCTCATCTAAGCCAGCAATGTAACCTTCTTTAATCGCTCGTGAAATCACCAAAGACGCTACCATTTTCGCCATACTTTTACCTACAATTAACGAATTTTCATCCATACCTTGATAGTGTTCACGAAAACGCAATTTGCCTTGATGCCAAATTAACAAAGAAGTACTGCGGCGTTCAGCGGCATATTCACTTACATCAGCAAGGGCATCCGAAGGGATACTCCCTGGCCCTTCATTGACTACGTCAAATAGTTGCTTAGCAGCACCTTCTACTGGATATTCTGAACCTTCCCACCCAGACTACGGTAACGTACCTTTACCGGTAGCAATTAAATAATATCGCTTCCAAAAAAGAGGATCTTGCAAATACAAAACCGCCCCTACCAACATCACTAGTGCTAACAAACCAATAAAAATTTTACCGACAGTCTTGCCCATTGATTTCAATCCTTACATCTATTTAGATGAAATATATTCTAAATAATCAATCACTTGATTGCGTTTCACTGGATCGGATAAATCAGTCTGCTGGTTCATTAAGGTACCAGGTACAAATTCTTTACCGTGTGAGAGAAATTCTGATAAGTTCGCTCTAGTCCAAAACATGCCTTCTACGCCAGCTTTAACCATACCTTTAGAATAACGACCATATCCCGCTGCGGTGCCTGCTTGTCGATTAAACACACCAACTAAATTTGGCCCCAATAAATGCTCTTTGCTTTCTACGGCATTGTGACACTGAGTACACCAAGATGCCGTTTCCTTAGCCGCGGCTAAATTTTCAGAGGTAGGGAAAATCTCAGTTTTTGGACGTGGAGGCGTAAGAACTTCCTTAGACTCAACGAAAACCGTTTCTTCTGCAGCGCTTTGATGCCAAGGTGGTAAAACTTTAAACGCGAAATAAGGTAAATACAAAAAGAACACAACGATAACCGTTAGAATTGGTATATAAACCCAGCGACGATTTTTAGCCCAGCAAAAAAGTGCCAAACCAATTAAATAATATGATGGGACTAAAACATAAGCACCAAAATCGGCGATAGGATGTAACGATGGCGGTTTAGGTAAATTGATCAGCAAATGCAGAATAATAAGTAAGGCAACGGCCACACCTGGTTTTACATATTTGCGTAAATGAGTAAACAAGTAGACAAACACAATAGCAGAAAAGAATGCTGTAGAAATGGTCGATAATGCCGAGTGCATATAGCCCGATGTACTCCAAGACCAA
Organism: Aliiglaciecola aliphaticivorans; assembly: GCF_054782055.1. Lineage (NCBI taxonomy): Bacteria > Pseudomonadati > Pseudomonadota > Gammaproteobacteria > Alteromonadales > Alteromonadaceae > Aliiglaciecola > Aliiglaciecola aliphaticivorans. The sequence goes on from NZ_BAAGTF010000094.1 coordinate 109,913, forward strand.
TCTAAGAATTCATGCAGCGGAAAGACTCCTAATACCTTAGTCACTTCACCTTTCGCCCAAGCCTGACCTAAGCCAGCCAGCATGGCAAAAAACATAAAGATAAAAAACAAGGAAACCGCAGTATTTGAAACATCTGAAAACGCCTTTTTAAGACGTGTTATCACCGATGTTCCAGGGCGAAATAACCAAACCGCAAATATCAACAGCAGTAATACAAACAATGTTGCCCCAATGTTCAAGTGAGCATGATGAATAGCATCACGTTCTGCACTACCACGAATAAGTCTGGGTGATACACCTGACCACCACGAGTGCCATGCGAACAACGTATAAAATAAGACTGAAAAGAACAATCCTAATTGTTCTAAAAAACCACCAGATTTAGGATTGTTTTTCATAATGACCTCTGTTTATTAAAATTAGTATTTAGATTCATATTGTTTTGAGCCATTCTAAGTTCAAATGTTGATTTAACCTGATATAGAATTATATCTGTTAAATATTAGTAATTTTGTGCATAAACCACTGCGGGCAGTCGGTTTGCAATGCTATTTAAGTTTACTTAACAGCGTTAATAACGGCGTTAGGTATTGCAGCGTCGTCAAAATCAAAACGAACATCCCCCACTCTGACAATTACTAGCTGTTTAGATGGAATGATGTAGACGCGCTGTCCACCAAACCCATCAAAAAAGATGACATCGTCAGCGAAGTAAGGAGCTGAATGAATGACGCCGAATTTAGCGCCTGGACGATAAGTTCGCATAGGTTTGTAGGGACTGCCAAGCCATGTCAAATAACCATAATTAGGATTACTTAACGAAGGTTGAGTTGTTTGTTTAATCCACGCTTGTGAAACAACTTGCTCATCACCTACCGCACCCTTATTCAGTAGCATGACACCAACGGCCAGCAAATCTTCAGGTTTAGCAATTAAGAAACTAAAACCATGGGCAGTCCCATTCTCGTCATCCAACCAGACATATCCAGGGTTTGCAGCTACTTTTGACCAAAGGTATTTTTCCATGTAAGCAGCAAACTTTTCACCTGTTGCAGCCTCAAGCACGTCCACTAGTAACTGTGGATTTGAATTATTATATTCAAACACAGTACCTGGCGCTTTAACCTGCTCTAAAGAGCGAGCAACCTTAGAAATATCATTACTATAATTGAGTTTGGTACTATGTGCTGAAAAACTATTATTTAAATCAACAGGCGGTAAAAACAAACCAGATGACATAGTTAATAGGTGTTCTATGGTAATTTCGCCGAATGGCATATCTATCCATTGGCCAATATATTTCGAAACCGGATCCTTCACCGATTGGATTTCACCGCGTTCAATTGCGATACCGATTAGCAGCGCAACCATGGATTTTTGCACGGAAAAGGTTTGCATATAACTATCAGCATTTTCACTTTTCCAATATTTTTGTGCCAATAGCTCTCCATTTTGCCAAACCAAAAATGCACTGCTTCCAACTTGCTCGGCATAACCCAATGCATCAGCGAAACGTTCATCTTGTTGCGCAAAAGCCTCGTCAGAGATATTCAAACGGGTTGTATTGCTCGCAGGCTGCATTGTGACTAATGGTTCATACCATTGTGTATCATGAACAAAATCAACCCCTTCGAGGCTGTTTAAACGGCTAATGTAAGTATAATTAATCGCCAAAAAACCTAACGCGACTAATAATACAATGCCACACAAAGACACGACTATCTTGATTAGTCTAGCCATAATTTACGCTATCTCCACAGCTTATTCGGGGTAAAATAAGATTAAAAACAAACCGATCACAAGGATCGGTTTGTACTAACCTACAACATGCAATTAAAAGCGGTATTCTGCAGTAACACCGATACGACGTTGATTACCCCAAGTCGGGACAACGGATACGAAGAACGCGCTAGGAATGTAGAACGCGTTTGATACATATTCCTCATCTGTTGCGTTTTTAACCCATAACTCAGCAGACCAATTCTCACCGGTCACTCCACCACGTAGGTTAAGAAGTGTTCTAGAAGGTAAAGTGGCAATATTCGCTTCAGACATATACTGCTCAGTTTGTCCAGTTAGATCGGCACGAACAAAATATTCAAGATTGTCGTTAAACACGCCATCATACTGGGCTCCAATATTCCATTGTGTATCAGAACTTCTAGGTAATGAGTTACCACCGACATCACCATTGGCTGCACATACAATGTCATCACAAATTGCAGCTCGGGCTAAACGCTGAGAAATTGTTCCATCATCATATTTGGCATTATTTAAGGCTAGGCCTGCATTAACGGTAATCGCATCAGTTAGTGCATAGGTAACGTCCATCTCTAGACCTTTAGATGTTGCAGAACCTAAATTCCCCACAATTGACGTGGTGAAAAAGCCGCCATTAGTTGCTGCCTGGCTCACCTGTAATTCAGTCCAGTCAATATAATAAAGTGCCGCATTAATTCTTAGGTCACCATCTAATATGGTATTTTTTGAACCAATTTCGTACGTGGTATTTTCATCTGCTTGATAAGCTTTTTCAAAGTCTTCCAAGCCACCTGATATTTCAGGATTCAAACCACCAGATTTCACACCTTGTGCTGCTGAAAAATAAACCAGTTGATTATTGTTGATACTGTAATCTGCTGTAAAACGCGGTGTAAAGTAACTGTCTTCATAGTCATCTGATGACGTACCATCAATATAATCGATATTCTGCTTTTTGGTTTCGTCGGTATAGCGACCTTCCACAGCCAACACTAACTTATCATCCATCAAAGGGACTGCAACTCGCCCAAATAATGCCGTAGCTTCGGTAATAGTAATGTTATTATTACGAGTGCTACTGGCTAATGAGTCTTCAGTAATTGGATCCAAATTATCTGTATAAAGTGGTGCAAAATAACCAGAAACGCCGGTATCTCTGTCTTCGCCATCAGACGAATACACACCAAACATGGCATAAACGCCATTATCCGCCGTGTATTCTGCTCTTAACTCATGGGAGTCATAGTCAAAACCACCCACAGGTAAAACGGTAAAGGCATTCATAAAAGCGGGGATACCAAACGGAGTTAAGTCAGTACCAGTAAGTGGCGTTCGGTCAGATATGCCTGCACTGAAAGTCTCACCTTGAATATTGGCAAACTGATAAGAAACACTAAAATTATTAGTTAGTTCAGCTGAAATCGAAGCTCTAAAAATTTCGGTTTCGGAATCTAGACCATAGGTTCTGGGGTCAATGAGAAAACCAGTTTCAGTATCTGTACCATACTCTAGAGGTGTTTCAGGTAACTCGCCACAATAACCCCGTACCGGGCCACCAAATAAACTGCCACCACAATTAAAGTCACCAATTTCTAAACGAGACTGGGCTTTGCCTTCAGTGAATGAGTCAAAGGAATGATATGCCATTTCTATATGCACAGTTTCAACGGGTTCTGCCACTAATGAAATACTGTAGGTTTTTTTATCCCAACCACCCAAGGTATCATCAGTACCTGGGCTGACACCGGCTTGTGCCGCTGGATGAGAGTTTGTCCAATCACCATCATAGTCACTGTTGGTAAAATTAAATTTAACGGCTAACTTGTCTTCAATAATTGGCACGCTGATGTTACCGGTAATATCACGACGGCCGCCATCACCTATAACTAAGCCGACTTCGCCCGTCAGCCCACCTAAATCTGCTTTGCTGGTAATATAATTGATAGCCCCCATAAACGAGTTAGCACCGTATAAAGCGCCTTGAGGACCTTTAACAACCTCAATACGCTCCATGTCCATGGCACCTAAATCTAGTGCGTAATTTCTTGGAATATAAACCCCATCTACAAAGGTAGAAACATTTTGCTCTAACTGATCAACAGAAAATTGGCTTGCACCACGGATAATCGGTGTACCATAACCTCCATTGGAATAATCTTCAAAAGATAAACCAGGAGTAGACATAGCGACGTCTTCAAGTTCCTCTATACTTCTTTTAGCAATATCTTCAGCACTGAATGCGCTAATGGCTAATGGCACATCTTGAATCGACTCGACCGCTTTTCGCGAGGTTACCATGATAACTTCTAGACTGCTTTCATCTTCATTAAGTTGTTGCTCTTGTGCATAGACTTGCGAAACAACGGAGGAGCTCATTACGGATGCAATGGCTAACGATAGGGCTGTAACTTTAAACGTTATTCTCATAATAGATTCCCGGTGCAGATATTTTTATTATAATTCGTTATTAAATTAGAGTGTGCCTCATATAAAAGGCACTAACTTATTACACAGCTTAGCCAAAATGCTCAATAATGACCCAACCACATAATGACATTAACATATAACATTATAACCATCAAACTTTTGTTTGTGTTATGCAAACCACACATAACAAAATAAATATCTGTTTAATTTCATACAGTTACATTACCGCTGAAAAACAAACCATTCCTTTTAGGCTGTTAAAAAAGTATATCTTTAATAAAAAAATAAACAATAAAATTAGCCTAAAGTATAAGGTTGGTATAAAAACCACCCTGTAGCATGGTCTTTAGGTCATGAAACATGAGAACAAAAACGCAGGGGATAAATCCCCTACCTACAGGATATAAAATCGGTAGCATGGTCTTTAGGCCATGAATGATAAGGACACACACGTAGGGGATAAATCCCCCGACTACAGGATATAAAATCGGTAGCATGGTCTTTAGGCCATGAAACATGAGGACAAAAATGTGAAGGATAAATCCTCGGTCATTTAAACCGAGAAAAAATTGGTTTTTACGTAGGATATTAACTTGGATCTTGGATGGGGGCCGTTTCGCCACTCAGAATTTTAAATCCAAACTCTTGACTCTTTTTATCTTTGCTTATGAATAGCTCTGCTGCTTTTATACCTTTTTCAACACTGAATTGTTGAACTGTGGTTAACTTTGGATGATATTGTTGGCCTTGTTCAATTCCATCAAAACCTACCACCCGAAGATCTTCAGGAATACGAATCCCCATTTGAACCGCGACTTTCACTACTGCCAGTGCAATAATATCACTCATACAAAACACAATGGTTGGCACAGGTGTTAATGAAAGCGCTTGTTTCGCTGCCTTAATTGCGTATTTATGTATATTTTCAGGAATATGCCAAATGTGACTTTCGTCGATAGAAATTTGACGTTGCCCTAATGCACGTAAATATCCGTCAAGTCGTCGGTGCGAAATTGAATATCCGCTTCCAATCAATGGCCTATTTTCTACCGTACAGGTTAAATCACTTGCAACTAAACGTAACCCTATAATAGCTGGGGTTTCTTTACGTTCACCAATTGCTAGACATGCCGATTGATAAGCAGCCTCTTCATTATCGATATTGATGGAAGGCGCACCTGCAATATCAAAATCGACAGTCACTATATTTTTCTTAATATTGGGTAATTGTTCGAGCAAAGCTGGATTTCTTGGCGAACCATAACAAATAAAACCATCAACAAAGTCAATAATTTCGTTAACATTGTCGTTGTTTCCAGAGAACAATAAGAGATGTTTTTCTGTCGAATTAAGGGCCTTAGCCACTCCTTGAATAAACTCACTGGCGACCGGATCACTCACCATATATGCTAATTCGTCTGGCAGTATCAATGCAATAATGTTCGACGTGCCTTGGCGGAGTGATCGAGCGGCCTTATTCGGACCAAAATACCCCATTTTCTCGCATGCACTTAATATTTCTTTGCGTCTTTTCTCTGATAATTGGTCGGGACGATTAAACGCATAAGAGATCGTTGCGGTGGACACGCCTAGACGGCGTGCAACCTCTTTTATTGCTAACTTGTTACCACTCATTTCCTGAAAATGTCTTTATTGATATACCATTTATACTGCACATCATACGCTATTTTCCAATGAAGTAATAAGGCTGGATAATTTGATTATCTGAAGTTGCTCGTTTTCAACTAATTCAATACTAGCGTCTAAGTTCTCCAAATTAACTATCAACTGTGCATAATTTGCATGCTTATCCCAACGTAAGATTAGCTGTTTTTCATTGGTAGCACAGCTAAACTCACCATTAAACACATCTTTATTTCTAAGTTTAATCAACTCTGTCAACCCTTGAACGACAGGAGTTGCTAGTCTTCGTTTCAATTCATCCTTGCCGACGTAAGGCCGATTTATATCCCTTCCGACCTTCGTTTTTTCCAGCAAAGTTAAATCATTTTCACAAGCTAAAAATCCAGCGTAATAGACCTGAGGTATCCCAGGACAGAAAAATTGGATTGCCCGCGCGATTAAGTAGGCCATGTCATCTCGACCAAGGGCGTCATAAAACGTACAGTTTACTTGATACAAATCGACGTTGCTTGCTGCTTCACCTGTGGCTTTACGTGATCCCCCCAAGGAGTTTTGGTGGATAGTTTCGACTAACCTATCTATCTCATCATTATTTAGTAATCCAGGCTTACCGTCTGAAGCACCGACATCCATTATCCCTATGCCATCATGTGTATCTAGCACCGTATAACAATTGCGCGGCGATATGCCTAGCCAATGGCTTAACGCAGTTACATCTCGAGTAAATAAGGTGTGCAAAATCAACGGGGGCAAGGCAAAGTCATACACAGCGTTACAGCGTTTTGCGATTTCTATTTGGGTTTGATAATGACTATGAATTTCCACTAAACATTGTAAACCTAATTCAGATGCACGCTCACTGAGAGATTGAATAAACTCAAAAGTCTGCTCTAGCATAAAACAACTTGTTCCAGCTTTTTTAATCGCATAACCTGCCGCGTCTAAACGAATAAGTTTAATATTATTTTCAGCAAATACAGTTAATATTGAATCAAGATAAGCTTTTCCTTGTTGCGACTCTACATCAATGTCGATTTGATTTTCGGTAAATGTGGTCCAAAATGGTACGCTAGTGCCATCTTTTAGGGTGTAATTAGAAAAACATTCGGTCGGTCGCGGACGAAAAACTTTGCTGATATCAGACGCATTATTATCATTAAATACCGAATCACGAGTCAGAAATAACGGCCAATATTGAGATGCCTTTCCATGTTCAAGAACATCTTTAAAGGCATTACTCTTTGCAGACATGTGATTGACAACCATATCTGCCATTATATCTAGGTTTTTACCCATTTTTGCCACATCTGCCCAGCGACCAAGGCGATTATCAACAATCGTGTGATCAATGGGATCAAATCCGGCGTCTGCGCCGTCAATAGGATAATAAAAAGGTAGCAAATGTACTCCTCCAAAAATCCCATTCAAATCTTGTGTTAAAAGGGTGTCTAACTCATTAAGTGTTGTGGCCCCGAAACGATCAACATAAGTAATAAGTTGAACGTTATTTTTAGCAAGCATAAATTTACTCCATATATTTTTTATAAGTGTTAGATCGTTTTAACCTAGAATTGCACAACAGCAATAGCGTCAAGGATTCTATTGCCTTGCACTAGCAGCATTGACAGAGATAACTCCTATTTAGATCCAGGTTCTGGCGCAAGCCGCAATGCATTCTCATCAATATTTGGAATAGGTTCTGATTCATATTCTGAACGCTCAACCTCTGCCAAGCGTTGTGCTGTAGGTTTTTTGATCGTGTTGTACAGCAAGCCCAAAAACAGCAATCCCGAAAATACAGTGGCAACAATAAATCCATATTTTGCATCCCCGCCATTTGCATCAGTTACTATGCCCATAATCAACGGGCCTGCAGCGGCACCAGCTGCGGTAAAAAATAAAATAACGCCAGCGACAGAGCCATGCAGTGCCTTTGCGAAACAACTGATTCCCTTAGAATTAAAGGTAGGATATATCACTGACATAAAGATACCTGACAGTGGAAATAGATACACCGCAATAGCTTTACCACCGATTAGGCCACCCATGAAACAAAGAAGGATAGCGAAACTAAACCATACCAGCACACGACTCCACTCGTAGCGTTGCATCATCCAAATACCGACGAAGCGACCGACAGCTCTAAGTGAAAAGAACACTGATACAGCATATAAAGCAAGCAACTTATTAGTATCACTGGAATAGCAAGAAAACATATCGTTTACACTTCCAGCATCACAAACTAGATAACTTGGCATCCAGACATAAATAGCACTTTCCGCCGCCACATAAAGAAAGGCTCCAACTGAAAAAGCCATCGCATAAGGATCTTTTAATAATTTCAAACTACTGCCAAGACTGCTGGGTTTAGTATTAACAGGGCGGACAGTTTTAGGGTATTTAACCAGCAAGGCGATTATGATCAATAAAGTGCATAAACCGCCAGCAATAACATATAGCCAAATCCAATCGACACCGTTGCGCAGTAAATAAGCAACTAATAGAGGTCCAATAATAGCCCCCACGCCAAAGAAAGCTTCAGCACCGTTCATTGTCCCAGTATGTTCTTTAGTCGAGCTGGAAATGTCGCCAATTAGCGCTAATGCAGCCGTCTTAAAAATCCCCACCGCTAATCCCGATAGGGTAATTAGACCAAGAATAAAATTGAAACTTCCCCCAATTAAAAACAAATAACAAGAAGCTGCAAATAATGCTAAGCCTAAAATAAGCGTTGGTTTTCGACCAAAACGATCGGCGAGGAATCCTAAAAACAAGCCTGAAAATGCGATTCCCACCATAAATAGAGAATGCAATAAACTCGCTTGGGTATTGGAAACATCAAACTCTAGTTTAACTTCCTTAATAATTTCTCCTACCGAGTCAGATGTCATTGCAAACATCATAAACATCAAGTAAGTCAACCATCTGATTAACAATAGGTTTTTCTGTGATGCAACAGCATTTGACATGGTCACCTCTGCGTATTCAAGGAAAACAACAAGGGCTTGCGCCCCTGTGTTTTCATCAATTAGTTAAACGTATACTTCAACTGAATAGAGCTTGTGCGACCATTAAGAGGACGAGCTCTAATAATATCGCCAACTTGTGCATTACTTTCTTCAGATTCAGTTATTACGAATTGATCCGTCGCGTTATTAATGTTTAATGACACTGAAAAAGCGTCAGAAATATAATAAGTAGCGAACAGATTAACGATGGTATAAGCATTCTGTTTTAACTCATTTGAATCTTGTACAAAATAGTCAGTTGAACCTTGAAAAGTAGCGCCAACAGAGAAATATTCCGAATCGTATTGCGGTGTTAATGTATAGATGAAGTCGGCTTGACGGCGAGGCGTTTTGCCTACTAAAGCTTGATTGAACTGATCTTTACTAATTTCTGCGTCTGTCCAAGTACCATTACCCGAAACCGTAAAACCATTGCCAAAATTATAGCGTCCTTCAAGCTCAATACCGGTAGCTTCATATTCACGAATAAACGTTAAACCACTGGTTACTTCTGCTTGGGTATCTTGGGTGACAGTACTAAAGAAAGTACCATTTAGCATGAAATCGCGAGTCCCGTACTTAATACCAAACTCAAGTTGTTCAGTTTCATCAAAGCCCGATGTAGTGCTTGTTAAACTACCATCGCTATTTAAGGTTCCTGCAATTTGCAATAACCGGTCAGCAAGCGCTCTGCCGCCTTCACTGTAACGTGCAAACATTGTCATGTTGTCGCTATAAAGGTATGAACCCCCAACTGAAAACGAGGTATTATTAGCATCATAATTGACCATTTGACTGGCAGCTCCAGCACGGTTCAGGTTAATTACCCCCCCACCAAAGCCAAAACCATTCGACGCAGACGCATCTTCGCTATTTCCTGCAATCACCCCGTCGCCATTAATATCATAATCAGAGTTCCCACCACAGCATGAGTTAATTAACTCACCATTTGCTCGAACTGAATCACGACGCGCACTGACATCGAACAACCAATCATCGCCAAGCTCAAAACCAATGTTGATATAAGGCGCAGTTGTGGTGTAATTAAGATCCCATTCCCAGGATAAAAAGCTCGGTGCCCAAAGACCATTATTGACTAGCGGCTGTCCATCGGCATCTTCAATATGTAAGTATTGAGAATTGCTACCATCCACCGTTTGGATGAAGGTGTTCCAACTATTCCAGCTTGCTGCAATGTCTTGTTTTGAGTAGTAATAACCCGCTGTTACCGACACTCCATTATCAAATTGCTTAGTCAGATTTAAATCATTTATGACGTTCCCCAAATCGTTCAATGAGGTATCGAACAACAGGTTTAGAAAAGCCAATCCATTGTATTCGTTTCCGGCACCAGGACCATTAGCCAGCGTTACTGAGGTGGAGGCACAATTAAATGAATTACCATCGCCATCTAAAGCCGAATCACAAATAGCAGAGGCCATATCATTGGCCGATTGCGGTCCATATGCACCGAAAGTGTCGGTAAATGGAGAAATAAAGCTACCAGAAACATCTGACATTCTGAATCGGTTGATTAAAAACAATTCAGGCGCAACTTCTAAATCAACTTCAAATCCGTAGGAAGTTACCTGAGACTCTATACCATCGGTAAGATCACGGTTTACTGGATTTCCAAACGAATCAAATGTAGATACATTCGTTGTATAAGCAGAGTGCAAAGTTTGACTACTTGCATCAAAATTCTCAACCGGCCCATAATCGCCATTAGCGTTAACTTTTACCGGTGCAGGCAAGTAGGTCGTTACTCTGTCATCTAAGTTTTTGAAGTAAAAACGGATATGACCGTTATCCAATACTTTGGTAATATTAAACTTAACTTGACCGCCCTGATCACCATTGTAACCAGTTTCACGGGTGCCCTCACCACCACGAGCAAAGCCACCAACATGGAAATACAGATCATCGCTAATTTCGCCACCGTAGGAGAAGTCTAAACGAAACTCTTCATAATCCACGCCAAAAGACGCGCCAATAGCACCGCCACCAGACTCACCTGTTTTGCTGATCATATTGATTACGCCACCCGGTGAGTTACTTGCAAATGTTGAAGCTGAGCCACCGCGTACCGACTGTATTGAACCAACTGACCAATCATAACGCAGGAAATTATCGGCATTACCAAAGTTGATATCACCATACTCAAGAACGGGTAATCCATCTTCCTGTAATTGCATGAATTTCGAGCCCCCTGTGGCCAGAGGAATACCGCGGATAGTAATGTTTGCATTACCGCCACCTCCTGAGGATTCGGCGCGGATACCTGGCAGCCCTCGAAATACTTCAGCTGTCGAGCGCGGTGCCAACTTAACAATGTCGTCTGGGATCAGAGTACTTACTGATACTGAAGCCTCCTGAGCCTCGACGCCAGTAGGCACTGCCGTCACAACGATAGTTTCAAATTCTTGCTTTACTTCGGTGTCTTCAGAGTTTTGTTGTGCTACTGCGGTATTATTTATCGCAAAGAGCACTGCTAGGGACAGTGTTGATCTTTTGTAGTTAAAGCTCATGTTGAGTGCCTCATGTTAAGTTTATTATTGTATATATATTGGTAGATCTGTTAATTCTAGTTTTTAAGAAACGATTTACTTAATCGATTAAGTAAATGTTAGTTAAATGGACGCAGATTGTAAACAAAAATTTAACATGACGATGAGGAATAATTTTATCTGATTGTTATTATTAGAAATTTAGTTAAAAACAAATTCGTTCAAACAGCCATTTATGGCGAATTTATTGTTAGCAGCTTGTTGATTCCAGATATTCTTGGTGCAAGAGTCACAACGCGTATTTTGCGATTAGTTTGGTCTTTAGGCTGAGGGCTGACAGCACCTTCTCGGGGCTAAAGCTCCCGACTACAGGATATAAAATCGATAGCATGGTCTTTAGGCCATAAATGATAAGGACACATGTAGGGGATAAATCCCCCACCTACAACACCGAGGGAAGAATACAGCCCCCTGTAGCATGATCTTTAGGCCATGGATGATAAGGACACACACCTAGGGGATAAATCCCCCACCTACAGGATATAAAACCGGTAGCATGGTCTTTAGGCCATGAAACATGAGAACAAAAACGCAAGGGATAAATCCCCCACCTACAGGATATAAAATCGGTAGCATGGTCTTTAGGTCATGGATGATAAGGACACACACCTAGGGGATAAATCCCCTACCTACAGGATATAAAATCGGTAGCATGGTCTTTAGACCATAAATGATAAGGACACACACCTAGGGGATAAATCCCCCACCTACAACATATAAAATCGGTAGCATGGTCTTTAGGCCATGGATGATAAGGACATACGTAGGGGATAAATCCCCCGACTACAGGATATAAAATCGGTAGCATGGTCTTTAGGTCATGGAGGATAAGGACACATGTAGGGGATAAATCCCCCACCTACAAGATATAAAATCGGTAGCATGGTCTTTAGGCCATGGATGATAAGGACACATGTAGGGGATAAATCCCCCACCTACAAGATATAAAATCGGTAGCATGGTCTTTAGGCCATGGGGTAGTGACCCAAAAGGTGACCCAATGGCTTTCTTGTGTTCAATAAATTAGGGATATTCTGATATGGAAAACGCTTGAGAGTCAAGCTAGATAAGGGGAGCAGATTAATTGGTCGGTGTGAGAGGATTTGAACCTCCGACCCCTGACACCCCATGACAGTGCGCTACCAAGCTGCGCTACACACCGACCGAGCTGCGCAGTTTACTTATTTTTCGACACTTTGCAACGACAAATATCGATTGAATTGTTAACTGTTGATAGATTGACCAGTTTTTCCTTTCATTTAGCTTGTGTTCATGTCTTTTCAAAGAATTATGTCAATTTTTTTAACACAAATTACAACTACTACCACGAAACAATTTACAAGTAATTTAAGAACAAGCAGTTAGCACTTTGGCAGTATTTTTGCTTATTTTTTGCACAAAGACGTAATATTGTTATGTTAGAGGACAAATCAATGAAATTATTTCCCAAGATTTTGAGTATAGCTTTGTTTTTCAGCCTATTTAGTTTACAAGCCCACAGTTTCCCTGTGTATTGGACTGACTGGATGAGTGAGGATAGTGCTTCTTCTGCAACTGGGCAATTAGACATTGGCGGTAGTATAATTGATGTCACGTATACGAACAGCAGCAGTCACTATTTTGTACAAACCGGCACAGCTACTAACTACTGGACAGGCAATGCTTATACCAACGGTAGCATTGATAATGCACCATTGCCTAGTGAACAAGTAGCATTAGGCGCGGCAGGTGAAGTCACTATATCCTTTAGTTCAGCCATTGAAAATGTCTATATCGCGCTCAATAGTTGGAATGGCCAAAATGTGTTATTCGATACAGAAATTGAATTTGAAAGTATAGGCACCGGCTACTGGGGTAGTGGCACAGCAACCGTGAACGGTGACAATACCGGTTTCACCGCTAGTGGCGAATTGCATGGTGTGGTGCTTGCAGCAGGGAGTCACACCTCAATTAGTTTTACTCATTTAACTGAGTATTGGCATGGTTTCACCATTGGTGTTGCTGGTGAAGCCGAGGTTGTTGAACCAGATCCAAACGATATTCCAGAGCCCTCATTAATTGCAATTTTAAGCTTGGGCTTATTAATGTTAGGTAGACGCCAATTTAAAAAACACTAATCTAAATTCGTTTACTAATATCCAAACAGCCCCGATTTAACGGGGCTTTTTCGTATTACTTATTTAACCATTGTTGTATCAGCTGCTTAATTAACTTTCCATCCACCAGCTTAAAGTTTTGCGGGGCATTGGGTAGCCGATTTCGGCCATCTTGCACCACCAATAAGCCGTCTGGGAGCTGTGAACCTAACGGTTGGGAAGTTAACTCTAAACCATCGGTTTCAGAAACACCGTCGATACCCGCCGCTAAATCCATGTCGATGCGAAAACTACCTAAATAGCGCGTGTTCTCATCTAAGTCAAACACGCCAAAGCTGTTATTACCTTGGCTGGATGCCACCAAATAACGTTTGTCATCGAGATTATAAATGCCCATGCCTTCAACATCGGCCACGAAAGTGTCTGAGGTGGTTGCGATCAGTCTAGCAGCAGCTTTGGTAGGACGAGCATTCACTTGCCAAACACCGGTAGATTCTTCACCATAGTACAGCTGATGATGCTTATCATCAGCCACACAACCTTCAGGCTGGCTGGGCACCCGAAACTCCCGAATTAATTTAGCGTTGATCTTGTCGTTTTCCGGTATTAATAAATACTGTTGAAAACGCCCGTCGGTATCATTTACAAAAACATGAAATTGGTCATCTTGTTGATACATACAAAGGCCATAGAGATCCCGTAAATCTGTTTGAATATCTGACAAATACGCTAAGTCACCACTATCTGGCTGCAATGAGAACAAGCTAATGCTATTGGTGGAACGGTTACTGGCCGCGGCTAAATCGAAAGTACGCTCCCCTAAGGTAAAACCATAACGAATATCCACATTGTTTACGCGCCCTACATTAAGCTGTTGCAATAACTTACCTTGCAAGTCGTACAGCATCATGCCTTGTTTTTTATTGGTGCCAAGCACTCTACTTTGTGCAGGTTCAGAGGTATTTACCCAAATAGCAGGGTCATCGGCTGCATCACCAAACACTTCCATGGGCTGTGTTTGAGCATATGCCTTAACAGTGGCAAAACTAGGTTGAGAAGCCGTTTGCTTTGAACTTGGAAAGTTGAGTTCAAGTTGGGAATATGCCGTGTGTTCATCATCAAAGATCCCCAACAACAGTTTTGAAGAGTGGAGCACTCCATTCGTCGTTTCTGGTTTTTGTATCCCGGGTAAAGGTATAAAACGAGTATTTTCTCGGTTCTGTCCATGTATAAGCCACACACCTTGTTGATCTGGGGTGCTGAGTAACACATCACCGTTTTCTAGCACGTCAACATGGGTTATTTCCCCTTGTAACTGGCCAAAAGGTTTAACTGCAGCCACTAAGTCTCTAACAAGTTCCGCCTCTGGATCAGCGGGATACTGCCACAAACCAATATTCTCTTCGACTAAATACAAAATGCCTGCTTGGTCATCTACCCCACAGCTTTTAGTTTGAAGGGTACCGATAAATTCATGGACAGGCATGTCGACTAAGGTTTCAGAAGTACCATCAACCACAATACGTTGCTCCACCGTGCCTTGGGCGTCGGCGATAAATACTGACAAGTGTCCTTGGGGCATTTGATACCAACAAAGTGCCTCCACCTGCCCTTCAGGGTGTGCAAGGGTCGTCAGCAACGATAACTGTTTGCTTTGCCAGTCCAGACCGAGCACCAGTATTTCTTGATTGTTATTGTCGTTGGTTGTTATTAAGCCAAAGGTGTCATTGCCTATTTGGATATTATCCCGCCAATCGAGCATTTCCATGTTACCGGCAAAGGTACTGAGGATCTGTCCATGTTCATCAACTAATGAAATGCCATTAACTTCGCTAGTTAACAGCCAATATTGCTGTTTATTGTGCAAAATAGGTAACGCGGACTTACCCGCCACCACTTGCTTTTCGTCGGCCAATAGTGGACGCGTTTGCTTAATTTCGGTTGGATGATGGGAGTCGGCGGCTTGCCTGGAGGTGACCGCAGTTTCGGTTTGACAGGCACACAGAACAACTGAGGCCGCAATCCATAAATAAAGTGATTTCATATTTATTCCTTGCCAATACTATAGTGATACAGGCGCTCGCCTGCGGCGCTAACAAATTGTACTAGCATAGTGTCATCTCCCACGGAGACAGTTAAAAACCCGGCTTGGCTAATAGCATATTGCGTAAATTCTCGCTGCTGCACCGGACGTAGTTCCGATCCTGCACCAGACACAAAGTGCTCTACCTGTTTACCCTCAGGGCGATTATGTTGTAAGTCATGTTCATGGCCAGCGAAGTAGGCATCCACCTGGAACTGTTCAAAAATCGGTTCCAATACCTGCTGAATTCCTGCGGTTTTACCATAACGTTTACCGCTGGAATACAAAGGATGGTGTCCAATCACAATATTCCATTTAGCGGTAGAATTAGCTAATTTCTGTTTAATCCAGTGTAACTGCTTTTCACCATCTTGCTTTTGGGTTTCGGCATATTTAGCACGAGTTTTGTACTCGGGATTAAGCGGATTAGTATCAATAAACAAAACTAACATATGGCTGTTATCACCCACCGCAAAGGTTTTAGCATAGTAAGGCGCGGGAAATTCCCAACGACGACTGCGTTTAGAATAATCTATTTGCGCCTGCCAATTACCACGGTAATCGTGATTCCCCAATGTGGGGTACCAATCTTCAAATAAATTCGGGCCATTATATATTTGTTCAAAGGAGGTTTGCCAATACGGGTCGTCTACTGAGGCTATACCGTTTGAGTAAAAGTTGTCACCGGTTGTCGCAATAAACTCACCATCAAGGCGCTGCATGGCAATGTCCATCATTCTAGCCACAGGCTTTTGCTGATAATGACCATTGCGGCCCCAATCCCCCAAAATCAAAAAGCTAAGACTATTTTCAGGAACCTCAAGGGCTTGCACACTATGGGTATTATAAAAGTTCTGATCATAAACCTGCTTGGCAAAAGCATCGATGGAACTTAAACATAACCCCAGCAGTAATAAATATCTAATTAACATTGTTATTCCAGATTACGAAATAAGACAAACGAGATTTTCAATACATCATCTCGTACATTGAGAACTGTGAAACGACAGCTCAATACCTTAATTGCGAACACCCCATTAAAGGATGTTCGCTTTATGCAAGTTACAACATCCAACTAAATCCAAGTTCAAACGTCCGACCGTATTCTTCATACTGCGCATTGATGCTGCGCTGGTCGAAATAGTTGTAGAAGCCTTCATCGGTGATATTAATCGCATTGAAGTACAGGTACATGTTCTGTTGAATAAAGTACTTACTGGTAAAGTCGAGTTGCTGGTGATCATCTTCCATACGGATTAAATCGCCATCTATTTCTTCTAAGTTTTCGCTTTTGTAGGTCATGGTTAAACGTAAGCTCATTAGGTTACTTTCATATCCAACAGTGAAGTTACCTATTTTGTCCGATTGATTTGGCAAAGATGTTTCAAAACGCTCACCGTCTAATAAAGTGGTGGCGTCCGAGCTTGAGAAGGTACCATTTGCAGATAACAACAAACCGTTATCGAAGGCTTTTACCCAAGATAATTCAAGTCCGCTGACCTTAGCTGATTCGCCATTAATAGGTTGCATCACTTCATCAAAACCGTCCCATTCTGGTGAATCAGCGACGTCAGCAATGATCACAAAATTGTCTATATTTTTGTAAAAGTACCCTGCCGAAAGCACGCCAATATCACCCGGATAATATTCTAAGGTTAAATCAAAGTTATCAGACTCAAATGGGTTCAACTCAGGGTTACCCACTTCTGCTTCGCGCTCGGTAATAAATTCTCCTTCGTCCTCTTCGGTTTTAGATTCAATAATTTGAAATGCCGCCGCGTCTTCGAATTTAGGACGCGAAAGGGTTTGGGTAAACGCTGCTCGGGCAATGAGTTTATCGGTGAACTCGTAACGCAAATTCAAACTGGGTAATAAGTGATCGTAACTTCTATCGCTTTCCCACGGCGTATTAACAACCTCTTCTACGTCAGTTTGTTCATTTTCGATGAGCTCTACACGCATACCCGAGGTATTGAAATCCGTATCTTCGTAGCGAACACCTGCTACCACAGTTAGTTTTTCCCACTCGTAGCGTCCCATAATGTAAGCGGCAAATATATCTTCGTTACTCACATAGGACGCGCCATTAGATTCAACTTCGGAATCCAGTTCGGCCAATTCGAAGCTAGTGTTGTTTTGGTTAAAGTAGTTACGTAAACCTGAACGATTTAAACCGGGTCCAAAATCGCCTAATCCCCAATCTGGCTGATCAACTGAAAACATTGTGGGGTCGATGTCATCAAAATCACCATCGTAAATGAAGATGTCTGCCGTAGTCGTTTTTTCTCGCCCACGGTATTTGGCCCCAAATTTCAGCTCAAACGAGCCATCTTGTAAATCAAACAAACGGGTAAAATCCGCTTTGAGCATAGTTTCAGTATCTTCGGCAAGACTCTTTTCTAAACTCACTTCATCCAATTCATAATTCGCTAAATCCATCGCGGCGGCATCTTGGGTGATTTGCGGGATCTGCCCCTGCATATCAGAATCGATGGCCATTTCCTCACCCACGAAGGTGTAATACAAGGCTTGAGGATCATCCTCATCGGCTTTTGAATAGCCCACTTGGTATTCAACTAACCAATCATCTAAGTGATGCTCACCACCAGCAGATATAGATAAGATGGTTTGTGTCTCTTCACGATCTTTACTGCCGCGTTCAATTTCTGAATCTTCGCCATCGAATGTAAAGGTATTGGCCATACGATATTCATCATCGGCAAAGCTGCTGTAAAGGGTGCGTAAATAATAACGGTTGTTAAAATCAGGACGAAAGTCTAAATTCACCGCAGCACCGATGCGCTCCCTTGAAATACTGTAATAGCGTTGCTCTATTTCATCATCACCGTTGGATTCAATATTGTCTGAACCAAAGTCACGTTTTGCATATGATAATGCAGCAGCCACCCCAAACACATCATCGAAGACATTGGTGACACTGCCAGATATTTTTGGACTCATTTCATCCCGCAGCTGATTTTGACTCCCCTGCACATTAACGCTGGCGCTGGTACCCTGGCGGTCAAATGCACTTAAACTTTTCACTTCAATGGAGCCACCGATGGCGTCGGCATCCATATCAGAGGTAACTGATTTAGATACCTCCAACCCTTGGATCAACTCCGAAGGGATGACATCTAACGCCACAGAGCGCACACCGCCTTCAGGGGACGGCACATTGACGCCATTGATGGTGACATTATTCAGGTTTGGATCGATACCGCGAATACCAACAAAGCGTCCTTCGCCTTGGTCTCGCTCAATGGATAAACCCGGTAAACGCTGCAATGCTTCTGCTGCGTTCTGATCTGGAAATTGACCAATAGCATCTGCCGATACAATGGATTTGATACTGTCTGCAACGCGTTGCAGGTTAATCGCACTCGCCTGCCCTGCTCGCTGACCGTATACAATGACATTTTCTAACTCTTTAGCCGGCGCTCCTACGCTAATGTCTTGTTGCAGAATTTTTCCACCGCGAATAGTCACAGGCACTTCGATAGTGGGTGTACCCAAATATTTCACTTCTAGGGTGTAGTTACCCTCAGGCAAATTAACAAAACGAAAGCTTCCGTCTCGTCTAGAAACGGTGCTTTGTCCGAGTTCCTTGATATTAACTTCAGCCCCTTGAATGTAGCTAGTTTGACTTTTATCAGTAAGTAAACCTTGAATACCGCCGTCTTCAGCTAAAACAGTTTGACAGGAAAGTGCGGCGAAGCACGCCATGGCTAAAGTGGATTTAATCATTTTCATTATAACGTCTCTGGTTGCGTTCTAAGGATGGTGTTTGATGGCGAGACAACCTAAGTAGCAGCAATGACATTTTTATGACAGGCAATCAAATACTTGCCGCAATCACCTGCAATAATCCCCTGTTTAGCAAGCATTATTAACCTTAGTGAGCTTATTTGACCTCCCTGCTATCCCTTATGAGTCAAAGGATTGTCGTAAATCCCTTACGCAAAAAAGCAATGACATTCATTATATTGTCATCTTAGTGAGCCAATATGACCCCTGCGCTGAAATAAAACTGTGTCAGCATTGTCCTTGCACAGCATCAATCGCATAGCATTAAATGAGTATTAACATGAACCTTTCACTTCTAGCACGCCATCAACGACTCTTTTCATTAGCGTGTGCATCAGTCACTTTATCTATTACCTTGAGCATCGGTATTGGACAGCTTAAACCCTTAGCCGACATATCTTGGCTCGATATTTTAGGGGAAGGTAGCGTGTCCCTCTTGTCCTTACTGTGGATATTTTTCATATTGGTCAGTCGCCCTCCAGGCAGGGTCACCACAGCGCTAGTGGTCGGCTTAAGCTGCTTTCTATTTTCCGCTAATTTGGATCTAGTTGATGAATTCATGTTTTATGAAAATAGCGCTGAAGGGTTAAGCATGGTTGAGTCAATCCCTGCGGGGGTTGGCATGATTATCATGAGTTATGCCCTGTATCAATGGCACCTAGAGCAATTGATATTGAACAAACAATTACACAAGCGGGAATCGTCTTTACGACAACACCATCAGGTGGACTTCATTACCGCGCTATATAGCGCAGAGTACATGCGCTCACAAATCGACTCAGAATTAGCCAACACGCCAAGCCCGGATTTTGCGGTGGCTATGCTAGATATCAACAACTTCGACGTATTTAACCGCAAATATGGACACGATAAAGGCGATCAACTTTTGCGTGAGTTATCTGATTTAATTTTAATGAATCTGCGCCCCAGCGATCTGGCCTGTCGCTACGCTGGAGACAGATTTATTTTATTCTTCCCCAATACAGATTTATCCACAGCGGAGCACATTGCAGAACAAATAAAAAAGGCCATCGCTAATATTGCTTTTAAACCTGCCTTGTCGGGGGAGTCAGTATTTCATCAACTCACCTTTGCAGCCGAAACGGCCAAGTATGGAGACGTGAGTGAAAGCCTTTTACAGCGGGTAAACCGTCGTTTGGAAAATTTTAAACAAAATGGTCCAGCACATGGTTAAAAGGGATTTTTACAGTTTAGAGGATAAAGTCGTACCCGCTCACCAATTGGCTGCCAGCGTACTGGATTTCAGTCGTTCTCGCGAAGTGAATAAGCATAAATTGTTACGCGGTACCGGAATATTTAATGAAGATGTGATTTCAGATAGAAAACTAAGTGTTTATCAACTGTTGCAACTCATAAGCAACGCCCAAGCCTTAACGCCGGGAAACGATTGTGCTTTTTTACTCGGAAAACGGCTGTTCCCTGGCAACTATGGGGCGATTTCGAATGCCCTAATGCACAGTCGAGATTTAACCGATGCCTTTCGAGTGTTACACCAGCAACTCAATCAAATTTGTCCGTTTTTAGATGTTAAAGGGTATGCAACCCAGTCCCATCATTACCTACTATTTACCGATGCCATAGGCTGTAAAGAGCAATTTCAATTCATTGCAGAACTCTATTGTACTGCCTTGGTTGCGGGCACAAAGTTACTGTTTGGCGAACGTATTCCGTATGAGTTTAACTTTCCCTTTGCTCGTCCAAAATACATTCAAGAATACGAAGTGCATCTGAGCCATCGCTTGCGTTTTTCACAGCCAGTGATGAGCGTCAGTTTTGACAACAAATGGCTTACAAAAACCTGTTTACATCGCAGTGACAGCCTCAAATGGCATGCCTTACGCCAGTGTAAGAACAGTGCTATCCCAAAACTGGGATTTTTAGCGGCGGTTCGCAAAGCAATAGCTCAGCAGCATTTAGGCCTACAAACTGCTGCCGAACAATTTTTAATGAGTCCATCCACATTTAAGCGAAAACTCAAACAACATGGTTACAGTTTTCAGCAACTACAAGATGAAGTGGGAAAACAACAAGCAATTTATTTATTGCAAGTGCAGCAATTAAGCAATGAAGAAAGCGCCAACCTTATGCAGTTTAATGACATTCCTAATTTTCGGCGTTCGGTTAAACGTTGGACGGGCTTAACCCCAAGTCAACTCAGAATGGCCACCCACAACATTGTGAGTTAACCCCCTGAATTAACGGTTTCAGGATTTGTCGTCTGCGCTGATGCGGCTAGCTATAGCACCATCTTGATTACGATATTTGGCATCTGCACGACTGCTATAGGGTTTTTCAGCATAATCTGATAGAACTTCAAAGCTGATAGCCCCTATTTTCATTTTAGGTTTTAATGCCAGTGGCAGTTTGCCGCTATTGAAAAACTCCAACACAATATTGCCAGACCAACCTGGATCTATGCGATGGGCTGTGACGTGGACCATCAATCCTAAGCGCGCAAGAGAAGAACGCCCATCTAACCAACCCACAATATTTGCCGGTAGGGTTACAGACTCATGGGTTACTGCTAAGGCCAATTCTCCGGGATGTAAGAAAAACGACTTGTCATCAGGAACAACAATTTCATCGCTCATCACTGTATTCATGGCTTCTTGAACTTCCGCTTTAGGACCACTAAGATCGATAAAAGGCGCGGTATGATCTTCGAACACCCGAAATTTATTACCAAGTCGGATATCCACGGTTACACCACTGATTTCAGAGTAATCAGGTTCAGGAGAAATCGAAATTTTGCCTTCTTTTATGTATTGATAGATATCTTTATCACATAAGCGCATGAAATATTCTCTGTAAGTGTACCGCGCAACCTGCGGTGTTTGGTTTAAAGCTCAATTCGCGCACATTATGATCGCCTAGCTGCGGTTGTTCAATGTTTTTCAACAATTGGAATTGAATCATCGCTATTTAAGGTTTCGTTGTAGGCCAGCTGTTGTGACATTTTTTTAGCCGCAAGCAAATATGCTTGAGCCAATTCACTGTTGGGTTGCTGGATAATTAACGGTTGACCATTATCAGCATGCTCACGTATTTGAATATCTAAGGGGAATTGAGCAAGTAACGCTAAATGTTGCTGCTCGGCTAGCTTTTCTCCGCCACCTGTGGCGAACACAAACTCTTTATTTCCGCATTTGCGGCACTGGTAATAGCTCATATTCTCAACCACGCCTAAAACAGGAATACTTACTTTATTAAACATGGCAATTCCCTTTGTTGCATCAGCCAAAGCAATGTCTTGAGGCGTCGTCACCACTACTGCCGCAGTTAACGGTACCTGTTGCGCCATGGTTAATTGAATATCGCCGGTACCTGGCGGCATATCCACAATCAAATAATCTAGCTCAGGCCATAGGGTTTCATTCAATATTTGCTGTAAGGCTTTACTGGCCATTGGCCCCCGCCACACCGCAGCATCCTCATTAGGGACTAAATAGCCAATGGAATTTGCCACCACACCATGACAATTCAACGGGATCATGTGTTTATTATCTTCACTTTCAGGTTTTGCATGTGGATTACCCAACATGATAGGCACCGAAGGACCATAAATATCTGCATCCAAAATCCCCACTTTCGCCCCCTGTGCCTGTAACGCAAACGCCAAATTGACGGCACTGGTAGACTTACCCACACCGCCTTTTCCTGAGGCAATGGCAATAATATTTTTGATCTTCGCCAATCGCTTTATTTTGGTTTTTTTTGCGGCTATTTCGCAACCTAATAGCACTTTGCTGCCATCGACTCCCAATTCGCTGATAGCGTCTAAGATCACCGGAAAATCCTGCTCACAGGCAAATGGAAAACAAAATTGCAGGTTTTGCTGGGTTGAGGTGAGACACGCCAAGGTTTGCGATTCAGACAAGCTCAACATTTGGCCAATAAGCTGACAAATTTGCTGTATCTGGGGTGGATTAAAGATGAGATTCGACAAAGGGGACTCCTTTTGATGCAATTTATCTGAATTTCTGTCGTTTTACTAATGCATTAAGGCTGCATTTTCGTTACCATTTGCGTCCTTTTTTCAACTAATCAAGACTCGTAATCAAACATGCCAAATCAGCCACGTAAAATACTCGTCACCAGTGCCTTACCTTATGCCAATGGTTCTATCCATTTAGGCCATTTACTGGAACACATTCAAACTGATATATGGACACGTTATCAACGAATGCGAGGCCACCAATGCTACAGTGTTTGCGCCGATGATGCACACGGAACCCCCGTGATGTTAAAAGCGCAGGAGTTAGGTATTACCCCTGAGCAAATGGTTGCGCAAACCCGTGCAGAACATCATCAGGATCTATTAGACTTTCATATTGAATACGATAACTACTATGTTACCCATTCCGATGAAAACAAAGAACTGTGCGAAGAAATTTATAATCGATTAGATAAAGCGGGATACATTAGTAAACGCACAATTAGCCAATTATATGATCCTGAAAAGAACATGTTCTTGCCTGATCGCTTCATTAAAGGCACTTGCCCGTCTTGCAAAGCGGAAAATCAAAATGGCGATAGCTGCGACGTATGCAGTGCAACTTATAGCCCAACCGAGGTGATTAACCCGCGTTCTGTGGTATCGGGTGCGACGCCAATATTGAAAGATTCAGAACATTATTTCTTCGATTTACCCAAATTTGAAAATATGCTCAAAGAGTGGCTGGTCAGTGGCGCGCTGCAAGAAGAGATAGCCAATAAACTCAAAGAGTGGTTTGACGAAGGATTGCAACAATGGGATATCAGCCGCGATGCCCCTTATTTTGGCTTTGAAATACCCGGTGCACCGAATAAATTCTTCTATGTTTGGGTAGATGCACCAGTGGGTTACATGGCTAGCTTCAAAAACTACTGTAACCAACACGATATTGATTTTGATAGTTTTTGGAATCCAGATTCAGATGCTGAGCTTTACCATTTCATTGGTAAAGATATCACTTACTTCCATTGTCTATTCTGGCCTGCCATGCTCGAAGGGGCTGGTTTACGCAAGCCCACTGGCGTAAACGTGCACGGTTTTGTTACCGTAAACGGCGCGAAAATGTCGAAATCAAGTGGTACTTTCATTAAAGGGCGCACTTATTTAGACCATCTTAACCCAGAATATTTGCGTTATTATTATGCGTCTAAATTAAGTGATGGCGTCACAGACATCGATTTAAATCTGGAAGATTTTGCCCAGAAAGTAAACTCTGACTTAGTCGGAAAAGTAGTGAATATTGCCAGTCGCTGTGCAGGGTTTATTACCAAGCGCTTTGACGCTACCTTGTCTGATAACGTCATTGAGCCGGAATTACTAGCGCAATTTAAACAAGCCTCCGATGACATTGCTGATATGTACGAAAAGCGCCAATACAACCGTGCGATTCGTGAAATTATGGCTCTGGCAGATAAAGCCAACCAATTCATTGATGCCCAAGCACCTTGGGTAACTATTAAAGAAGAAGGCAAGGAGCAATATACACACGATGTTTGTTCTTTAGGGATCAACCTGTTCCGTATACTAGTGGTTTACCTTAAACCGGTGTTGCCAAAGTTGGCTGAACAAGCAGAAGCTTTCTTAAACGATAGTCTTGATTGGGATAGTGCACAACGTGATTTAGGTAAGCATCAAATCAACAAATTTAAAGCCTTAATGCAACGTGTTGATATGGATAAGGTGAATGCCATTATTGAAGATTCAAAAGAAAACCTTGAACCTAAACAAGCCCCGGCACCTAAAACAACGGCAACAGAGGGTCCACTAGACAAAGACCCCATTGGTGAGACCATTAGTTTTGATGACTTTGCTAAAGTGGACCTGCGTATTGCTAAAATTGCCAAAGCAGAACATGTGGAAGGAGCAGATAAGTTGTTACGCCTTCAATTGGACTTAGGCGGTGACACTAAACAAGTATTTGCCGGGATTAAGTCTGCATATCAACCTGAAGAGCTCGAAGGTAAGTTAACGGTAATGGTGGCGAATTTAGCCCCTCGTAAAATGCGTTTCGGTTTGTCTGAAGGCATGGTGTTAGCGGCGGGTCCCGGAGGCAAAGATCTGTGGATCATGGAACCCCATGAAGGTGCACAACCTGGTATGAAGGTTAAATAAGCCTATTTTCCCCGTTGAAGTCAGCGATACAGAGGCGTTCACTTAGTGAGCGCCTTTTTTATGAATTAAAACAGTGTATGTCATAAGCGAACTGGAGTTTTTAAACAACAGTTCTTATTGTTTTACGGTGTTGGATTTACGTCTGGCGGTAGTTTAGAAAATTCATCTTTGAAGGAAAGATCATCAAGATTCAATCTTGAAAACTTTTTAATACAGCCACTGAAATGGCTTGAGTGAATATGACCTTGATACGAATACGGGTTGATACTCTGGCTGCTTTCGGGCATTTGTATGAAGGGGTCTACCGACATAAAGCGGCCTAGGTTGTAGTCGTACACCCGCCCGTTCATATGCACTTACCTTTATTGGTTATTCATCTCCCTCAGCTAACGACTATCTACACTATTTTTCTGCATTGAAGTACGTACGCTTGCTCCCACCGCGGAAAATTTGGGCGACGGTTTCCATTTCGGTTTAATTAATGACAAGGGAACCACACGTTTTTTAGCGACTATGACGTAGATACTAGAAAAAATCGGTAAATATTGTCGGCAAAAGGTTTCTATTCGGGAAAAAATCCGCGATTTACGCTTAAACAACAAACTGGAAAAAACCAGTTGGTCTTGTTCGATAATTTCAAAGCCGAGTAAATGCAACCAATCATTTATTCGCATACTGCTGAAGAAACGCGCTTCCCGTAACACTTTATTCGACTTCAAAGGTAGGTAGCGAAAAGTTCCAGCCAAACTGAAGGGATTAAACCCCACAATAACAACATAGCCATTGGGAATTAAAGTGCGATCCACTTCCCTTAAAATTTGATGGGGATCTTTTGAAAAATCTAGTTCATGGGCTAACAGATAGGCATCCACACTGTTTTCACTAAAGGGAAGCTCGTGGGTTTGAGCAATCACATTAACCCCATGCAGGCTTTGATGTTGCTCAAGGCACTTAGCATCAACCACATTAACAATGTGTTTAATTGCACATTCAGGTAAATCGATTTGACTGCTCAAACAGCCTAATCGCACCATATGGTAGCCGAAAAAACGTCGACTGCAGGCTTCCAAATTAGTTTGCACATGCTGTTTCATGTCATCACCAACCGGCAGAGCTTGCCAAGATGTGGGATAAATCGGTTTTTTAGAGATTAAAGCAGGCTTCATATTGTCCAAACAATTGCGCAGCTACCAACAACTTCTTATAGTACAACACTAGCGAAGCGACACAAGCAAGGTAATTATGTCCCAAACCACTCAAACTCAATCAAAGCTTAGGGTTTTTCCTATCCCTGCTTTCACAGATAATTATATTTGGTGTATCCATGACGGCATGAATTGTTGGGTAGTCGACCCTGGTGATGCAAGCCCTGTCATAGATCACATTCAATCGGAAGGCTTAACCTTAAAAGGTATTTTAATCACCCATCATCACAGTGATCATACTGGTGGAATTATGTCCCTAGTAAAATACGCACCGCAGATCCCTGTGTTGGGACCTGAGTATGGTAGTATTCAAGGATTAACAAAAAAGTTGCAAGAAGGTGACTCAGTGGTGCTAGATGACTTGGATCTTGAATTAACAGTGCTAGAGGTACCTGGTCACACCCTGGATCATATTGCATTTTATGGCCAAAACATGCTGTTTTGTGGTGATACCTTATTTTCCGCTGGTTGTGGCCGGTTATTTGAAGGAACACCACAACAAATGCATGAATCTTTAGGGAAATTAATGAAACTCCCAGAGCAAACTAAGGTCTATTGTACCCACGAATATACATTAGCCAATGTGGACTTTGCGTTAAACGTTGAGCCACAGAACAGTGCTTTACAAGCCTATTCAGATTGGGCAAAACAACAACGAAATCAGGGACTACCCACCCTGCCATCGAATATCGAACAACAAAAAGCGATCAATCCGTTTTTACGCGCGCAACAGGATGAAATAAAAAATAATGCAGAACAATTTGTTGGCAAGAAGTTACCCAACGAAACCGAGGTTTTCGCCGCAGTCAGAAAGTGGAAAGACAACTTTTAGTGGAGCCAATGACAACACTCAAACAAGTATCTTTAAAACCACAATGAAAATGACATCATTTTCATTGCTTATGGTGCTAGCGGGTTGCCAAACGTTTATGGCGGACTCCCATGCAGACGTGGAAAAAGAAACCCATCAAGAACAACTCATCGCAGAGCAAATTAATAAAACCTGCGAACAAAAACATGCGCTAGCCGATGAGCTTTTTGATTGTACCTCAGCCTCCCACGGCACAATTCCGGTTACTCATCCTACAGAAATAGTAGAAATAACCGTTGAACCAGACAATTACGTGGAATTACCTAACGACGAAGTAACCAGTAGTCCAGACTCAACTGAAAGCCCAGACAACCTCTGGCTTAGAATTAAACACCAATTAACCTTTCCTATCCCCGATAATGAGCGCTTAAACGCGCAAAAGAACTGGTACTTAAAGCACAGCAATTATATGCAACGCGTTGCCACCCGTGCTAAGCCATTTATGCACTACATTGTTGAGCAAATAGAAAAGAATCAACTTCCTCTGGAGCTGGTTTTTCTACCCATTGTAGAAAGTGCATTTGACCCTTTCGCCTATTCCCATGGACGCGCAGCAGGGATGTGGCAGTTTATTCCCGGCACAGGAAAGCGCTTTGGCATGAAACAAACCTGGTGGTATGACGGCAGACGAGATGTGGTGGCCTCCACAGAAGGAGCTATTGCCTACCTAACTTACCTGAATAAAATGTTTGATGGCGATTGGTTGCATGCATTGGCAGCATACAATTCGGGCGAAGGTAGAGTAAGAAGTGCCATTAGAAAAAATAAAAAAGCAGGTAAACCGACTGATTTCTGGTCTTTAGACTTGCCCAAAGAAACCCGGGCTTACGTGCCGAAATTATTAGCACTGAGCAGTATTTTAAAAGACTCAGATGAAAACAATATTGCATGGACAGCCATCCCAAACAAACCTTTTGTTAAGGTGGTAGATGTTGAGTCGCAAATTGATTTAGCTTTAGCGGCAGATCTTGCTGGTTTAACCCTCAAAGAGCTGCATTCATTAAATGCTGGATTTAATCGCTGGGCAACGGATCCAGACGGCCCTCACAGACTATTATTACCCATTGAAAGTGTCGAAAACTTTGAGCTTGCCTTGAATAATATTGAGGAGAATGAACGCCTTAACTGGGTTCGTCATAAAGTCAAAAGTGGTGATAGTTTATTAAAACTGGCTAAACAATATCATACAACCGTGGATGTCATTCAAGGAGTGAATGATATGCAGGGGAACCTGATACGATTAGGTGAATATATTTTAGTCCCTGTATCCTTAAAATCCTTAGACTCCTATTCCCTTTCCCAAGATCAGCGACTGGCGAGTACTCAATCTAAACCTCGCGGCACTTACTCTTTAAAACACAAAGTACAAAGTGGTGATACATTTTGGGATCTAAGCCGCAAGTACAAAGTGGATATGCGCAGTCTAGCCAAGTGGAATGGTATGGCCCCCAACGACCCCTTAATGCCGGGTAAAGATTTAGTGATCTGGCTCAAGCAGGCATCGGAGTCTCAGCGTAAAGATGCGGTCATGCGCACTTTAACCTATACCGTTAGAAAAGGGGATTCATTGGCTCGGATCGCTAATAAATTTAAGGTTAATTTGGTCGACTTAAAACGTTGGAACCAAGATAAACTGCGTAAATATTTGCAGCCAGGCCAAAAGATTAAAGTCTATGTTGACGTCACCCGTACCTAAAGGGCAGAAATGGCAGAGTTAAAAGGGAGCATCGATGCTAGGGTTTAATCGCAGCAATCTAAATAAGAGCCATGAAGGACCTTGGCTTTTACTCGATTTGGTGATGTTAGGATTATTATTTATTAATCTTATCTGGATCATTTTTGACTCCCTCTACAGCACTGAAATTGTTAAACAATCCTTGGCTTATGTGTCGGAATCTTTGGTCACAGGTTATGCGCCTATCCACAAGAACTTTCTGTTAATCGATTTAGCCTTTGTGGCAGTATTCTTAAGTGAATTTTGCTTGCGCTGGATAGTGGCGATTGTCAAAAAAACCTATTTAAGATGGTATTTTTTCCCGTTTATCCATTTTTATGATTTGATTGGCTGTATTCCACTTGGCGCCGCTCGAATATTCCGATTTTTAAGGATATTTTCAATATTACATCGCCTGCACAAATATCAAATTATTGATCTCAGGCGCACTGCACTATTTCGTTTTGTGGCATTTTATTATGATGTGTTTGTCGAAGAACTGTCTGATCGTATTGTTGTAAAAGTGCTGTCGGATGCGCAAAAAGATATCGCAGCGGGATCTCCCTTAGTGGAGGACATTACCCAAAATGTCTTAGCGTCTAGGCTGCCGGTCATTACTCGATGGACAGCGTCGGTTATGAGCCATATTGGGGAGTCAATCGAACACAACGATCACGGAGAATCGGTTAGGCAACATGTGAGTAAGAGTGTTGGTAAAGCGGTGACGGGCAATCCGCAAATTTCCACCTTAAAATTGGTTCCGGTAGTAGGCTCAACCATTGAACGAACACTCGAGTCGGCAGTAACCGATATTGTGACCCAATCGATAGTCAATTTGCTTAAAGATGTCACCCCAGAAAAAATCGACG
Organism: Aliiglaciecola aliphaticivorans; assembly: GCF_054782055.1. NCBI lineage: Bacteria > Pseudomonadati > Pseudomonadota > Gammaproteobacteria > Alteromonadales > Alteromonadaceae > Aliiglaciecola > Aliiglaciecola aliphaticivorans. The sequence continues at coordinate 140,092 of NZ_BAAGTF010000094.1, forward strand.
ATTTTGTCAAACACGGGATTGGTCGTTTCTCGAGTGAAGATGAAGCCTTAGATGATGAAGTGCTGGCAGTGGTTAATGAGTGTATTGAATTGATAAAACATCACGTTTCCCAGCAGCGTTGGAAATCCGAGTTTGAGGAAAAAACATCCCCTAGCGCGGATTTAATCAAAGAAACAGACCCAAACACACCGCCACAATTGTAGTCGGCGGCTTCAGCCCCGAAACCCTCCATGGCCTAAAGCCCCGCTGTAGTCGGCGGCTTTAGCCCCGAGGATGGTTTCAATACCTCCATGTAATTCCATGGCCTAAAGACCAGGCTACAGGCCCCTCGCTAAACCCTGCAATTTCATGGCCTAAAGACCAGGCTACACATTTAGATTTTTCGCCAGGTGGTGCCGTTGGCTCCGTCTTCTAACACCACGCCCATTGCGGTTAACGCGTCGCGAGCTTTATCCGCAGCGGCCCAATCTTTTTCGGCTCTAGCATCATTTCGGGCTTGGATTAAACCTTCAATCACTGATGCCTCATCACCTTGGGCTGCGCCACCTTGTAGATAATCCACAGGATCCATTTGTAAAAACCCTAAAATATCCCCTAGCTTCAATAAAACACCCGCCAAATCTGATTTTTCCTGGCCTTTGCTTTTGTTGATATCCTTAACCAAATCAAACATGACTGCAAAGGCTTCCGGAGTATTAAAATCATCATCCATAGCGGCTTCAAAGCGCTCTAAATAATCACCTGTTTTCATATCTACGTGCAAATTTGGCTGACTATCACGCAAGGCCGTATATAAACGCTCCAAAGCAGATTTAGCTTGCTTGATATTATCTTCAGAATAGCTTAACTGACTGCGATAGTGAGCAGACATTAAGAAATAACGCAAGGTTTCCGCATCATAGTCTTTTAATACATCACGCAAAGTAAAAAAGTTACCCAATGATTTAGACATTTTTTCTGAGTCAACCTGCACCATGCCAGCATGCATCCAGTAATTCACATAGGGCGTATCAAAGGCGCAGCAAGATTGCGCGACTTCATTTTCATGATGGGGGAAGATCAAATCAGAACCACCACCGTGAATATCAAAGTGTGTGCCTAAATGTTTGCTATTCATGGCCGAACATTCGATGTGCCACCCTGGACGACCTGGCCCCCAAGGAGACTCCCAAAAAGGCTCACCAGGTTTAACAGTTTTCCACAATACAAAGTCTAATGGGTCGGTTTTGTCAGCCGACACCTCGACGCGCTCACCAGCGTTAAGCTGATCTAAGTCTTGTCGACTCAACTTGCCATATTGCTCGTAGGTACTCACATCGAACAACACATCACCACTTGGCGCCTGATAGGCATGACCTTTGGCAATTAATCGCTCAATTACATCGATAATTTCCGGCATATGGGTTGTGACTCTTGGTTCGACATCAGGCTCCAACAAGTTAATTGCTGCAAAATCCTCATGCATTAACGCAATGGTGCGCTGAGTTAACTGCTCAGGAGTTTCGCCATTTTGGTTAGCTCGTTGAATAATTTTGTCGTCTACATCGGTGATATTACGCACGTAATTCACCTCATATCCTTTGTGACGCAAGTAGCGCACCATGAGGTCGAAACTTAGATAGGTGCGGGCATGTCCCATATGGCAAACGTCATACACGGTAATACCACAGACATACAACCCTACTTTTCCAGCCACCAGCGGCTTAAAAGTCTCTTTTTGTCGAGTGAGGGTGTTATATATTTGCTGCATTATATGAGTTCCATGTGGTTAGGTTAATTTAGTTGCGGGATTCTAGCACTGACTCAAGATGACATAAACCAGCGTGTTTGCAAAAATTCACACTAATATCATTCCAATATGCGCGCAATAGCTGAATTATTTGAATGATTGAGATACAATAGTCCGCTTAAACAATTTTAAAATCATTATTTTATCCACAGGAACCCTTGATGGTAAAACTACATACAAACTATGGCGTAATCGTACTTAACCTTTTTGAAGACAAAGCACCGAAGACGGTTGAAAACTTTTTAAGCTATGTAAAAGATGGATTTTACGACAACACAATCTTTCATCGAGTCATAGATGGATTTATGATCCAAGGCGGTGGATTTGAGCCTGGAATGGATCAAAAAACGCCAAACGAAGCAATTCAAAACGAAGCGAATAATGGCGTAGCCAACAACACGGGCACTATTGCCATGGCAAGAACCAATGATCCACACTCTGCGACTGCTCAGTTCTTTATCAACCTTAAAGATAATAGCTTCCTTAACTTTCGCAGTGAATCAATGGAAGGTTGGGGTTATTGTGCTTTTGGTGAAGTCGTTGAAGGTATGGATATCGTCAATAAAATTAAAGGGGTGAAGACCTCTCGTCACGGCATGCACGATGATGTGCCAGTAGAAGACGTCGTTATTCAAAAAGCTGAAATAACGGAGTAAAAAAATAAAGGCTGATTTTTATCAGCCTTTTTTGATCGTCTTATGCAACCATTTACCTACTTTATTTCTGATTTACACCTCAGTGCCCAGCGTCCAGACATAACCCAATGCTTGGCTGATTTTTTGCGGGTTAAAGCCATAGGTGCTGATGCTTTATATGTGCTAGGCGATTTGTTCGAATATTGGATTGGCGATGACGATCGCAACGAGTTTAGTGAACAGGTAGCGAGTTTATTCAAAGAGTATTCTCAAACCGGCGTGCCCATCTATTTTATTCACGGCAATCGCGACTTCTTAATTCGAGAAAAATTTGCCAGCCGTGCAGGCATGACAATATTACCAGAACAGCATGTCATCGATCTCTATGGCACCCCCACTCTTTTGATGCATGGTGATGAACTCTGTACATTAGACCTCGCCTATCAGAAGTTTCGCAAAAAAGCGCGAGGTTGGTGGTGGCCAAGAATGGTTTTAACCTTGCCGTTATGGGTACGTAAAAGAATCGCCGAAAAAGGACGCAAAACTAGCCAACAGAATCAGCAAAAACTAAGTATGGAAATTATGGATGTCACTTCTTCAGAAGTGGTTAATTATATGCAGGAATTTAATGTTCAACAATTGATACACGGCCACACTCACCGCCCTGCGATACATCAACTTGTCGCAAATGATAAACCCGCTCTGCGCATCGTTTTAGGTGATTGGTACGATCAAGGTAGTATGCTAAAAATCACTCCAAAATCCATTGATCTGCTTAGTGAAAACCTTGAAAAAATAACATAAGTTAACTCATTTTATTATTTTGTAATTTTATTCTTTTATTTGTCTCCTATTATTAGGCATCAAACGTCATAGTCTTATGGAAGACAGTAGATTGTCCTCCTGTTCAACCTTAAAAATTACAAAAAGGAATCGTTATGAATGATTATATGTTGATTTATCGTGGTGGAAACAAAGACTGGATGACTGACACCAGCCCAGAAGATATGGCCGAAGCCATGGAGAAATGGGGACAGTGGATGGCAGAGCTTGAAGAACGCAAACAACTAGTGTCAGGAGGATCGCCATTAAATTATGAAGGCAAGCGGTTAACGGGTGATGGCGTGGTGACAGATGTGTCTTTAGCTGAAATTAAAGAACTGGTTACGGGTTACAGCATTGTTCGCTCAGAAACCATGGAAGATGCCATAGAAATTGCGAAGAAGTGTCCTATTTTTCTTTATCCTGATATCACGGTAGAAATCAGAGAAATCGCAAACATTGATTAGTTTCATCTAATCCGCAAAGGTATCGCTATTTCGAAGCCAGTAAACGCTGGCTTTAGCCCGCTGTAGTCGGCGGCTTTAGCCCCGAGGGGGCAATTGACCTTCACAACCCATGGCCTAAAGACCATGCTACAAGCCCCGAGGATTGTTTGATACCTCCATATAATTTCATGGCCTGTAGTCGGTGGCTTTAGCCCCGAGAGAGCAATTGACCTTCACAACCCATGGCCTAAAGACCATGCTACAGGCCCCGCGCAAAAACCGATAATTCCACAGCCTGTAGTCGGTGGCTTTAGCCCCGAGGATTGTTTGATACCTCCATATAATTCCATAGCCTGTAGTCGGTGGCTTTAGCCCCGAGGGGATAATTGACCTTCACAACCCATGGCCTAAAGACCATGCTACAGGCCCTGTTTTCCGTGTCTATATGATTTAAGAAGATACTAACAGGCGTTGAATTTGCGCCATCATGATTTTTTGTTGATGCTTATCGCCACCTTTCTCGTTGGCTTGTTTGGCAAACTGCCAGGCTTGCTGTTCATTTCCTTGTAACGCGTTAAGGTGGGCTAACGTGGCCAAAGGTAAATGAGATTGTTTAAAAACAGGATCTAAACTCAGGGCCGTCACCAACTCAATGGCAGCGCTTATCTCTCCGCTATATCCTTGGGCGACGGCTAAATTTAACTGGGTTACTGGCGATCCCGTCAATTCAAATAGTTGCTGATATAAACAATAAATATCGAACCAAGGCGTTTGACTAAAGGAATCTACCTTACAATGCTGATACGCAATGTGTGCTTCTAAATAAAACCGGCCAGTGCCCAATATGGTTAATTTATCGGCTAATTCAAGTAATGTGCAACCTTTGAAAATCATATCTTTGTTCCAGATACTGCGCTTTTGTAGGTCAATGGGTATTGGCTGTCCCTGCTGATCATTTTTGCTATCTATTCTGGCCATTTGAAAGTACATCAAGGCCAACAAAGCGAATGTATCCTGATTGGCAATGCTGTTTTCATCAATAAGTAGATCTACTAGTCCCATTGCATCTCGACAGAATATTCGCTTTTCTGACCTATCCTTAGGATCAGCATGAAACCCTTCGTTGAATAACAGATATAGTGCGGTATGCACATTATCCAACGCTTGTGGAAGTTCACTTTCACTGGGAAGGGTATATTGATAATCATGAAGCTTTTGACGGGTTCGTAAAAGCCGTTTTTTGATGGTGGCTTCTGGTGTAAAAAGTGCTTTGGCTATGGCATTAATAGACAAGCCACATAAATGCTTAAGCATAAAAGGTAAACGATTTTCAGAGCTCAGTTGCTGATGACAACACATAAACAACATACGTAATTGATCATCCTTAATCCGATGTTCGGTAAATTCTGAATCTAAAGTTGTATTCGCCGTCCATTCGCTTTCTAAAAAATGGCTTAAATCTTGTGCATATTTGCGTTGGGTACGAGATTGCCGAATACAATCCAAGGCTCGGTTTTTTGCAGTTTGCATTAGCCAAGCTTGTGGATTTGACGGTATCCCCTTACTTTTCCAATCGACTAGCGCTTTAAAAAAGGCCTCCTGCAAGACATCTTCGGCTAAGTCAAAATTATGGACACCAAAAATCCTCACCAATACAGCTAATAAGCGGGGACTTTGTGAGAGTTGGAGTTCAGCGACTAACTGTTCGCACTTTGTCATGTTTCAGTATGTCTACGATTTTCATGGATAAAGTGTACGTAATACAAAGAAAAAATGTAAATTGAAAATAATAATTGTTCCCAAAACCGATAATTCCATAGCCTGTAGTCGGCGGCTTTAGCCCCGAGGGGTTTATTAACCTTCACAGCCCATGGTCTAAAGACCATGCTACAGGCCCCGAGGGGTTTATTAACCTTCACAGCCCATGGTCTAAAGACCATGCTACAGGCCCCGAGGGGTTAATTGACCTTCCCAGCCCATGGTCTAAAGACCATGCTACAGGCCCCGAGAGGTTAATTGACCTTCACAGCCCATGGCCTAAAGACCATGCTACAGCATGAGGAAGATATTTTCTGTCCTGTGTTCTTTACTCTTAAATTATGTACCGTTTATCTGACAACTATGTAATTTACCTTGGATTATAGGTAGAGTGTCGCGGTTAATGTAAATTAAATGACTTTGTAAAACTTCTGTGACCATTGAATAAACAACGGGCACAGGATTCAGCGTTTCATATTGCTTTGGATTGTGATGTCTACATCATAAAGCGACAAATTGAGGATTTATGAAAAAAACACTTATAGCAGTAAGTATAGCTAGCGTATTTGTTCTAAGCGCATGTAATAAGGCGACAGAGACAACTAGCAACAATGAAGAAGTGACAGCCACTACACAAACAACAAAGGCTGAGTTAGGTAGCTTTGGTATCGAACTAGATGCAAAAGATGAATCAGTTAAACCCGGTGACGATTTTTTCCGCTACGCCGGCGGTACTTGGTACGATAACTTTGTCATCCCAAGCGATAAAGTAAGATATGGTGCCTTCACAAAATTAGCTGAACGCAGTGAAAAGCAAATTAAAGCTATCATCGATGAAATCGCTAGTAACACTGACGGCAACCAATTGACTTCAGAAGAACAATTAATTGCCAACTTTTATAAAGCTTACATGGATACTGACACAGTAAATGCAAAAGGTATTTCTGCCATTTCACCAGTGTTAGACAGCATCAGCAGTATTGCTGATAAAACGGAACTGACAGCCATGTTTGGTCGTGCTTGGCTCGACGGCTTAGCAAGCCCAATTTATGGTGGAATGTGGTTTAACCGCTTAAATCCCGATGAATATCAATTGTCTGTCGGTGTTGGCGGCTTGGGGCTACCTGATCGCTCATATTATTTAGAAGACACTGAACGCTTTATAAAAATTCGTGAAGCCTACGTTGCCCATATTGAAGAAATGTTGAACTTTGCTAAGGTTGAGAACGCTGCTGAAAAAGCTAAAAGCATATTAGCGTTGGAAACTCAGATAGCGGAAGTTCAGTGGCCACGAGAAAAACGTCGTGACCGAGATTTAACGTTAAATCAAATTAAACGAGAGCAATTGTTCACCGATTACCCAGGTTTTGATTGGAACACTTATTTTGCCGAAACCGGTTATAAGGTGCCCCACTTAAATATATCTCAACCTGAGCCCATTAAAAACGTCATTAAACTGATCAACAATGAACCCCTTTCAGTTTGGAAAGATTATATGACCTATCATACGATCACCAATCAAGCTGAATTGCTGTCTGACGAAATGTTCAAAGCAAACTTTGAGTTTTATGGTAAAACCTTAAATGGGCAACAAGAACCCCGTCCTCGCTGGAAACGCGCCATAGCGCAGATGTCAGGAACTCAATCCCTGGGATTTGCCATTGGTAAAAGTTATGTAGAAAAACATTTCCCAGCAAGCTCCAAAGCACAAATGGCAGAACTTGTTGAAAATCTTAGAACCGCCTTAGGTGAACGTATTGATAGTTTGGAATGGATGGGAGAAGAAACTAAGAAAAACGCCCACGCTAAGCTAGCTTCATTTCGTCCAAAAATAGGCTACCCAGATGAGTGGCAGAGTTTTGATGGTTTAGAAATCAAAGATAATGACTTGTTGGGAAACATTTTCAGAATTCGCCAATTCTTTAGGGATGATAGTGTTGCAAAAGAGCTGCAAAAAACGGATCGTGAACGTTGGGGCATGTCACCACAACGAGTGAACGCCTATTACAACAGCTCATTTAATGAGATCGTCTTTCCAGCCGCTATTTTGCAACCACCATTTTTTGATCCCAATGCCGATCCCGCGGTGAATTATGGCGGTATAGGTGCCGTCATAGGGCACGAGATGGGCCATGGTTTTGACGATCAGGGCTCAAAATCTGATGAAAATGGCATCCAACGTAACTGGTGGACAGATGAAGATAGAGCTGCATTCGATGCTCGTACAGATGCCCTTGTTGCCCAATATGATGGTTATGAACCTATAAAAGGTAGCCATGTAAATGGCCAACTTACCTTAGGTGAAAATATCGGTGATGTAGGTGGGTTAGCCATGGCGTACCATGCTTACAAGCTGAGCCTAAATGGCAAAGAAGCCCCGGTCATTGATGGGGTAACAGGTGATCAAAGATTCTTTTTAGCTTGGGCACAAGTGTGGCGCGAAAAACGCACTGAAGAAAGCCTAATGACACAATTGAAATCTGATCCCCATGCACCTGCTCGCTACAGAACGGTTGCACCACGCAACCACGATGCTTGGTATAAAGCCTTTAACGTTCAACCTGGTGACGCACTTTATTTAGCTCCAGAAGAACGGGTACGTATCTGGTAACAAACCAATACGCAGCAAGCCCAACCAAAAAGGGCTTGCTGTTTCCACTTTTAAAACTATCTGAATCTCACGCGAATCAACTAAAAGCTATCCGAATGTTAAGCCCAACGATGCTAAGACCTTCGCTTTAGTATTAATATCATTTGAGGCTTGTTTCACAAAATTAACTTGTTCTAAATTCTCTTGGGAAATATTACTCACACTCATAATGCTATTACTGACATCTTGGGATACGACTCTCTGCTGTTCTGCGGCCGTTGATATTTGAAAGGCCAACCCCGAAATCTCGGAAATTTGCTGGTAAACACCTTCTATCAACTCTCGAGATTGTCTAGTATCAGCAACGCATTCAATGGCTGCATCTTTCCCTTCATTCATAGATTTAGCCCACTTCAATAACGTCGATTGAATTTCATTAATAGAAGATTGTATTTGTTCTGTAGCCGAATGTGTGCGACTCGACAATGCGCGGACTTCGTCGGCAACTACGGCAAAACCACGTCCGTGCTCCCCTGCCCTAGCGGCTTCTATTGCTGCGTTCAACGCCAATAGATTCGTTTGATCTGCTATACCTTGAATTTCACTCATAACGGTTCCGATACTTTTAGCTTCTTCGGCCAATTGTTCAGAAGCGTTCGCCGAACTTTCTACATCTTCAGCCAAATTAGAGACTTTTTGCATAGTTTCGGTCATGGCTTTAGTCGCGTTTTCACACCCCTGATTGGCACTTTCAATTTTCTGCGAAGTCAAATTAACGTTATTAGCAACTTCACTAATCGACACCCCCATTTGTTCAATGGCTGCAGAAACTTGATGCACTTCTAGGGTTTCCTTTTCAACGCCTTCGGTCGCCCTTTCCGCGGCGGATTTTAGCTCAACAACCACATCATAAAGTGAAGACGAACTGTCTATAACGCGGCCAATAATGGTGCGAATAGCACCTTGATGCATTTTTGCAGGAAAATCCGCTACGCTAACAATACCGGTACCGGAGAAAACAAATCGAGAAACACTGTCATAATCTTGCTGTGACTGTTTAAGAAAGCCCGGTAAGTTAACCATTTCATTTTTAAAGATCAGATAAGGCAGACCCACTAACAGCACCGCAAAATAAGGTATGAACATGGTTAGAGCTAAAATAGCTATGGACAAACACAAGAATAAAGCGTGTTTCATTCCCCAGTTTAGCGCCCATTTACTTTCTGCCTTTTCTCCCTTGTTTAATTTTGCATAGAGGGCTTCTGCACGCTGGCGATACTCAGGTTGTAAAAAACGGCGAACAGACTGGAATCCTTTCAATTCGCCATTTTCGTAGACAGGGGTAACATAAGCATCAACCCAATAATAACGACCATCTTTACATCTATTTTTCACCGCGCCGCGCCAAGGCTGTTTGGCTTTTAGTCTTGTCCACATATCAGCAAATGCAGCTTTTGGCATTTCTGGGTGACGCACAATATTGTGATTTTTACCGACTAACTCTTCTCTTGGAAAGCCAGCAACTTCACAAAATTTGTCATTTGAATAGGTTACTACTCCTCTGAGATCCGTAACTGAGACTAATTCTTCATTCACGCCAAAAGTAACCTCTTGGTCGACAATACTTTGATTGCGCTTAGCCATTAACCCTTCTCCACTTAATCCATTACAATCAACACTTAAGGTGTTGAATTATTTGAATTTATCATTATAAATCACTTTCGTTAAAAGCTCACTGATTTTGCGAGATAATTTATTGGTAACAGTATGCAAGTAACAGTATAGTCACTCTATGCTGTAATATCGGCTAAAGTACCTAAACGTATAATGGAAATCGCATTTTGGGTACAAAAAAAAAGACAAGCCGAAGCTTGTCTTTTTAGCAAAAGGATTAAATTGTAGTAAAAGATTAACTTTCGCGTATCAAGTAATCAAAGGCAGATAAAGACGCTTTAGAGCCTTCTCCCATGGCGATGACTATTTGCTTATATGGCACAGTGGTTACATCCCCAGCGGCAAAAATACCGGGTTCAGACGTGGCACATTTTTGATCAATAACCACTTCACCAAATTTACTCAATTCAACTACATCTTTCAAAAATGAACTATTAGGGACAAGTCCGATTTGAACAAATACGCCTGCCAAAGGCTGCTGTTTTATTTCTCCTGTAATTCTATCTTCGTATTCTAAAGCAACGACTTTGCCATTTTCTGCCAATATCTGTTTAGTGGCGACATTTTTGATAATGGTAATTTTATTGTTGGCTTCGGCTTTTTCCACCAACACTTTGTCTGCTTTTAATTCTGGTAAGAACTCAAACACAGTAACGTGGTCAACCATACCAGCTAGATCAATGGCCGCTTCGATACCCGAGTTACCTCCACCCACAACCGCCACATCTTTGCCTTTAAAGAAAGGTCCATCACAGTGTGGACAATACGCCACTCCTGAACCCACATTTTCTTTCTCTCCTGGGACACCTAACTCGCGCCATTTTGCCCCTGTAGCGATAATGACTGTTTTGCTTTCAATAACTTCACCGCTGGATAAATGTATTTTCTTAGTTTTGCCTTTTTCAATCTTATCAACTCGTAAAAACTCTTTGATGTTGACTTCATAATCATTTAAATGAGCTAGCAAGTTACCGGTTAATTCAGTCCCTGTTGTCTTAGGAACAGAGATTAAATTTTCGATTCCCACAGTATCTTTTACCTGACCACCAATGCGATCAGCAATCATGGTCACGTTCAAACCTTTACGAGCAGAATAAATCGCTGCCGCGACCCCTGCTGGACCACCACCGATAACGGTCACGTCTTGCAAAGGTAAGGTTTCGTTGTCGTCACCTCCAACAATATAAGGGTAACGTTGAATTAATTTATCGACCAATTGGGCAGTATCAATTTTACCATTAGCGAACAACTCACCGTTTAAGTAAACACTAGGTACTCCTTGAATATTACGCTGCTCAATTAGCTCTGGAAACAAGCCTCCATCGAGCATTTCACTGCTTATATTGGTATTCAATAATGCAAATTGATTTAACGATTGCACAACATCTGGACAGTTGTGGCAACTCAAAGAAATAAAGACTTCAAAATGCAAATCATCTTTGATTTTCTGCACCATGGTTTGTAATGTCTTATCGAGTTTTAATTCCGTTCCTGAAGATTGCAAAACAGCTAAAATTAGGGAATTAAACTCATGCCCACTGGGAATGCCAGAGAAGGAAACCCCGTTTGGTTTTCCGTCAACTTCCAAATTGAAAGTAATAGGGCTACGTAGATTATCATCACGCTCAATTAGCCTCAGGTTGTCTGAAACTGAGCACAATGATGTTAAAAATTGGACTAATTCTTGACGTTTTTCATGCTCACCAGTTTGTAGAACTAGTGCCACGCTGTTAGTCATATTTTTTGTATAAGATTTTAGAGCATTTAAAATATCGTTATTTAACATAGTGTTACCTTTTTACTGCAAATAAACTGGTGAAAAAAATGGCGGGTGGAAGCCTCGACTTCCCTAACCCGCCAGTTTAAGTGGATTAATGTAAACTTAGATTTTACCCACTAGGTCCAAGCTAGGCGTTAAGGTTTCTTGACCTTGTTCCCATGCTGCAGGACATACTTCACCGTCGTTTTCACGTACGTATTGAGCTGCTTTAACGTTACGAACCATATCTTTAGCGTTACGACCAATACCGCCAGCATGGATGTGTGCAACTTGGATAACGCCATCTGGGTCAACCAAGAATGTGCCACGATGTGCCATGTGATCTTCTTCAATCATCACATCAAAACCACGTGTGATTGTGCCAGTTTGGTCACCAATCATTGGAAACTTGATTTTGCCAATAGCGTCTGATGAATCGTGCCATGCTTTGTGTGAGAAATGTGTGTCAGTTGATACTGCGTAAACTTCTACACCAAGACCTTGAAGTTCTTCGTAATGTGACGCCATATCTTCAAGCTCTGTAGGACATACGAAAGTAAAGTCAGCAGGATAGAACAAGAAGATGCCCCACTTACCTTTTACACTTTCTGATGTAACTTCAACGAACTCGCCGTTATGAAATGCGGTTGCTTTAAATTCTGGGATAGTTTTGCCGATCTGAGCCATGTTTAATTTCCTCATGTTTAATGTTTAGCTTTAAAAAAGTTTTTTCTTAAAAAGCTTGTTTGCTTTCAACGGGGTCAATAATAGGCCTAAGGGTCGTGCAGTTAAATTAAATTAAATCTATACTTATCTTCTATTTTTTAGAACTATAAAAGTAACGCCTTTACTGATCGCTGCTGATAGAATAATTGTAATTAGAATTAATTTGGACTTATGTTCAATTTTTTGGAACAACACTTATGGTTTCTTTAAAACAATTAAAATACGCCCTAGCAATCGATAAGACTCGACACTTTAAAAAGGCCGCTGAAGCCTGCAATGTTTCCCAGTCGGCATTGAGTACGGCAATAAATGAATTAGAAAAGCAACTTGGCTTACAAGTATTTGAGCGAAACAATAAACAGGTGTTAGTAACTGCAGATGGTGAAATTATCCTCGCTAAAGCAAAACGGATTAAGATAGAGATGGATGAGCTATTGCAACTAGCTCAAACTAACAAAATGCCCCTATCTCGATCAATGACCTTAGGCGTGATCCCTACCATTGGGCCTTACATGTTGCCCAAAGTACTCCCTGAAGTCCGTAGGCAATATCCAGACTTCAAGCTACAAATAGTAGAAGAACAGTCCCATGTACTTGTGGATTTAGTGCGTAATGGTGACATCGATGCAGCAGTGCTTGCACTGCCCTATCCCGTTGATGGCTTAATGACATTTCCATTTTGGGAAGAAGACTTTTATTGGGTAAGCCATAAAGATGAAAGCCCAAGTCAAATGAAAGAAATTACCAGTGAAGAAATGGAAATAGAAAAATTGATGCTGTTAAAAGACGGGCACTGTTTGAAAGATCATGCGTTGGTGGCCTGTAGTTTGCAAAACAAGAAACAGCAATCAGATTTCGATTCCGCCAGTTTGCACACCATAGTACAGATGGTTGCTGGGAAATTAGGCACCACCTTAGTTCCGCAAATGGCCTTAGACCAACTTATCCATCACCAGTCAGAATTACGCGCGATTCATTTAAACGAACCGGGTCCGCACCGCACCATTGCGCTAATCATTCGACCCAATTATGTGAGGACCTCGGAATTGACTATTTTAAGGGATATATTTAGTAAGCAACTGACAGATAAATGCGGGCCCCTCTAGTACGTATCAGTAAGATAGAAGTTGATATTTCTTCTAGAGTTAGGTTAATTGATACCTGCCACTCAGTATTCTAATATTTATTGACCACAGCATTTTTTAAATTTACGGCCACTGTCACATGGACAGGCATCATTGCGCCCTACTTTGGGTAAATCTCGTTTTACTGGTGTTTGCGGAGCGCAACAACTTGTATTACTACAACATGAACTTTTACTTTCTGAAAATGAGTTGCTTTGTTTACTTTCTTCTTCATTCATAATAAAACCTGATAATGGGTATAATTTTTGAAAACGCTAATAAATTTACGCTGAACATCAATATAATGCAATATTATAACATTACCAAAATTATAAAAACGTGTTGTATGAATAAACTTTTGTATGTTGACGATATGGCAGGATTTGGCAAAAATTTAATAAATGCGTCATTCTAATTAATCGAATTAGATAATTGATTTATTCAAATTTAAAGTTTATGAAATGTAGTTCATGATTAACTCACATTCCAAACAAGGTGAATAACATGCAAACTCTAATCAAAAACGTTAAGTCTATCTTCAATGCAAAAACAGTAAACAACCACCCAACGAATTGTAACTACGCAAATAACTACTACGGTGATCAACTTTGTGGTGCAAAAAACGACGATGAAAAGTCAGTTAATTAATCGGTGTTTAGTTACCGATTAATACACCACTATGGAAGCGGAATTCACTATCATCAGATAGAATTAATTCCGCTTCTTTTTGTTTAAATAATTCAATTCTGTCGTCGATTGGTTGCAACGCAATCTTTTCAGCTAAGCTCAAATAATCCTGAAAATGTCTCGCCTCAGAACGCAGTAAAGATATATAGAAAGTCTCTAACTCATCATCCAAAAAAGGCGCTAATTTAGCAAAACGCTCACAGCTTCTAGCTTCAATAAAAGCACCGCAAATCAAGGTATCTGTCAGTTTTGCAGGCTCATGGGTACGCACGCGCTTCATCATTCCTCGAGCATAACGTGATGCTGTCAGGTTAGCGTATTCAATACCGCGATTTTGCATAATCTCCCACACCTGTTGAAAATGGTGCAATTCTTCTTTGATCAGCATGACCATTTTATTGATTAACTCATCACCATGCTCAAAGTTTGACTTGCTAATCAACTTTTTAGACAAGTTAACATGTTCTTTAAAATTACCATCACCCACTTTGCGATAGACAAAGTCTTCGAAAGGCTTTAGCCAAGCCAATAATGCGTCGCCGCTTTCTTTATCCACCGCATAGCGACGTAATAACAACATAGCAGTTTGCGCGGCTTTGAGCTCGCAGTTAGCGTGATCGACTAATAACGTAGGTAGATTTTCTGGCTTGATGGCTTCATCAATCCAGCTTTGCGGGGTTGGGCAATAGAGAAAATTGGTAATTGGCTCAAGCAGTTGGTTAATGATTGCAGACATTGTGCTATTTAAAATCCATCAATTAATAAATCTAAGCCAGCTTTGATTGCAGTTCGATACTCTGACAAATCAGAACAGGCAACAGGTTTAATGTTTTTCTTTGAAATCGTCGCAATATCTAACAAATCGACGTAGCAATTTGTATCATTAATGATTAGTGGAATTTGTAACCCCTTTATCAGTATTCGTTCTGCTTGAATTTGGATAGGTGCAACCAAAATACTCTCAACATCATTGAAGAGTGTATTTGTCAGAATAACTAAGCGTTGTTCATAGGCTTCACACAATGAAAATTGCGTAAAATTCATAGCTGCCTAATTCTTTCAGAGAAAGTTCCGTGCTTCATTACAACATTATTGTGATCTTCAATCGCTTGCTTGTTTTCCTGGCACCAACGTTGGTATTTTGCTAGCTTCACTGCTTTGCCTAGTGCTTCTTCCAAAATCGCCGATGGGCTTAATTTAAGTTCTCTAGCCTCATTAATTAGTTGAGCGTCTATTGATGTGTTGCAAGGAATTTTGTTAGTCGTTGCCATAAACAGACCTTTTTCTAAAACATTGATTTTATTATGCGCATATTTCATGCGCAGTCAAGTTGGACGTTGGCGTACTGGCTATTTCTCCGTCGTTAGAACAATTGCACACCTATGCCTTTAGCTCGCAGTTAGCGAGATCGACTAATAACGTAGGTAGATTTTCCCCTTTAATTGTTTCATCAATCCAGCTTTGTGGGGTTGAGCATTGTAGGAAATTGTTTATTGGAGAAAGTAGCTCTGAAATATGCAAGAAAGGGTATCCTTTGAGAGATAAAGGTTAAAGATGAAGACTAGGCAACATTCGCTCATGCAGAATTCTAATAACCGCCACACCATAATTGGTTGTTTTAAAATAGATCAGATGCTTTCCTTGGCGATAGAATTTATATCCTACCCGAATATTGTCACAGGATATCGCCTGTGAAGATGAAGCTGCCAAACCTTCAAAAGCTGAAACCAGTTCATCAATATAAATGTTAGCTTGATTGATACCCCATTGTTCAAAAGAGTATTCCCAAATAGCTTCCATGTCCTGCTCAGCCGATGGAGCAAGACGGTAACTAGGCATGTTTAGTCTTCATTCTTTCTTTGAATTCACTTACATTGAATAGCTGAGGTTTTCCGCTTGCTTCGCCTTCAATTAATGCTTTTCTAATAGCGTCATCATGGCTATTTTGTTCCTGATCATTGCGTAAAAGAGCGCGGATATATTCGCTATCGTTAGTATAACGGCCAGCTGCAATTTGAGCTTTTATCCATTTATCTTGTTGGTCTGTCACCGTAATAGTTTTGCGAGTTGTTGACATTATACTCCCCCAAAATATGAAATATTCATACTATTGATGAGATTATAGTTCAATTCGACTGTTATACAAAAGGAATTGTAGTGTATAAAGTTGGGATTGATTTTTGATATTTACTGGATAGGTACCTCTGGACAAAGTAATAGCTCGTAAACAAATTTTGTATCAAATACTGTTGCACACCTATGCCTTTAGCTCACAGTTAGCGTGATCGACTAATAACGTAGGTAGATTTTAGGCTTGATAGCTACGTCTAACCAATCTTGGGGGTCACACCTCAACAAGCTTTTGATGAGGATTAACAACGTTTCCAGGCAAATAAGACTTCTTAAAATACGATGATAAAACGCCCTTGGGCAATAAAGAACAAAATTAATACTGCCGTAAATAACATCACATCTCAATCTCCCCATGCTTGCAATTACATTAGATTGATACGCTGAATAATATAACGGCCTTTAATGTAATTGCTCTGCCAAATAATCCACTAATAATCTTATTTTGGGAGATAGGTGGCGATTTTGAGGGTAAATAGCCCAAATGCCTTCATCAGGGGCGCGATAATTATCCAGCAATGAAATCAAACTTCCACTTTGCAGGTGTTCTTGAACATAATAATCGGGCAATTGTACTATGCCCAAGCCCTTTAATGCCGCGTCAACAAGTCCAAAACCACTGTTATAGCGAAGTTTTCCATTCACGCGAATATTTTTCTCTTTGCCTGACTCTCTAAAGTGCCAATAATCCAGAGTTCCCAATAAACAAACGTGTGTACTCAATTCAGACAAGGAGTGAGGTATGCCATGTTTATCAATATACTCTGATGATGCACACACATAGTTGGTTCGCTTTCCCAGTTTTTTCGCCATCATCGTTGAATCAGTTAACCTGCCAAGCCGAATCGCTAAATCGTACCCTCCTTCCACCAAGTCTAAATTCTGATTAGTCAGCAACGCATTTACCTCAATATCGCTGTATTGCAAGGCGAAATTATTGACTAGCGGTAATATTTGTTGTTCACCAAAGGTTACGGGAGCCGTCAGCTTTACTTTTCCCTGAGGTTTCGATTGCAAGTTTGTTATGGCACGCTCTGCTGCATCTAACCCATCGAGTACACTGCGACAGTGTTGATAAAAAACCCGCCCTTCTTCAGTTAAGGATACTTTGCGTGTTGTACGATAAAACAATTTAGTATTAAGTCGTTTTTCCAACGCTGTTATCTGTCTGCTGACTTGAGCGGTCGAAATAGCCATTTTTTTGGAGGCCTGAGTAAAACTCTCGTTTTCGGCGACATAAACAAATTCAATGATACCTTCCCATTGCATGATTATTACCATATCGTAAAAGTAATTTAATTAAATAGCATATTATCACTTATTTAGAAATAACTATAATGGCTGCCATATCCGAAACATGCTGTGAAATATCACGGCGTTTCATGTCGCAAACGTTAAGAGGACGCAACGATGAGCTGGTTATTTTTGTTTTTAGGTGTCGCTGCTGAAGCCATTTCACATGTGGCTTTGAAAGAGACCGATGGTTTCACCAAACCGCTGCCAAGTCTTCTAGTGTTACTCTGTCACCTGGGTGCGTTTATGTTTCTAGGGCAAGCTATGAAAAACATGCCTATTGGTATTGTGCACGCCCTATGGGCAGGTCTTGCCATTATTACTGTCACCCTACTGTCAACGGTCATTTATCGCCAACACCTTGACCTAACAACCTGGTTTGGCATGGCGTTTGTCGCTGTAGGGGTAGCCATCATTAACCTATCTCAAGGTCACGCCCATTAAAGATACAGCACAAAACATTGCTATTTTTAAATTAGACCTAACTACAAAGTGAGAAAAATATGTCAGATAAATTTATTAAATCAAAAGCCGCCATCGCTTGGGGGCCTAAGCAGCCATTATCCATCGAAGAAGTGGATGTCATGCTACCTCGAAAAGGTGAAGTACTCATCAAGGTTATCGCCTCAGGTGTATGCCATACCGATGCATTTACCCTATCTGGGGAAGATCCTGAAGGTATTTTTCCAGTTATTTTGGGGCATGAAGGTGGTGGTATTGTTGAGCAAGTTGGTGAAGGCGTAACCAGCGTAGAAGTGGGCGACCATGTTATCCCCCTCTACACTCCTGAGTGCGGCGAATGTAAATTTTGTCTTTCAGGCAAAACCAATTTGTGCCAAAAGATCCGAGAAACTCAAGGTAAAGGTTTGATGCCTGATGGCACTACTCGTTTTTATCAAGATGGAAAACCTATTTTCCACTATATGGGCTGCTCTACGTTTTCTGAATACACTGTATTACCTGAGATATCCTTAGCCAAAGTAAATAAAGCCGCACCACTAGAAGAGGTTTGTTTATTGGGTTGTGGAGTCACAACGGGTATGGGTGCGGTGATGAATACCGCGAAAGTTGAAGAAGGGGCAACCGTAGCTATCTTTGGTCTAGGTGGAATTGGTCTGTCCGCAATCATTGGCGCGACTATGGCTAAAGCAAGTCGCATTATTGCAATAGATATCAACGAAAATAAATTTGAACTGGCGAAAAAACTGGGCGCAACAGAATGTATTAATCCAAAAGATTACAGCAAGCCCATACAAGATGTCATTGTAGAACTTACTGATGGTGGTGTGGATTACTCATTCGAGTGTGTTGGTAACGTGAACCTAATGCGCTCTGCTTTAGAGTGTTGCCACAAAGGTTGGGGTGAATCAGTGGTAATTGGTGTGGCCGGTGCAGGACAAGAGATATCTACTCGTCCGTTCCAACTAGTGACTGGCCGTGTATGGCGAGGCTCAGCATTTGGTGGTGTTAAGGGGCGCTCAGAATTACCTGACTATGTTGAACGTTATTTAGCGGGCGAATTTAAATTGAGTGATTTTATCACCCACACTATTCCTCTAGAAGAGATAAATGATTCATTTGATCTGATGCACAAAGGTGAAAGCATCCGTACCGTCATTCATTTTGATAAATAAAGTCACTACATTGCCCAAAATAGTAATTATTTTGGGCATTCCATGAGGTATTCCAATGACAATTGAAAATTTAAGTGCCAACAAAAGTTTTGCGGGCTGGCACAAACAATATAGCCACCAATCGCAGGCGTTAAATTGCAGTATGCGATTTGCAATTTACCTTCCGCCACACATTTCAAGTGGCAAAAAGGTTCCGGTATTGTACTGGTTATCAGGCTTAACCTGTACCGATGAGAATTTTATGCAAAAGTCTGGTGTTCAACGTGTCGCTGCCGAGTTGGGTATCGCTATTGTTGCTCCCGATACCAGCCCTCGAGGTGAAGAAGTGGCTGATGATAAGCATTATGATTTGGGACAGGGCGCAGGTTTTTATGTCAATGCTACGCAAGCCCCATGGAACCGTCACTATCAAATGTATGATTATGTGGTTAAAGAACTGCCGAAACTCATCGAAGAGACGTTTCCAGTTTCTGATAAACGCGCCATCAGTGGTCATTCAATGGGAGGACATGGCGCACTCAGCATCGCTATGTTGAACCCTACACGCTATAGCTCAATGTCGGCATTTAGTCCTATTTGTAACCCCATATCAACGCCTTGGGGACAAAAAGCCTTTAGTGCATATTTAGGCAAAGATAAAACCACTTGGCAGAATCATGATGCCAGTGAATTAATGAAACAAGCGACTCACTTTGTGCCAGCAAAAGTTGATCAGGGTGGCGCTGATGATTTCCTGCTTGAGCAGTTAAAACCCGAAATGTTAGAAGCTGCAGCGAAGATACGTAATTACCCTCTTGAATTGAAAATTCATGAAGGTTATGACCATAGCTATTACTTTATCGCTAGTTTCATTGAAGAACACTTGCGTTTTCATGCAAGCCACTTATTTCAATAAGCCTTGTTGTGTCATTTAATACTGAAAAGCCGCAGTATTTCAAGAAGCAGCGGAAACGGTGATATAACGCCTTATCTTTTATTTTAATAAGGGAATACAGATAACACTGTTAATGGGGGGTAATTGCAACATTAACAGTGTTATTATTTACAACAGATAGTGAACAGAGGGTTTTCTAGTTGGTATGCTTACATTCCCTCCAATTTGATTAAACCAGTCCGCCATTGCATTGCAGAACTTGACCATTTACCCAATCCCCTTTTGGTCCAGCGAGAAAGGAAACTATGTTTGCTATATCTTTTGGGCTGCCAAGTCGTTCAAAAGGGTTCATTTTTGCGAATCGCTCAATTAATTCGGGAGATTTTTCCGATAAAAACAACTCTGTAGAGGTAGGTCCTGGAGCAACCGCATTGACCGAAATAGACCGCCCACGTAACTCTTTTGCAAGAATTGAAGTCATTGACTCAACTGCGGCTTTAGTCGCTGCATAAACGCCATAGGTTTCTAGTTTAAGGCACACGACACTGCTAGATAAATTGATAATACGGCCACCACTATTTAAACGAGTGGCCGCTTGTCGCAGTGTATTAAAAGTACCTTTTAAATTAACAGCTATAAGACTGTCTATCAATTTATCATCGCTTTCAGCCAAGGTTGCCAGTTTCATAATACCAGCGCAATTCACTAAGATATCGATTTTTCCAAGGGTATTCTCAATATCAGTGAACATGTCTTCAACTTTGGAAGCATCAGCCACATTGCATTTAAATGCCAATGCATTAACACCGTATTGTCTGAGTTGTTCAACAATTGACTCCGCCTGCCCAGTATTTTGTGCATAGTTAACAGCTATATTCATACTTCCCTTAGCGAATTGCGTCGCGATACTTGCACCGATACCACTGGAACCACCTGTGATTAAAGCAACTTTTGGTTTAGACATTTTTATATCCTCTTTCATTACTATTGATATTGAAACCCAGTATTACTGATTTACTTTTACAAATAATTAGATAAATATTGAAAACACTATTCCAAAATAGCTAACAATTATCAGAAGGTGCCTATGGATCGTTTTAGGGAAATGCAAGTATTTGTCAGAATTGCTGAACGTAAAAGTTTTACCCTAGCGGCAGAAGATCTTCTGCTCCCAAGATCTACTGTGACGAACCTAATCAAAAGCCTTGAAGCTAGGGTAAACACGCGACTGTTCGAACGCACAACTCGTCAAGTCAACTTAACCCATGATGGGGAGCTCTTTTATCTTCGCTGCAGTGAATTACTGACTGATCTCGACGAAATTGAAAATTTATTTTCGCCAGCTTCACCTTCAGGATTACTAAGGGTCAATTTACAAGGCACGTTAGCTAAGCATTTTGTAATGCCATTTTTAAACAAATTCTTAACCCAGTACCCAAATATAACAATGCATGTGGCAGAAGATGACAGACAAGTAAACCTAGTTGCAGAAGGCGTAGACTGTGTCTTGCGGGCAGGTGAATTAACCGATTCCAGTCTTATCGCAAAACGCTTGGCAACGATGCAACAAGTAACTGTTGCAAGCCCTGATTATATTGCCAAATATGGCTCGCCTACTAAAATTGGCGACTTAAAGCGACATAAAGCCATTGGGTACTCATTAGAAGCGAAATCAAGACCCACTTCCCTGGACTTTATGTCGGGAAAAAAACTCATTAGTGTTGATTTAGCAACATCAATCATCGTTGCAGGTGCAGATATGTATACCTGCGCATCAATTGCAGGATTGGGGTTGATACAAGTGCCCCGCTATAGAATAGCCAAGGAATTAACAGCGGGTACCTTAGTCGAATTGTTATGCAACTACCCACCGCCAAATATGCCAGTTTCTGCATTGTATCCACAAAATAAACACCTTCCCTTAAGAACGCGCGTTTTTGTTGATTGGTTAGCTCTGCAATTTCAAGCTCATACAAACTACTTATAATGAGACGCATCCATAAATGATGAAGCTTCCCTAAGTATGCTCCACTTTTAGTGGTAAATATTATCGTCGAAAATGTTGATATGTAAAAGTAACTAACTGCCAAACAACTACCCACTTCACTCACTAAATGCCTCTTTGCCTATTATTCGGTGAGGCTAAAATCAACTAGTAAGATGAAAACCTGAGTGGGAGGCTAAGGGTTAGGATAGAAAAACTTAACACCCTATGCCATATGTCTTGTTGCATAAAAAAGGCAGCTAGCTTCGGAGTAACTAACTGCCTGGCAAGTAAAAAATCGTTTGCTAATTAGAAACGATTAATTAACTTTGAAACCTTAATTACCGTATCCTGCTGGCATCAAGAATTCCCATACGGACGCTTCGCTGCCGCGCTCACAGGGTATTTCAATCACAACCGGACCATCTTCTGAATCGACAACAGCTTGTTCGAGTAATTCTTTGAAGTGTTCAGGTGAATTGGATTGATAAGCCTTGGCACCAAAACTCTCAACCAGCTTAACGAAATCAGGGTTGGTCAATTCGGAACCCACTACATTGCCATCAAAAAAGTTAATTTGATCCCGTCTCACATTGCCGTATGCGTTGTTATTGAACAGTAGAATAATCAGGCCAATCTTAAATTGCACAGCGGTGGCTAACTCTTGCACGCCAAACATAAACCCGCCATCACCGGCAATAGACATCACAACTTTGTCAGGGTTAGCGACTTTCACCCCCATCCCCGTCTGAATGCCGTGGCCAAGGTTGCCCTGGTAACCACAAGTAACAAGATGGCGAGGCTCATATACTGGAAAGCCCAACCAAGATGTAAAGCCAACTTGGGAAATTTCTTCTACGATAAAACCGTCTCTTGGCATAACATCTCGAATGATGTTTAGATAGGTCATTTGCGGTTGAACTTTTTGAATTTCTTGCCAGCTTTGTGCTTTGATTTCATTAAAATAGGCTTCTTTACTGGGACGAGCCGTGGCATCTTCTTCTAAGACATTTAACAGAGCTTGAGTCGCTAAGGTCGCGTCTGCAACAATAGACACATCACCACGTAAACGAGTCAGTTGTGTAGGATCAATATCAATCCGTACCAATTCGCATGTAGCTACCCCGGTTTGCCAACGAAACGCGGGTAATTCCATTCTAGAGCCAATGCCAATCATTACATCTACTTCTGAATACAGCTTATACCCCGCAGCACAGTTAAACCCATAAGGCGAGTCATCACTGACAATGCCTCGACCTCCTCTGAATGACACTACTGGTGCTTGCAGTAATTTCGCTAATTTCAGTATTTCATCTTTGGCATCAACCGCACCACTACCCACCATTATCATCGGATTTTTTGCTTTTCGTATAATCTCGACTGCAGCTTTGATTTTCTTATCAAGAGGCTCATAAGCTGGGCTTGGAATGGCAGGAAAATTCACATCGACATTGGCTTTTTGCCCAAAAATGTCCATCGGCACTTCTATTGCCACTGGTCGCTTGCGACCGGAACTAAGTTGCGTAAATGCATTAGACATGATGGCTGGTGCATCTACAGAATGATTGATGCGCGCAGCCCATTTGGTCAGCACTTTTAGGATCCCAAGTTGATCATCAAGCTCATGTAGCATGCCGTGTCCGATTCCCACAAACTCACTAGGAACTTCACCGGTGATGCATAATACCGGAGTGTTATGTGCGGTACACAATGCCGCTGTTGAATTGAGTACTCCAGGGCCTGGAACCACACAATATACGCCTATTTTTCCAGTAGATTTGGCATAGCCATAAGCCATGTAGCCAGCACCTTGTTCATGCCGGGTCACGACCAATTTAATTTTGTCCTGATATCGACTGAGTGCATCAAAAAAAGCATAGGTTTGGGCACCAGGTATGCCAAAAATAGTATCGACACCATTTTTAATCAGATATTGAATGATGGCGTCTGAGCAGGTAATTTGTGTCATAGTCTAATAACTTCCATTGATGTTTTTATTTATATTTAGATGTGAAAAATTATTCAGTTTTAGCATTTGCAGAAATCTAAACCACAAATGCGAAATGAGAACGTTATGCAAATAAGCGATAGTAAAAATAGATGAGCGTGAAAGTGGTTAAGATAAACACCCCGCACAAGCTCCACATTTTCATAAACCGGCTTGGCTGCAACGCTTCAGGAACAGCCTCGCTCCACATTGCACGATGATTCAAGTAGGCCAAAATAGGGCTGATAACAAAGACAATGACCGAAGTAATATCGATAAAGGTAGCGAAAGACTTCAGCATGGTCGCCAAAATCAGAATTGCTGCAATACACAATATGATCATGGCAATGTTATAATTTTTCTTAGAATTCAGGTTTAATTCAGGGCGGTTAACGCCGCTATCAAGTATTCCAACCAGCACGCGTGTCATTCCATCAACCACCGCGAACAGCGTTGAGAACATCACGAAGATGGCAATAGTCGCAATGAGTGGGAAACTCCAAGGACCAATTGTTTGGGTAAAAAGTGCCATTAGCTGCCGTGAGAAGCCGGAATTACTCGCTTCAATAGCCACTCCGGTATTGTTCATTAAGCCGGTGCCAAGAACTAAGAAACACAGAGCCAACAACACGCTCATCACATAACCCACGTTAAAATCTAGGCGGGCTTCCCGGGGTGTTGGCAACTTCCCCGTATCCTCTGCTCGAGCGCAAATCCATAGGGATTGGGTCACTGAACCATCGGTTGGTGAAGGCATGAAACCTATCAACGCAACCACATAAAGAATGACTGAGGAATCGATAGCAGGAATGGCGAAAACTGAAGGAGACCATTCCATTTTACCTGCAACCAAAAACACCGTAATAATAATTAGTAGGGTAAAACAGGAAACAATATACTTGGTTAATCGTTCTAATAGGCTGTAGTGGCCGCTAATCAAAAATAACGCGATAACCGACAGCAAAACACTGACACCTAGAACTGGATTAACCGAAAAATCAAAGGCCGCTTGAAATAAGCCTAGGGTGAAAAGCGCGATGGCGCCGACCACAAAAACCATGCTAAAAATTTCCGCGAAGGCAAAAATCGCAAATATAAACCATCCCGCTGTGCGGTAGCTTGTGATCAAGTTTTTACCCGTAGATGCGGCAAATTCACCACCAAAACGTAGGGCTGGATATTTGACTAAACAGGCTAAAATAATAATAAATGTTAGCCCTAAGCCATAATCTGCTCCGGCACGGGTAGACTGGACTAAATGAGAGACTCCTACTGCCGCTGCTGCGTACAGAATTCCCGGTCCTAAGACACTCAGGAACGAGCTATATTTTCCTTTCATATTTACTTTCTCTTTTATTATTCTTAAGTGAAGCTATTAAATATATTGAAACATGTGCTCGCTAGAAGGTTATTCGATCATCACACAGCCAAAAAGGTGATCTAGCATCACCTTTTTGACTGCTTTTTAGCTTTCCATTTCAATGATACTTTTCAACGCCGTTTTGAGTACATTGGTTTGCTCAGAACTTAGGTCACTCAACATATGTTCTTCATGCTGAGCAGCAACTTCTAGTAAGGATTTCTGTAACGCCATGCCCGCATCTGTTAGAACAAGCTTGTCGTCTATAACCGTCAATGCCCCTCTTTCTTTGAGGGTATCCACTGATTCACTTAAATCTTCCAATGGCTGCATGGCCAAAATTGACAGAGTCTTCAGGGTATGCACTGGGGTGTTTGACAAAATCGTGACCACCCGCCACTGCTCTGGAGTCACATCACAGCCATCAATTAATTTCGGATATAAATCTTGACGGTATTTAGAAATAGCAGAATTCATTAAATATAACAAATAGTTATCTAAAAATTCGTTACCAGTTTCTGCTTGATCTCTCTGAACATTACCACTTGGATGAGCTGAGGTGATGGCGTAACTCCCCCGAGAGAATGCCAAAGGTGTAAGTGAATCATCGTGTTTGTATTTAAGCACTTCACCGACAATAATCAGGTGATCGCCCCCCTCGTAAACCTTCCAGGTTTTACACTCAAATTGTGCACCGCATCCTGTTAGTAACGGCGCGCCGCCTAGACCTTTGGAAAAGGAGACATCTTTAAATTTATCCTCTCCTCTTCCTGCAAACTTATTCGAGATTTCAACCTGATTTTCACTTAACACGTTGATCGCAAAATATTCTGCACTTTCAAAAATGGATTTACTGAATGCGCCTTTATCAATACTCCACAAGACGAGTGCGGGGTCAATGGATACGCTGTTAAAACTGCTCGCCGTACAACCAATGGGAGAACCATTTTCATCAACAGTGGTGATCACGGTTACCCCAGTAGGAAACTGGCCTAACGCGGTTCTAAAATCTCGTTTATCAAACTTAGTCTCTGTCATAATTTTTGTCCTAACGTTTTTTTCTGATGAGTGACTAGCGCCCGGCTTTATGGGCCGGTAACGTCCCTATTCCCCAATGGGCTTTTGGATATTCACTAATGATCACCCGAATATTTTCCTCCGGCGCACCAATGGAATCCATCACGGCTTCAGCAACCGCTTTGATTAACGCTTCTTTTTGCTCAACTGAGCGACCTTCCATCATATTTACATTTACTATTGGCATAGTTGACTCCATTTTTGATGGCGCTTTTCCCTTAATAAACCGTTGTTTAAGGTGCACTAGCTTAGCTAGACAAAAACGCCCGAAATTCGGTAATAATATTAAATATCAATCACTAAACGTTCACATTTAGCACGAGAACAACATAATGCGATTTGGTCGTTGTCTTCTTTTTCTTCGTCAGTTAAAAAATGGTCTCGGTGATCAGGAATACCCTCGATGACGTCGGTTATGCAGGTGCCGCACACCCCCTCTTCACAAGACATGTTCACTTTCACACCTACTTTTCTAAGGGCTTTAGCAATCGTATCCTCGCTTCCTACCGTCACTGTGACATCACTTTGTTCACAGTAGACTTCAAAGCTATCACCGGATGTATCAACCTCAGCACTAAAGTATTCAAAGTGAACTTGCTCCGATGGATACCCCAATTCTTTGGCACTGTTTATCACCCAATCCATAAAACCAGTAGGGCCACATACATAGATATGGGTATCTGATTGCGGTGAGCCAAAGGTGGTTTGTGGGGAGAACAACTGAGATTTATCTTGATCATCATAATGGAAGCAAACTCGATCACCGAAAGCAGCAACTAACTCTTCCTCAAAAGCACCTGCGCCTTTAGTACGAGTACAATAATGAAGCTCAAATTCTTTATTCGCCTTTAACAATTCATACGCCATGGCGATCATTGGCGTTATACCTATTCCACCACCCGCAAGAATACTTTTCTGTGCGTCTAAATTAAGGGGGAAATGATTCCGTGGTGCACTAATTTTAATATGTTGTTGTTCGGCAAATTCAGCATGAATTTTAGCCGAACCGCCACGAGAATTAGGATCATTCAGCACACCGATTCGATACGATTCACTTGATGCTGGATCATTACACAACGAGTATTGACGTATTAAATCATCTCCGCAATGCACATCAATGTGAGCGCCGGCAGAAAAAGCAGGCAAAGATTCACCATTGGCACTGACCAAATCCATGACAGCGATACCCGCGCCTTGTTCAGTTCGAGACTTTATTACAACGTCGATTAGTTCATTATCCACAAGATTCTCCTAGTCATGCTTAACGCATGTATATTCCACCGTTAATATCCCAAGTGGCACCTGTGACCGTATTTGCTTCTTCGGTTGCCAACATTACGACCATTGAGCCGATAAATTCAGGGTTACTCATCGCCTTAACGGGGATCATGTTATTAATAATATGTTCAAGTTTATCTGCTGGAACTTTGTCTCTCACAGAAGGCACATCTACCGGGCCTGGGGCAATTGCATTAACGGTCACACCTTTGTCAGCAAACTGTCTGGCAAAGATTTTCGTTAAGGTGGTAATACCGGCTTTCGAAGCAGCATAATGAGCGCCAGAGGCTGTACCGCCCATTTGCCCGGCAAGAGAGGCTAAATTGATGATTCGACCAAACCCTTTGTCAGCAAAATATTGTCCAAACACCTGACTACCAATGAAGTTACCCCGTAAATTAATATCTAACACTTGGCTAAACTCTTCTGGGCTGATGTCCATTAGTGGCGTTGTAGGCGTCATTGCGGCGTTGTTCACTAATACGTTGCAGTCCCCAAAAGTTTCAGTTGTAAAAGCTAAACCGTTAACAAAATCGTCTTTGCTTAATACGTCAAGTTTAGTGGCAACGACCTTTTTCCCTGTGGGATCAAGTACCTTAGCGGCTTCGGCGGCCATAGACACGTCCACGTCACTCATCACCACCGAGTAACCTGCTTTGCATAAAGACTCACTAATCACATAGCCTAACCCTTGGGCAGCTCCGGTGACCAACGCCACTTTTTTGTTGGTACTCATATCAGCCCCTTAAAACAAGTAATTGACAGTGGTCAGATGCTCGCTTGATTTCATCACTTTGACGATCTTTTCAGCAATTTTAAAGCTGCCACCGTCACGAACTAACTTAAATTGCAAGTTCGCAGGATAAATACGCAAGCCGTTTTTGTTGTTCTCATACAAACTATATGCACAGCGCACTCTTACAAAGCCATCAATATCGTCTAGGATCCGAAAACGCGACATAGTACGCACGGTTTTTTCGCCTAATTGGGTAGAAATAGCATCACCGCTGGTTAAACGTTCAATACGTAATTTACGCATTTCATCATCATCGTATGCCACATTGAGAGTATTGGCGTAGTCAGTGGCATTGTGTTCAACGGGCACAATATACAATCCCGATTCTAGCCATAGATCTAACCATTGTTGGTATTCTTTGTTATCAAGCATGTCTGCTTCAATGTTGAGAAAAGCAGTGACATCGGCTAATAATTGAGTATCTAGTTTCATTTTATCGCTCCTTATTTTCCGCTTTCCACAGACATCATTTGTTTGTATTTCTGATACGCTGCACGCATTCCGGTTTCAGAACATACTGCCCCTTTAACATTGCCATCAGCAGAAGTAGATAACTTAGACATTCCGCGATTCACCATGATCCAGCCATCAGTTCCAGCCATTGAACCCGCTTGAACACGTTCCCAAGCTTCACCATCATCTGGTGTACCGAAGCCCATAGGCCCTTGGAAATGTTCATGTAAGCGAATACGCTTTTGATTGAAAGCTTGTGGCGCACCTTTACCACCAATGGCAATATGATGAATTTCAGTTTCATTTGCACTGATAGGCACTAAGTTACGGAAAAACGCCATTGAACACGCAATATTCGGGAACAAATTCAAATTAAATCCGCTACCGCCCACCGCTCTGACTAAGCGACGAACTTCTTCATCTGAATGGCCTTCATCAGCTAAGCTTTTCGCCAAATCTTCGAAACGTTCAGGAATTGGCTCATCCAGATTTTCTTCTAAATCTACCAGCTCAGGGATCATCACCATAACACTGTGACCATTACCTAAGTCTTCCACATAACCTTCGCCATCAAGAAAATCAAACACTTCGGCGGCTTCTTCATCAACCGAAGCAATAAATGACTTATGCACTATGGGGAAGTGGTAAGCATCAGTGGTATTTTCTAATTGGATCTTCCAGTTACCCGGAAATCTGAATCTGTGATCGCCTAAGGTTTGCAGAGGATAACCACCGCCCTGCTTCATAAATAAATCAATCCACTTTTTAGCGCCGCCTAAATGTTCATCGAGGGACTCTAAATTATCTTTTAGGGTGGCAAAGATCATTCCGTTATAAGACTCGGTACGCACTTTAACTAGCCCAAATTCGGCTTTATCAAGAATATTTTCATATTCTTCTGGTTTCGGCAGAGCACGTAAACTGCCGTCTAAACCATATCCCCAACCATGATAAGGGCAAGTGAAGGCTTTGGTTTTACCAGATTTCCCTTCACAAACCGTTGCCCCTCTGTGACGACAACGATTGAGCATGACATGGATGTTCTTTTTGCGGTCGCGAACCACAATGACAGGTTGGCGGCCTATTGATGCAGTTTTGTATGAACCTGCTTCAGGCACTTCGCTTTCATGGGCAACCCATACCCAAGTATTGTTGAAGATTTTATCTAGTTCTTCATCGAAAATTTCTGGGTTTGAGTACAAGGATTTATGAACTCTGTCTTCCAGTACTAAATCAGCCGTACTGTTTAGGTTTTTTACTTTAATTTCTGTATTCATGAGAGGTCCTATTCTGGCACTGGCAATGCCGCGCTGTTATCCCATGGCTTAGCCATAGGACGACTGAATTTATTTTCAGTAACAAAGTGAGATATTTGACAAGTCTGCTCAGTTAGCTCAAATGTTGCGGTAATTTTTGCGCAACTTAACTGTGAACGACCATCAACAAAATCTGAAGGCTGCATGAGTAACCACGTTCCGGTCGCTTTGTTACCGTCAACTGAAATAACTTCATTACCCAACAGATGCACATTCAAATTAAAATGCCCCGGCAAAGTCGCATATTTAGCAAACATAGCTTCAATGGCAGCTTTACCTTCATAGCGGCCAAAAGTCTTGGCATAACGCTGACCTTTGCCTTCCCAGATAGCCTCTTCAGTGAAAAGATCCATCAAGATCTTAAGCTCAAAGCCTGGCGCTAAATCGTCGCAAAGGTGCATATATTGATTCATGCAGGCACTCACTCTTTTCTCATTCTCTAAAGTGAAGAGTCGTTGTTGCAAGGCATCTAATTGTTGTAATGAGATCATGATTTTTGGTCCAAAAGGTTAGCTTGGAACAACAAGTTCGCGGCCAATGCGAGCTTCTACTTTGCAATATTTCCACAAGCTATAGGTACCATCACCAACTGGCGTTGAACGGAAGAAATCACAGCCAGCAATGACAGTTTCGAGGTCAGGAACATCAGCCATAATATAGGCTGTCCATGGCGCAGAAGCCGATGGACCCACTTGAATACGATCATCGTCCATAATGCCTAGCACGTTAACACCAGGTAACTCAGAAATGCCTTTCATCATGGCACTAAAGGCTTGCCAAACATCACCCATGACCTCTTTTGTAGAGTCCATAAAATTTTGATTCACGCCGATACAAAACAACACGCGATGGGAAGTTGATTCACTCATAATATTTTCCTCCAATGGGGTTTATTATTTTTTTAATAATTACGTTTAAAAATGCTGACTTGATAAGTTCTAAAATTATAAATATCCGGGAAACGGTGGGTGTCCAAACATGATCGCCCCGGCATTTTGATAAGTCACCTCACCCATAAAGGCATGTTGAGTGACCAAATGTGCATCTCTTAAGCAACGAGATAAGGGGTGATCAACATACGCTCCTTGCATGCCAGACAATTGATAAGCAATGCGAGTGGCTTCGGCACATTCTCGTGCCACGTTTGTAGTTGCCAAGCGAATGAGACTAATTTGATCTTTAGTTGGCTCATCGCCTTGCATAATTGCGTCCCAAACTTCGTCAGTAGCTTCATAGAAGAACGCTCTGGATGAACGCACTTTAGCTTCAGCTTTGGCGATATCTATTTGTGCATAATGACGCTCACCTAAGTTAGGTGCGCCAGTAACGGATTTTCGGCCTTTAGCAGATGTAACCACCACATCTATAGCGTCACGAGCAATACCTAAAGCGGTCACAGACAAAACTTGCGCGGCAAATGACAATGAAGGGTACTTAAAAAACGGCGTGTCGACAGTGGGTGTTCCACCACGAACAAAGGTCCATTCTTCGGGTACAAACACATCTTCAACAATTAAATCGAAACTGCCCGTTCCAACCATGCCGTGAACGTTCCAAGTTTTTTCAATTTTAACTTTATCTGCAGGCATAACAGCCATTTTAGGTAATTTGCTGCCATCATCTGGCATAACACCTACACCCAATAATGATGCGCCCATGCAGCCGCTAGCAAATTGCCAACGACCGTTGACTATGTATCCGCCAGTGACCTTTTTTGCTTTTTGTGGTGGGAAAATACCTCCAGCAAAAACGATATCCGCTGACTCTTTCCATACTTCTTTGAGCGTATCCATGGGCAATGCCGCTAAATACGCAGGGTTCATACCAAAACTGGCAACCCATCCAGCTGAACCATCTGCAGCAGAAATAGTTTCAATGGCCTTTAAAAATTCGCTTGGAGTTTTGCCGCTACCACCAAATTCTTGAGGTACAAAAGAGCGATAAATTCCAATATCTTTAAATTGTTCAACAACATCATTTGAAATAAAACGTTGCTCTTCGAATTCACCTCTGCGGGCGCGAATATCAGCGAGTAGTGCATTTACTTTTTCCGGTCCACCCCACTGGGTCATATCCATTGAATTTTTATACATCGTTTTTCTCCACACTTTCAGTGTTGTTGTTATTCGGACGGCTTAATTTTCTAGCTATTTCGCAAAGTAGTTCATCATTTCCTTTGGCACCTACCAGCTGCATTCCTACCGGTTTTCCCAATTCGTTAGTCAATGGGATAGTAATGGCAGGATGCCCAGACAAATTGAAAGGTCTGGTTAAAGAGCTAATCATAAGGTCGTTTTTACCTGCTAATGCATCCACACGTTTAAGTGGGAAAGAGGCCAGTGTTGGTAATACGAGGGCATCAACACCTATTAATGCATCGTCAACTTGCTGGCTGAAATTTTGTCTAATAGTTTCAGCTTCAAAGACGATTTTAGGGTCAATTTGACTTGCCCCTTGCAATCTCATTTCGATATCGCTGCCCAACTCAGCGGTATTGAGTAAGTCACCGAACGCTTGCCACATTTCAAAATTCATTAATTTCAAAGCAGCATCAAATGCGTCCTCTATTAAAGGTAAGGAGGTATGACCCAATTCGACGCTTTGGTTATCAATGGCTTCATTGACTAATTGATTTATTTGGTCGTCGGCAGCGACTTCTACCCGCGCCAGTTTAATCGGTCTATCGATGGAAACAGGGGCAAAGGTACTATCAATACATCCCATTGCTGTAATTAACTTATCCGCCGTGGAAGCTAAGGGACCAACACAGTCTAACGTTGACTCGACGGGCAAGACCCCTTTGCGACTCACTCGTCCAAAAGTAGGTTTAAAACCAAATACACCGCAACACGCAGCAGGCACTCTAATTGAACCACCGGTATCTGTGCCGATACTGAAATCCACTTTCATTTCAGCAACTGCAACGGCACATCCACTCGATGATCCACCAGGGATATAGTCAGGGTAGAAATAGTTAGTGGGAGTACCGAGATGAGGGTTAACACCGGTCATACCGTATGCCAGCTCATGCATATTTAGCTTACCGACTAATTTCACACCAGATGACAACATAGTTTCCACAACGTCTGCATGTTTTGTGGCCTTAGCATTTTGACTAAGGGCTTTGCTACCGGCTTCGGTAACGAAACCAGCCACATCAATATTATCTTTGATACCCGCAACCAATTGGGTATTTGTGCCAATTTCAAATTTTTTGGTAAATACACACATACTCTTTAATGCCTTGGTTTCGAATACTAATGTTTAAAGACTAATTTAATTTACATGATTATTCAAGTAATTATTTATGTAATAATTCCATTGATAATGACAAAAGAAATAGTCCTATCTAACAATGGGATTAGTTGTTTTCGAGCGAATCTAAATTTAAGAAATAGAGGCTAGCCAGCAGAAATTAACTGGCTATAAAGGTTATTATCATCGAACTCGTAGTTGAAAAACAAAAGCCGCGGCTAATATCAATGGCATAGCAAAAACCACAAAATTGAGCTCCATACTAAAACCGTAGGTAATTAGTAAGCCGCCAACGTATGGGCCAATTACCGCACCAAATCGTCCTAACCCTAGTGCCCAGCCAATGCCTGTTGCCCGTACCTCTGTTGGATACATTTTTGCCGACGTTGAATACAAGCCAACATATGCACCTAGTAATAGAAACCCGATGATAAACAGCAGAACAAACAAGTTCATATATTCAAATAAAAAGCCAAATGAAAGCATCGCTAATCCAGATATGGATAAAAAGATACCAATTAACTTAGTCAACCCTATGTTTGCTGCAAACCATCCTAAAAGAAGCGAGCCAACTACCCCACCTCCGTTTAATGCCACAGCAGAAAAAACACTGTCTGACTCACTTAAGCCTTCATTAATAACCAACTTGGGTAACCAACTTAATAGAAAATAAAGGGAAATAAACACAAACAAGAATGTCAGCCATAACTGTAAAGTTTTGGTTCTAAATTGCGGACTCAATAAGCTAAACACACTGGCTTTACTAATTTTAAATTGTCTATCTTCAACAAATTCAGGTATTGGACTACGCTGCATTTTGAGCAATAACTCATTGACGCGACTCAAAGCGCTTGGGGTTCCTTGCGTTTTCAAAAACTGCAATGATTCTGGCACAACGCAATACACCACGACGGCCATGAGTAACGTCACAAGTCCCAAAGTAAAGAACACAATTTCCCATCCATAAAGGGGTAAAATCGGCACCACTATAATACCGCCAATAGTGGCGCCTAACGGGAAACCTGCAGAGATAATAGCCACGCTAAAACTTCGATATTTAGTCGGAGTGTATTCTGATGTTAATGCCGTCACATTGGCTAACATGCTACCCACACCTAAACCTGTAATAGTGCGCAGAACGATTAATTGCCAAAAGGCGCTGACCAAGCCAGTTAAAAACATTGAAATACCGATTGCTATCACACTAGCAATCAACATTTTCCGCCTACCGATTTTGTCTGCATAAGGGGCAATTAACATTGCGCCCAACATCATGCCAGCCAGCGTTACACTGAAAACCAAACCTAAATTGGTGGGGTTTATTTGCAATTGTTCACTAACGCGCTGTGCAACAAAGGACATTGAGGTGATATCGAAGCCGTCTAATATCATTAATAGAAATGAAATTAATACGACGAGTATTTGAGTAGTAGATAATTTTCCATCATCCAAAATATGCTCAAATGATTGTATAGCTTGACCTTCTTTCATACATTGCTCTTTCATTGGCAAGTGAATTCACTTTGTAAAAATGCTCGATTAAGTGCGCCCTTAAAGTGCTAATGTAACAACCTTGCATTTACGAGCGCAGCAAACAAGAGAAGTATTTGAGATGCTCAAATTCTTCTCTGCTGCGGATAACCTTGCTTAACTTGCTTAGTAAAAGCTGTATCTAAAAGAGGCATACCATTGGCGACCGCGATCTCTGATGATCTCAGTTGTACCAACATTAGACTCATAACCTGCGGTGATATATTTTTCATCCGTTAGGTTCTTCAGTCCAAAGTCTACGCCATAGGTTTCATCAGGCGAACGCCATAAAACCGTTAAATCAACAATGGTCACTTCAGGTGTGATGATGCCATCTGTGTTGTCTGGGTTATTGTAATATTCAGTATGGTAATTTGCGCTCAAGCGAGCGGTAACAAGTGAACCATTTTCAAACTCCACATCACGAGCCAAACTGACGTTACCTGACCATTCTGGAACATGGTCAAACTTACTATCAACGGTGACAACTGCAG
This sequence comes from Aliiglaciecola aliphaticivorans, assembly GCF_054782055.1. Lineage (NCBI taxonomy): Bacteria > Pseudomonadati > Pseudomonadota > Gammaproteobacteria > Alteromonadales > Alteromonadaceae > Aliiglaciecola > Aliiglaciecola aliphaticivorans. The sequence goes on from NZ_BAAGTF010000094.1 coordinate 175,563, forward strand.
CCAGAGGCGGTTCTACGTCAATATTGGTAAATTTCGCATCTGTGTATCCAACCGCAGCTTCAATAAACCAGTAATCAGCAAAGGCGAGTTTAGATTCAAGTTCAAAACCTGAAATCTCAGCGCTACCGACGTTAGCTTCGAAGAAACCAACAAAACCCGGGTTTTGGGTTCTTACCTGAATATCAGTGTAATCCATTTGGAAAACAGCACCATTGATTGAGAAAGGTCTATCGCTGCTATCGTATTTGAACCCAAGTTCATATGACTCAACGTATTCAGGGCCAAATGACGGTACCGTATCCAACGCTGGGAATATACGTTGTACAAAACCACCAGAACGGAAACCTTCCGTGTACGAGGTATATACCATTAGCTCATCTGTCGCTTTATAGGCTAAGTTAACCATTGGTGTGGTTTCTTGCACATCAATGGAATTTAAACCAAGAGGAAGCAGCAGTGAACCATCTTCAAGACCAATATTGTTGCTGATAACCACTTGAGTTGGGTCGAAAGTTTTTTCTTCGTCGGAATATCTGAGACCTACGGTTAAATCTAACTTTTCAGTAAAACTATAAGTTGCCTGAGCATAAATCGCCGAACTTGTGGTGGTGAAATCATTATCACTGTCGAAGTTAGCAATGGCAAAATCATTAATATTTCGGTTGTTACCCTCTTCATCGAAATAGTATAAACCGGTAATCCAGTTCAACTTGTCATCTTCAGTCGAACCCATTAATTGAATTTCTTGGGTAAACTGCGACGCTTCGAATGAATCATAAAAGTGGACGACGGTTAATGGTGACGCATCGGCGTCTCTGGCAAACTCAGCATCTAAGTCACGATAAGCGGTAATCGATTTCAATTGCAGATTATCGTTGATGTCCCAAGTAACTTGTAAGTTTGCACCCCATGCAGTGGTATCTGAGTAGGTAGGAGCCGTACCTAAGTTCTCACCTTCAGTGGCATATTGATTGTTGTAACAAATAGGATCAGTAGAAGTAATACCCGCTGGATAACCGCAGGTTTCAGCCTGAGTGACATTGTTGTAAAAGCCCGCGAAAGAACCATCAACCAAGGTACCGGCGTCAGCAATTTCAAATGCGGGACCGTTTTCATTTTCAGTGCTGTGATCAAGAATTAAGTTAACTTCGACATCATCCGATGCTTCCCAAAGCAAAGAACCGCGAAATGCCAACATATCATCATCGCCTAAATCTCCGCCTGCAGGACGGCTAACATATCCATCTTGCGTCGCACTTAAGGCAGAAAAATTACCGTACAAAGTGTCAGTCAGTGCACCGTTTACCGATACTTTTAGTTTCGCCAGTGAATCAGTACCTATGGTTGCATCCACATAACCTTCAAAATCTTCTGTGGGCTTTTTGCTGTAAAGGGCTACTGCACCACCCACACTGTTTCGACCAAACAGAGTACCTTGAGGTCCACGCAAAACTTCAACACGGTCAACGTCGAGTAAATCAACTGTGGCACCAACGGTCCGAGCAATATAAACGCCGTCTACGTAAAAACCCACACCGTTATCAATTGTTCCTAAGAAATCACGTTGCCCTACACCACGAATATAAACCGTAGCAACAGATGATGAACCACCTGCGCCTGGGCTATTTTGGTATGTCAGGTTAGGCGTTACACCACCTATTTCAGACACATTTTCAATACCTCGGGCTTCAAGACCGTCTCCTGAAAAAGCGGTCAATGACAATGGAGCCTCTTGCAAACTCTCTTCACGCTTACGCGCTGTAACTTGTATCTTTTCCAACATTGCACCAATACCAGACTTGCTGTCAGCAGCAGCCTCGTCTTCTTGAGCATGTACAGGGGCGATAGCGATAGCTGAAACGACGGCTAAAGACGCGGGAATACGTGCATTAAATATCGTTCTAGTTATTTTATTTAGCTTGCAGTTGAGTGACATAATTGTGCTCCAATGGTTATGTTCTAATTATTCTACTTTTAATTTGTATGAGTTATTACGTTACATGTCAAGTAAAAACTCAACGATAATTGTTTTATTTTTATTCGAAGATGGTTGTTTTTAAAAAATATGATTGTATTTTACGTTTTTTATCAAGTAATATTGCGTGCTTTATTGTGTTAAAAATGTAACTAACATGTTGAATATATGAAAAAAAATACTGATAAACTAAATAAATTCAAACCTGCCTCTGAGAGTTTTGAATTCCAGCAATACCCCTTTTATTGGCTAATGCGAGTAGGCAGCGCCTATTCCATGAGAATGGAAAAGTCCCTTAAAAAACAAGGGATTAACCTTACTGCCTGGCGTATTTTGATGATTCTTCGTGAAATGGGCACCTTAAGCGTTAGCGAGGTTGCTACCCATGCAGTAGCGAAAACCCCGACCATTACAAGAGCGACCTATAATCTTCAAGAGAAAGAGCTTGTTCTTATCCGCACCAGCAAAAATGACGGAAGAGTCTCAATTGTAGAGCTAACTGAAAAAGGCAAAACAGTGATTGCTAATATTATCGAGAACTCGCAAAAACTCTTCGATAATATTTATGATGATTTCAGTGCAGATCAAATAGAAACTTTCAACAGCACACTACAAAAGCTGTTCCTCAATTTAGACGAAGCTTAGTTAAATACAGGCAACACTTACTGAACTCTAGGCCCAGTCAATGGGCCCAGCCGTTCACTTAGTTAACGCTTAGATAGTTTCTTCAGCCAACTTATCATGGGCTCGTTTAATAACGTAGGCACGAATGGCTTCCACGTCACTCTCTTCTAAAATTTGCTTAAATGACACCATTCCTTTGGACGATAATGCGCCACCGAGCACCACACTCTTCCACGCTTCTTTGTTCAAGTTGAACGGGCTGTAACGTAAATCGGGTAATACACCGCCAGACACCACAGTATCACCGTGGCAGTTAAAGCAGAATTGCTGATAGGTTGCTCTACCGTGATTTACGATATCGTCACTGGCTGTTTGTGGCGGCGGATTGAGATCTCGCTTTACCACATTTAGCGGAGGGAGTTGTTTATCCCCACCTAATTTAAATACCAGCACGCGATTAACTTTATTGGCAGCAGAGTCGGCAACCGCTTCACCCAGTAATAACGGCATAATACCGCCCCAGCCTGCCAAAATCGCTACATATTGTTCACCGTCTATTGCATAGGTCACAGGCGCCGCAACAATGCCAGTTTGAGCATTAAACGACCACATTTTGTCACCGTTTTTCGCATTATAAGCATTAAAATTACCAATACCATTACCTTGGAATAGTAATCCACCAGCGGTAGACAACGCCCCCCCATTCCAAGACACTTTGTGTTCAACTGACCAAGCCGCTTCTTGTTTCACCGGATCCCATGCCAATAAATAGCCTTTTAGCATTGCTTTAATCGCTTTACGGATATTCACATCTTCAGGCATCGCACCAGCAACACCATCGATACCAAGGTTTACACCGATAGGATTATGTTGGAAGTTGGGATCACTTTGAAAGTTAAAGGGTAAATCCATCGCAGGGATATACACTAACCCCGTATCTGGACTGTAACTCATGGAGTGCCAGCTATGTCCACCAAACGGACTGGGTAAGCCCATGAAATTTTCTTGCTTGTAGCGAGCACCAGGGACCACTGCCGGTCTCCCCGTTTGTTTGTCGACGTGGGTTGCCCAACTGACGTTGACAAAAGGTTCCGCTGACAAAAATTCGCCCGTTTCCCTGTCAAGCACATAGAAAAACCCGTTTTTAGGCGCTTGCATAATCACTTTACGTAACTTGCCATCCAGCTCCATATCGGCTAACACCATTTGTTGAGCAGCGGTATAATCCCAGCTATCTCCAGGTGTTGTTTGATAGTGCCAAACATATTCGCCAGTATCAGGACGCACCGCGACTATTGAAGATAGAAAAAGATTATCGCCACCTTCTGGGCTGCGAATATTTTGATTCCACGGCGAACCATTTCCCACACCTATGTAAAGTAAATTAAGCTCAGGATCATAAGACATGGAGTCCCAAACGGTTCCGCCACCGCCAAGTTTCCACCACTGCCCAGTCCAAGTTTTCGCGGCCATTTCCAAAATGGGATTTTCAAACGGCTTACTAGGATCGCCTGGTACTGTGTAAAAACGCCAATTCTGCGCGCCCGTTTCTGCGTCATAAGCCGACACAAACCCGCGTACACCAAATTCACCACCACCATTACCAATGATGACATTGCCTTTCACCACCCGAGGTGCACCAGTAATGGAGTAAGGAATGTCTGTAGGAGTAGTTTGCACCTCCCATACTAGTGAGCCGTCTTTGGCATTTACTGCCACTAATCTTCCGTCCAGAGTACCCGCAAAAACTTTGTCTGCATAAACGGCAACGCCACGATTAACCACGTCACAGCATAAGTTAACCGCCCACTCTGGGGGCACTTTAGGATCATATTTCCATAATAAACTACCCGTTTTAGCATCTAGGGCGTAAATACGACTCCAGTTTCCGGTAACATACATTACACCATCGACCACTATGGGTGTGGCCTCTAAACCTCGGGTTCCCTGTAAATCAAAATCCCACTGCAAACCTAGATGTTCAATATTATTTAGGTTTATCTGCTCCAACGAACTATATCGTTGCTCTTTATAGGTACCCCCATGGGTTAACCAGTTCTGGGGTTCGGAATCTGCATTAACCAACCTTTCATTCGTAATACCAGGAGTTAGTTGACTTTGCGAGGACACGCCCTGCTGTGTGCTTGGTCTACTTTCAGATAACGACAGGTCGTCTTGCTTTGCGCTGTCACAACCAGATGCCCCCAGTATCGACAGTAAGATGAAAGAAATTTTGATAGTTGATGAGTATTTTTTTAGGAATAGATTACCCATGTGTGGCCCTTTAAATGAGATTCTTATTATTTGACTTAGCACAGTAAAGGATAAAGGAATGACTCACTATCCGAATTCGCCCTCAACTATCCACTTTTGATAACAATTGACAGCAAAGGAACAATGACGTAAAAAAAACAAGACGAACAAAATAAGAAAACAAAATGAACTCCAACGTACCCCTGCATCAGTTTTCTCGGTTTTCGTCGACAAATGTAGATGAAACCTTGAGAAACGTAACCAATGTATTTTGTCCTCATCAGTTTGAACTGCTTGAGCATGCCCGTTCATTTGCAGCGCAGTTAAATGAAGCAAAATTTTCCCAATCAGCCCTTGTATATATTTCCTACGGCACAGCTGTGAACATTCAAACGGAGCAGTTAGGTAATTGTTTTCTCATTCAATCGCCTTGGCAAGGTCAAGCTGAGGTAGCGGTGGAAAATGTCAAAACTCATATTCAACCAGGCATTGCCAGTGTTGTTTCCCCTGAGCAAGCCATGAACATGCGTTGGTCAAATGACTGTAGTTTTTTTACTGTTCGATTAGATAGGCAAAAAGTTGAACGTAAACTCAGCCAATTAATTGGCCACGAATTGCATGCCCCCCTAACCTTTGATACCAAGTTTGATCTAACCACTGCCGAGGGTAAAAGTTGGATGAACGCTGTTAATTTTGCTAAACAGCAATTGGAACTTCCGCTAAATCCCATTATCGCCAAGCCCCTGCTGCAACAAATCGAAGACACCCTATGTTTAATGTTACTGCAACTGCCCCATCATAATTATCGCAATAAACTGGATGCGGGACGCGATAACGTCACACCACGTTCGGTGAAACGGGCGAGAGACTATATTCACGACAATATTCACCTTGAAATTTCCCTAGAACAACTCGCGATGGTTACTGGTGTGGTACCTTCCACCTTAAACAAGCATTTTAGCCATTTCATTGGGCAATCTCCGATGAAATATATTCGAGGGCAAAAATTAGCAGCGGTGCATGAGGTCTTGCAGTCCTCTAATGAGAATGTAAGTGTGACTGATGTGGCGATTAAATATGGCTTTAACCACTTGGGAAGGTTTGCCGAATATTACAAACGCCGGTATGGGGAACTTCCATCGGATACACTTCAACGTTCAAAATAATTGAGAAACAACTGAGTACTTCCTAGCTTATTTAACAAAGGATAGCTTTGCACTCCAAAGCTATCCGATCCAGTAAATTATAGCTTACTGACTTTTATCGTCTGTACCGAGGTGTATTCTTCAAGGCCCAATTGACCAAACTCAACCCCAAGACCAGACTGTTTGACCCCACCAAAAGGAGCATCCGGTTGAACATTGCCATGTTCATTGATCCAAACAGATCCTGTTTCTAAACGCGATGCTAAAGCATAAGCTTGTTTAGTATCCGATGACCAAATTGAACCCCCAAGGCCAAATTGATTGTCATTCGCCATGTTAATCGCATCATCGATGTTGGTGTATTTAATTATGGGCAACACTGGTCCAAATTGTTCTTCATCCACTAACCGTGAACCATTGGATATATCACCAATAATGGTAGGCGGGAAAAAGTAACCATCCCCTTCTCTTACCTTGCCACCAGCCAGAAGCTTGGCACCATTGGCGAGGGCATCTTCAGTCAGCTCAATGACTTTGTCTAATTGCGCTTTATTTTGTACCGGTCCAAATTCAATGCCTTCTTCCATGCCATTTCCCACTTTTACCGTATTGGCAAATTCAACGAGTGCATTGCATACATCATCGTAAATTGATTCATGCACATATAAGCGTTTTAAACAGGCGCATGTTTGACCATTGTTATGGAAACAAGACAAAAATAAGTTTTGAGCTATGGCCTTTATATCCGCATCGGGTAGCACTATGCCAGCATCATTGCCACCTAACTCTAAGGTTAAGCGCTTTAAGTTACTTGAAGCCAAGCCCATTATTTTTTTACCCGTTGGCGTTGAACCGGTGAAGACTATTTTATTGATATCTGGATGGGCTGAAATTGCGTTACCTACGTCTGCATCACCGGTGATCACATTAAGTACACCTGGTGGTAAAACGGTATTGGCTAATTCTACAAATCGCATAGTGGCAACAGGTGTTAAAGGTGACGGTTTAATAATAACTGTGTTACCTGTTTTTAATGCGGGGATAACATGCCAAATAGCGATTAATAATGGCCAGTTCCAAGGGGTGATAGATGCTACCACACCCAAAGGCTTTCGATGTACTTCCACTCTGGCTTCATCATTATCTTGTATTACTTTAACCGGTGTAGAAAAGCTGCAGGTAGCTTGAATCCACGCCATAGAACCACCGACTTCCATGCCCGAACCTATCCCGCCAAAGCCGTTAAAAGGTTTGCCATTCTCTTGAGTTATAAGTCCCATAATCTCAGGCATATTGCTTTCAAGTAAGCCAACCAAGGCGTTCATTTTTTCAATTCTGGTTTCTTCTGGCAGCTGACTCCATTCAGGAAAAGCATTTTTTGCTGCAACAACAGCCTCATCGAGTGTGCTTACATCGCCTAAAGCACAAGTCGCAAACGGCACGCCTAAAGCCGGGTTAATAACATCGAACGTTTTCCCAGATGTGTGGCTTTTGCCATTTATGGTCATGTTAAATTGTTGCATATTTTTATCCTTATTTTTTTCATAAAACAAAATCTAAACTTTTCAGTACATCAAGCTACCTGAATTCGAACGATAAATAAACATTAAATTTCACGTTATATTTCACCTTAAAAGTCACAATACTTTTCAACAAATAGGAAAATATACAATTTTCCTTTCATCGATTGCACCTTGAACATTTAAAAATAGAGAGAAGGAAAAACGGAATAATAGATGGGCTATCACCCCGAAATTGGCTGAGTAAAAAAGGTAAAGACTACAAAAACAGCCTGCAATTTTTACTCAATGCACAAGGAACACTCCCCATAAACGGTAAGTCAAATGCCTGCATTGTCCCCCAAACGGCGCTTTTGGTCAGGTGGAATACCCTTTGCTTATTAATTGCTAACATTACGAACCTGGAAGTAACGAGTGCGACCTCGCGTTTCAGGACATCTTAAATATACGCAAATAGCGTTGCAATTAAGGAGCATAAAATGGCAATTGTTAAATGGGCAACCGCAAAATACGAAGGATTTGGTAAAGACGGTAAAGGTCAGGTCACGATGGAATCAGGTGCCTTGCAGGATCATCCATATGGATTTAACACTCGATTTGAAGATAAATCTGGCACCAACCCCGAAGAGCAGATCGCAGTAGCGCAGGCCTCATGTTTCACCATGGCACTATCAATGGGATTGGCAGAATTGGGGTTCAATAAAGGAACATTGGAAACCAAAGCAGCGATTACGTTGGTGAAAGATGATGACGGTTTTTCCATTACGAAATCTGAAATAACCTTAGATGCACTGGTACTTGGCATGGGTGCAGAGGAATTTGAAAAAGCGGCGGTTGAAGCCAAGCTAAACTGCCCGATTTCAAAGTTGCTAAACTGTGACATCACACTGGATATTACTAGCTTTAACAACAACTAATCGCCAGTTCATGCATTGACGAAGGTAGCCCATTGGGCTACCTCATCAAATTATTGGGTTGATGTCAGACACACTTCTCGAAAATCCCTCCCCCAAAAAAGCGCCCTAAATTATAGGGATTGAACAATTAATTAAAAATACAATTGAAATTACTTACCGACCGGTATATTATTACTTTCATACCAAGTGGTACATTAATACTTAATGCTAGATATAAACGTTATTGGCAATCAATAAATCTATAAATATCAAATACCTGAGCATTACTAGTGCCACCTTCAATTGTGGTATTAGGGTGATTTAGATTTTAGTTATTTGCGACTTTCTGTCATTGCCAAATTCCACGGTTAAACAAATTAAAGTGGTGTGTAAACACTTTACTAGTGGTCACCACAGAAGTTCCTTATGCATGTAATTAACTAAGAGGTACAAAGTTCGAAAATGTACAAAAATCTATCATTTTTATCTGTTCTATCGCGCTTAATAGTCGGTGTATTCATGTTTAACGCATACTTACCTTTAGCCAATGCAGACATGAACGAATTTTCAAACGAGCCAACCTATAACTATGTGAGATCACAAGCTGTTGCCGCGGATCTACTGTTAGGATCTGACGATATCACTGGCGTTCGATTGGCTTACAGGCCTTACGTTTATGAATTAAATGATGTGCCTTTTTTTGATCAACTGGATATTTATTGGGAAGTGAGTGCAAATTTCTGGGAATATGGCGAACATAATAATCATGCAACTAACTTTGTACTCGCCCTTTCTCCTGTAGTGAGTAAAACTTTTTATCACATTGATGACAAATACCCCCTCAAATGGGAATTTGGCATTGGTATATCTATGGTCGACGACACACATTTTGCAGGTAAAGACATTGGCTCACATTATCAGTTTGAAGATAGATTGGGGTTAGTCGTGGATTTTGGAAAGAACTTAAAACAATCCGTATCTGTGCGTTATATGCATTATAGTAACGGGGGTTTAAACAGTAATAATCCTGGCGTAGACTTTTTGAACATCTCTTATGCGTTTAAATTTATTTAAACGCTAGGGTTAATTGGCTGAAGGGTCGTTGCCAAAACTTAACGTCACCATTAGCCCCGACATCTAAAATGTGAATCAATTAAAAAGACTTTAGTATGCGCTGCTGGACATCTAGGTGTTCAGCTAGCTTACAGCGGTTACCCTATCCACAGTATGGAGCTCCTTTGCTAGCAAATTGATGGGCGCTAAACTTTTTCACCTTGCTAGCACCGTCACATCATACAAGTAATAACTTCAGCCCCTGGGGAAACTTGCTAAGGCTAACTGAGCGACCTCATTCAATTGAGCTTCTGTCGCACCGCTGCTGGCTTGAATAGAAATCCCTTGAATTATCGTATTTAAGTAACGAGCTAAAGCGGCAGGATCTGCACTTTTCGGCAAATCACCTTGTTCAATGGCCAATTCAAATCGAGCTTGAACTTTCTCTTGGCTTTGCTGACGACGCTTTATCAGCTCTTCTTTCACACCGGCAGCAGCTTCACTGCAGGCCAATGCACCTTGGACCATCACGCACCCTTGAGGATGAGTTGAATCAGACATATTTTTAGCCGCACCAAGCAGCATCGCTTCTGCTACTTTATAAGCCGTTGGTTGCTCTAATGCGGGTTTAAAAAAGCTGCAAGGACGATTTTCATAAAACTCTATGGCTTGCAGAAACAATTGCTCTTTATTACCAAAAGCAGAGTACATACTGGGTTTATTGATCCCCATAGCACTGGTTAAGTCAGACAATGATGCACCGTCAAACCCTTTAATCCAAAATACCTCTAAGGCTTTTTCAAGCGCAGTTTGCTTATCAAAAGCTCTTGGTCTGCCTACTGCGGCAGAACAACTTGCGGCACTCATAAGTCGCCTCCTAATGTAAATGCTTTGTTATTGTAAACTGGCAAATACCCCTTGTCTATAAAGGGTTATTTACTCTTTAGTACAAAAATCACACCACGCAACAATTAATGGTTTATTGAAAATACCCACTTTGAGGAATGCTGAGTTGAGCTTAACCCTGTATGCGATGGGCGCTGAGGTTAATTTCCTAAGCTTGCACAACCTATCCCCTTTCCTTCCTTTGACTCACCTAAACAAACTTCATTCCCTAGTGATTATAAAAAATCGTTCTTAACTATAAATAAAATAACTTACCGATTAGTACAAAATAGATTGACTGTATGTTTTGTTTCTATATTCTTACCGACCAGTACATAAATATCAAGTATTAAAAATAATCTAACGATGAACATATTAAATTTAAAGGAACTGAGATTCATGATTACAACACACAAGATTCAAAATTGGCTAATGGGTGGCGTAGCCAGCCTAGTGTTAGTTGCTTGTGGCAGCCCCGATGCCTCACAGCATTCTTCCGCTCCCGTTGCTCCGCAAGTTAGTGTTGCTGAAGTAGTTAATGAACGCATTACTGAATTGGATGAGTTCACTGGGCGTTTACAAGCGCCACAAACTGTTACTTTAGTACCACGGGTTTCCGGTTACATTGAAAACGTTTTGTTTGAAGAAGGGACAATTGTCAATAAAGGCGAAGTGTTGTTTCAAATTGATCCGCGTGCATTCCAAGCCGAGGTAGATCGGCTAAAAGCTGATCTTCAAAGCGCCCAAAGCGCATTTATTCAAGCTAAAAATGACTATGATCGCGCTAAAACATTAAGTGAACAACGGGCTTTATCCATTGAAACCCTCGATGGTCGCTTAGCTCGCAAGCAACAAGCGGGTTCGGCCGTCGTGTCAGTAAAAGCCGCATTGGAAAAGGCTGAGCTTGACTTATCTTACACTCGAGTAACCGCACCTATAACCGGACGTGTCTCTTATGCACAAATTACCGAAGGCAATTTCGTCACTGCCGGACAAAGCATTCTAACCAGTTTGGTATCTACAGATAAAATGTATGCTTATTTCGATGTAGATGAGCAAACCTACCTTAAATACACACAACTAGCAGAATCAGGTCAACGTTCAGATACCCGTGATACAAGTGGAAATCCAGTTTACATGGCCTTAGCCAGTGAGACGAACTTTGAACACACAGGCAGTATCGATTTTGTTGATAACGCGGTAAACCAACAAACCGGTACAATTCGAATCCGAGCCAGCTTCCCGAATCATGATCATAGTTTATTACCGGGTTTATTCACCCGCGTGAAGTTAACCGCAAGTAACTCATATGAAGGTATCTTAATTGATGAAAAAGCAGTAGGCACTGATCTAAATAGAAAGTTTGTTTTGCTCGTGAACCAAGACAATCAACTCGAATACCGTAATGTTGTATTGGGAGAAAAGATCTACGGGCTACGCATCGTCACAGATGGTCTAAAGCCTGAAGATATTATTGTCGTAAATGGCTTGCAACGTGTTCGCCCAAATATGCAAATTCAACCTAAATTTGTCGAAATGACCTCAAAAGAGGTGCTTACCGCCCTTCGCCAGCAACAAAAGTTACTTGATCAAGCAAGCAATGAATTAACGGCGCAGACTGACGCTAATTTTATTGATCGTGGCTAAGGGGAAAGCAATGTTCTCGCAATTTTTCATTCGCAGGCCAATTTTTGCAGCTGTCATTTCACTTATTTTCCTGATTGTAGGTGCCATCTCTGTTTGGCAATTGCCGATAACCGAATACCCAGAAGTAGTGCCGCCTACAGTTGTGGTGACTGCCAATTACCCAGGAGCAAACCCAAAAGTTATCGCCGAGACTGTCGCATCACCGTTAGAACAAGAAATCAACGGCGTAGAAAATATGTTGTACATGTCATCGCAAGCTACTTCCGATGGCCGTATGACTTTAACCATTACATTTGCCATTGGCAGTGATGTTGACCTAGCCCAAACTCAAGTGCAAAGTCGTGTAGAGCGTGCAAAACCACGACTGCCGGAGGAAGTACAACGATTAGGAATAACCACAGAGAAATCGTCACCAGATTTAACCATGGTTGTGCATCTAACCTCACCAGATAAACGTTATGACATGCTGTACCTATCTAACTACGCAGTGCTAAACGTGAAAGATGAATTGGCCCGTATTGAGGGAGTGGGTCAAGTTCGAGTATTTGGCGCGGGCGATTACAGTATGCGCGTATGGCTAGATCCAAACAAAGTGGCCGCGTTAGATTTGTCTCCAAACAACATTGTGACCGCTATCCGAGAGCAGAACCAACAAGCTGCTGCTGGTAGTTTAGGCGCGCAACCCAGCGGCAATAGCGACTTTCAATTACTCATCAACGTAAAGGGCCGTTTAGCCAACGTAGAAGAATTTGAAAACATCATAATCAAAGTCGGTGAGCAAGGTCAGATTAGTCGCTTAAAAGATGTGGCACGTGTCGAATTAGGTGCTTCATCATATGCACTTCGTTCCATGTTGGACAATCAAGATGCCGCGGCAATACCCGTATTTCAAGCGTCGGGATCGAATGCGATTCAGATTTCTAACGATGTCCGCAGCAAAATGGCTGAACTGTCCCAAGGCTTTCCTGATGGGTTGAGTTATGAAATTGTTTACGATCCAACCGTATTCGTCCGTGGTTCAATTGAAGCGGTAGTGAAAACACTTCTTGAAGCCATATTATTGGTGGTATTGGTGGTCGTAGTCTTCTTGCAAACATGGCGAGCGTCAATTATTCCCCTTGTGGCTGTACCTGTCTCCTTAGTGGGTACATTTGCGTTCATGCACCTTTTAGGGTTTTCCCTCAATGCACTATCGCTATTTGGTTTGGTATTAGCCATAGGGATTGTAGTAGACGATGCCATAGTTGTAGTAGAGAACGTGGAACGAAATATTGCTGACGGATTATCTCCAGTGGATGCCACACAAAAAGCCATGAAAGAAGTGACAGGACCGATAGTTGCAACCACTTTGGTATTGGCGGCAGTCTTTATCCCAACTGCATTTATGTCTGGTTTAACAGGGCAATTTTACCGCCAATTCGCCTTAACCATCACCATTTCAACCTTTATATCTGCAATCAACTCTTTAACCCTTAGCCCTGCTCTTTCGGCTCTGTTGTTAAAAAGCCATGGCAGCAAGAAAGATCGATTAACCCTGGCTATGGACAAACTATTGGGTGGTTGGTTATTCAATCCATTCAACCGGTTCTTTGCTAAGTTATCCGATGGCTACGGCTGGATAGTGAAAAAAGTACTACGCTTTGGGGTTTTGGTTGGGGTGATTTATATTGGTTTGGTTGGTTTAACCGGTTTACAATTTGCAACCACGCCTACCGGTTATGTGCCTGGCCAAGATAAACAATACTTAGTCGCTTTCGCCCAATTACCGGATGCAGCTTCACTAGAGCGCACTGAACAAGTGATTAAAGAAATGTCGCGGATCGCTCTGCAACAACCTGGCGTCGCCCATTCAGTTGCCTTCCCTGGTTTGAGCATAAATGGTTTAACCAATAGCACCAACAGTGGCGTGGTATTTACCCCATTGGATGACTTTTCCCAGCGAACTGATCCCAGTTTATCAGCTGGCGCAATCGCCGCCGCCCTTAATCAAAAGTTTGCAGCGATTGAAGATGCATACATCGCTATATTCCCGCCGCCGCCAGTCCAGGGCTTAGGCACCATAGGTGGTTTTAGATTACAAATTCAAGACCGCGGAAATTACGGATATGACGAGCTGTACAAGGTAACCATGCAAGTTATGCAAAAAGCTTGGGCAACTCCTGAATTAGCAGGTGTATTCTCAAGTTATCAAATCAATGTACCGCAACTTGATGTGGATATCGATCGCACGAAAGCAAAACAACAGTCAGTTTCATTAGATGAGTTATTTGGCACACTGCAAGGTTATATGGGATCAGTTTACGCAAATGATTTCAATCAGTTTGGCAGAACTTATCAGGTTAATGTGCAAGCCGATGAGCAGTTTAGGCAAACCCCCGAACAAATTGCCCAGCTAAAAGTGCGTAACAATAACGGTGATATGGTTCCCATCGGCTCTTTCATAAACGTGACTAACACCGCTGGCCCTGATCGGGTCATGCATTACAACGGCTTCACCACAGCGGAAATAAATGGTGGTGCGGCGGCTGGCTTCAGTTCAGGTGAAGCGCAAGCAGCGATTGAAAAAATCCTTGCCGAAACCCTGCCCAACGGAATGACTTATGAATGGACCGAAATTACCTATCAACAAATATTAGCCGGAAATGCTGGTGTATATATATTTCCACTCATTATCTTGTTGGTGTTTATGGTTCTGGCGGCACAATACGAAAGCTTAAGTTTACCTTTAGCAATCATTTTAATTATTCCAATGACCTTACTGTCTGCCTTAAGCGGAGTATTGATCGCCGGAGGTGATAACAACATATTTACCCAAATTGGTTTTATTGTACTCGTCGGCCTGGCGACTAAAAATGCCATTTTGATAGTTGAATTCGCCAAAGAATTACAAGACCAAGGTAGAACTGCCTATGAGGCGATCCTTGAGGCTGGCCGGCTGCGCTTGCGTCCAATCTTGATGACATCCATTGCCTTTATCATGGGTGTAGTGCCCATGGTGTTCTCAAGTGGCGCTGGCGCAGAGATGCGTCAAGCTATGGGGGTTGCGGTATTTTCGGGGATGATTGGTGTCACCCTATTTGGTTTGATACTCACCCCACTATTTTATTACATGTTAGCCAAACGAGGTGAACGCAAAACACCTGAATCCACTCCACTAAATACTGCTCATCAGGAGGTTTCTCATGGGGAATAGATTAACAAAAGCCACTGTTGCAGGGTTACTCGTTAGCCTAAGTGCCTGTGCAGTTGGCCCCGATTATACGGCTCCAACCAAGGTAAGTGATGTAACCCTTTCCGGAGATTACCAACAAGCTGAAAACCTCACGAATTGGTGGCAAGCGTTCGGAGATGAAGATCTCAATCGTTTAATTAGCGTGGCCCTTGAAGAGAACCGGACTCTATTTCAAGCCCAAGTTAATGTACTAAGAGCATATTCATTGTTTCGTGATAGTGCTAACGATGTATTGCCCAAAGGTACCCTTGATGCGGGTTATCAGGCAGTGAAAAACCCAACGGTACTAAATAGTGACGATGACACCCTTTACCGCGGTTACACAACAGGTGCGAGCCTAACCTGGGATTTGGATCTATTTGGTAAAGTACGTCGAGCCATAGAAGCCGCTCAAGCAGAAGCACAACAGGCAGATTTATTGTGGCACGATGCAAAAGTGCAAATTATTAGTCAAGTTGCCTCGACCTACGGTGATTATCGAGGCGCACAGTTTCGATTAAAAGTGGCCGAGCAAAATTTACAAAATTTGCATCAAACCCGCGCTATTGTGCAAGCACGCTTTGAGGCTGGCTTTGCTTCTGAGCTAGAATTAGCCCGTATTGACGCGCAATTATTTCAAGTAGAAGCCAGTGTACCGCAAATCCGTTCGCTGTTAGCCCAAGCGGAAGCGACTCTATCGGCTTTACTGGCCAAAAAGCCTGGAAGTTTAGGCCTAGAAAATGAACCTGCACTCCCTCAGCTTTCACACCCTGTAGCTTTGGTGCCGGGTGAAAATTACCTGCGCTACCGTGCCGATGTCGCCAGTTCAGAGCGAGCGTTAGCCGCAACCACTGCGCGCATCGGTATTGCCACTGCAGATCTCTATCCGAATCTGTCAGTCAGTGGATTCCTTGGTTTTATGTCCGGTTCAGGATTAACTTTAGGGGGAGAGACGAAGAGTTGGAGTATTGCTCCAACCCTGAGTTGGCAGGTTGCCGACCTAGGCTCCGTGAAGGCTCGAATACGCCAGGCAGAAGCCAGTGCAGATATAGCGCTTGCGCAATTTGAGCAACAAATATTTGATGCCCTTGCGGACATGCAACTATCACTACAGAATTATAACTATAGTCGCCAGCAACAACTTAGCACCGAATATCAATGGAAAGCGAGCGAACACGCCATGACGATTGCAAAGCAACGTTTTGAGGCGGGTAGTGGCGAGTTTTTGGAGTTATTAGAAGCGCAACGTGATGTGCTGCAAAGTCGTGATCAACTAGCACAACTAGAACAACAAAGTTTTAATCGATTAGTCGATATATATCGTGCATTTGGTGGAGGGATTGCGGTTCTTTAATTGAACCTTTTCCCTGCCAATAAACAAAAGATGCATTCTACACAGTTGGTAATGTGACATAAATTAGCTGTCAGGATCAAAATTCTGGCAGCGAACTCCGCTTTATAAAGTTGTATTTCACACCTGAAAACAACCAAACCCCATTGTTAAATTAAAATCAAATTTCGACGTTTTTTAGCCCTTCAATTTTCCGTACCGAGTGGTATAATAAACACCTTAATATTTTTCTAGGTAGTCATTATGGCAAGTGGTCGTAAAAGAGAGTTTGACTCTGAAGCAGCATTAGATGCTGCTATGCATGTCTTTTGGCAGAAAGGATATATAGGTGCATCTTTGATGGATTTAACTGACAGCATGAACATTAGTAAACCTAGTATGTATCGCGCTTTTGGTAATAAAGAATCATTGTTTGTGAAAACAACCCAACGCTACATTGACACAAAAATGAAAGCACACCTTAGATTATTATTCGACGAAGGGGTTCCTTTAAAACAACGACTGAAAAACCATATGATGTCCATAGTAGATATGCAGTGTAGCTCAGAACTTTCAAAGGGCTGCTACTTAGTATTGTGCCAATCGGAATTGGTAAGCGGTGTGATCCCCAAAGAGGCAGAACAAATCCTCTTAGAAGCAGAAGCTATGCCCATGCAATTGTACACAGATTTATTCCAACGCGATCCTGAAGCAATTGAATTAGGTTTAAATCAACACGCCCACGCCAACAGCCTTAGTTTGTACACTATGCTAAAAGGCACTGCAAGTATGGCCCGCTCTGGGGTCACTAAATCAGAACTTGAACAATCTATCGACCGCATTATTAACGGTATAGGTCTGCACTAAAGCGCACTAGTGTCATTATCTAGGGAAACTGTCGGACGCATTAGCAAACGACTTTGTCGATATGGCATTAGCGATTAGCGTTTTTTGAATAATCTGATCAAATGAAAGTCACAAGTTAGGGTTCAGGAGGCATTCGACGTCGTTACAAGTCATCAATTTAGTTAAACGACTTAATTTTCAGGGCGAGTTAACGACTTTCGACAATAGAAATCATTAAACTGACTCCTACTCAAGTTCAAAACTAGTTTTTAAGGATAACGTTGAATGCTGAACAAACAAGTTAACGGAATGAAAATACTGCTCACCATTGTTATTCTTAGTTTAACGGTTTCGAGTCAAGCCAATGAAAAAGTTACGTCTCAGCCTTTATCCATTATTTATGGATTTAAAGAAGCAAATAACAAATCAATTTATTTGAGCGATGAGCAAGGGAAACTACGGATAAAAGTCGTAGATGCGACTAAAAGTGATGGCTACCCATCTGTTTCGCCTACTGGAAAGCAAATAGCTTTTTACGGCAAATACGACGATCACAATACATGGTCAATTCACACTGCAGAAATAGATGGCAGTAATATGCGCCGCTTGACCAATGTAAAAAATGTTTGGGATAGTGCTCCTGCTTGGTCTCCTGATGGAGAAACTATTACATTTGCTAGAGAGTACAAAAATGTAAACGGTGACTGGCAAGAAGAAGTTTGGCTGATGAACGCCGACGGAACTAATCAGCGCCAAATTAAAGCATTAGAAGGGCGTGCCCCTGAATTTATGCAAGATGGACGACTGCTCTTTCAATCTAAGGCCAGCCCAAGTCAAATTAGCATTGCTAATATCGATGGTAGCAATGTGATTCAGCTGACCAATGATGATACAAATAATATGTCTCCTAAAATCTCACCAGATGGTTCGCAAATCGCTTACCTTTCAAATAGAGATGGCAATCAAGAGGTATACATCATGGATCTTGATGGTTCTAACCAGAAACGACTAACATTTAATCGTGTTGAAGAGTGGGATCCAGCTTGGTCTGCTGACGGTTCCAAGGTCTTTTTCTCATCGCAGAATGTCCATGGTTTTTATGATATCTACAAAGTAAATAAGGATGGTTCATCCATTCAGAAAATCTTGAATAATGGCTCTCAATCTGCAACTGTGTATCAGTTGAATAAAAGCTATTTAGAAAAGTTAGTTAAAACGAGGCAAAAATAAAAACAACACATAGAATATGTGTTTTTCTGAGTGGCCGCGATTGGGTGTGAGTTCAATTGGTCAATGCAACACTTAGACGACAGACGGCTTCGAGCGAAATATAGTCTTTCAACCTTAATTATCTACACTTAGATTGTTTAGGTTATGTGCTCATTACATACGAATATTGAGCGATATTCATTTGATGATTTCTGCTTTTCTTTCGATGCAATGAGTCACTTTAC
>NZ_BAAGTF010000095.1:0-22202 GCF_054782055.1 Aliiglaciecola aliphaticivorans
GAATACATCGACTATTACAACAACGAACGCATTAAGCTAAAACTAAAAGGCCTGAGTCCGACACAATATCGAAATCAGGCCTTGGTTGCCGCTTAGAAATGAGTCCAACTTTACGGGGTCACTTCAAAAGCCGCTTTTTTGTATTCATATTACCTATTAACGTAATACTTTTTCTTTCTTCTTAGCTGTTACTACAGCTTCAATACGACGGTTCACTTTATGTGCAGCGGCTGTATTGCTTGTATCTAATAATTGAGTTTCACCAAAGCCTTCAGCGCTCAATCTGTCTGCGGCAATACCGTATTCTTCAATTAATAATTTTCTTACCGCTTTTGCACGCTTAAGAGAAATCATCATGTTGTAATCAGCATTACCTGGAGCAGAAGCATGACCTTCAATTGCAGTTTGTGTATTCGGGAAACGTTTCATGAAATCTGCAAATTCTTGGAATTTAGAAGAATCAGGGTTTTCGATAACACTACTGTTATTCGCGAACAATACTTCTAAGGTTTCGCGTACTTCTACTTCTTCAAAAACACTACAGCCCATTGAATCAACTTTGTCTGTAAGCGGAGTATCAGCACACTGATCTACGTCGTCAAGAACGCCATCTTGGTCGCTATCTAGCTCTAAACTACAACCTTTAGCGCCAACAGGAGTACCCGCTGGAGTGTTAGGACACTGATCAATGTCGTTTAATACGCCGTCACCGTCTAAGTCGATGTTACAGCCTTTGCTATCTACACGTGCACCAATCGCAGTATCAGGACATTGGTCAAGGTTATCGTTTACGCCATCTTGGTCAGCATCGCCAGGAGCTTTAGGACCAGTAGAACCAAAGGTGTAGGCCAAACCTAATTTAGCACTTACATCATTGTACGCTTGACCGAAGTCATGGTATGCCGCAATTTCAGTAACCAGTTTTACTTTTTCAGAAAGATCCCAGTGCTTACCAAGACCAAGGTTAGCCATGCTACCTGAGTCAACCATATCGATGTGCTTAAGACCAGCAAATATATACATTAGGTCGTCTTCTAAGAAATACATAGCATCGATACCAAAACGAGTCGCACTGTCGTCGTCTAAGTCAGCATCATTTTCTAGGCTAACTTTAGCAACTTCGAAACGACCACCCCAGTGCTCACTTTCTCTTACACCAACTTCAGCACCTAGTCCTAGGCCAGCATCGAATGAAGTAAAGTCGAAGCTTTTTTCTTCATCTGGCTTATAAATCTCAGTAAAGCCGCCAATCCAGTATTTGTCTGAAGAATCTTCAGCGGCGAACGCGTTACTTGAAATAGCAGCTAAAAGACTTGCTGCGATCAATGATTTTTTCATGTTTCCATCCCGTGTGTAGTGGTTATCTAAATTAAAAGTAAAATATTCAAATTATTTTCATTTTTACGCGTCAAAACAGAAGTTTTTACACGTTGTTATCGAGTCCTTGAAGTGTTGCCACTATAACTCTTGGTGTCCCATGATCTCTATGCTCACCTAAGTATATCCCTTGCCAAGTCCCCATTTCTAGCCTGCCAGCGCCAATTGGAATATTTAAATTGTTACCAAAAATACTCGCTTTAATATGTGCTGGCATATCATCGTCACCTTCAATGTTATGCAAGTAATGTTCCGGACCTTCAGGAATCATACGATTTATTTGAGTTTCTAGATCAATTCTTACTGTAGGGTCAGCATTTTCATTAATGGTTAAGCTCGCACTGGTATGTTGAATAAATAGATTCAGCATACCAACAGACAATTCTCTAATTTCAGGAAGTTGTTCGAGAACTTCATTGGTGATTAAATGAAAACCTCTTGCTTTAACTCTTATTGTTATTCTTTTCTGTATCCACATTGCGACACTAGTTATCAAAATATAGATTAAAATGTTTTAGCAAACCCCGCCTTTGCATTTCCCGCGCGATTTTACCGCCAGATTGCCTCACTTTCAAAGCCTAAGTTGAAACTTTGTTAACTTAATTTGTTATTCTTGCCTTTTTGCACGATTAAATCAGTGATTAAAATGCTTATGTCTTTTAATCACCCAAGCTATTTATTCAAATATAACCGATATCTCTTCGAAACAACCAAACAGACATGAGCGGATAATTATTGACAAAGGGCGCAGGTGCCATGTGCCTCAATTGTTTGTTTGCTGACTTTAAATCCAACAGAGTTAGCTTGTTTATCTAAGGTCTCTTTTAAACCTTCAGATTGTATTTCTTTCACTAAACCACAATTGTCACAAATTAAAAACTGGACAGGATGGCTACAATCAAAATGATGACAGGCAACGAAGGCGTTAGTAGACTCCAATCTATGTACAAGCCCAAACTCGAGTAAGAAGTCTAAAGTACGATAGACCGTGGCCGGCTTAGCACCACTTTCCGTGATTTTTAATTCGTCTAACAATTCGTATGCGCCCACTGAACTGCTTTTATTCAACAGCAATTCATATACCTTTTCTCTTAGGTTTGTGAATCGAGCTCCTTTTCCTTCACAGTATTCTTTAGCTCTAGATAATTGCGAATCGATGTTCATTATTGCTAAATATTTCCTTATTAACTCTGATTACTCAGAGAATGAAGCAACTGATCTTCCAATTCAAATCGTGCTTCAAGTTGTTGACCCAATAACGAAAGTTTTTGGTCAAAATTAGCCAAACCTTTATCTGAAGTAATTTCTGCAAATAAATCGTTAAAGGCTAGCGCTTCTTCTGTTGTTTCAGATATGCGAGGAAAAACTGATTTTTCAAGTCTCTGGTCATCTGTATTTTGTTTAGGATCCGATGCCAGCTTATCATAAACCTCAAAGTGACCGGTCGAAACATAGTCTACTAAGGTTTCACAAAACAATCTTATTTCACTCAACTCCGGCAAACCAGAAGAGGCCTTTTCAAAAGGAGGTAACCCAGCTAATTGACAATACTGAACCAATAGCTTTTGTCGCTCTTGCAGCCAGATATCAACAGATTTGTGGTAGCCACTCCATTTCTGTTTGGCGAGTTCGACTTTGGTCAGCATTGCAAATCCTCAAAAGAGTGCTTTTTATAATGATCGCAGTATATCATCACCATTAGTTTAACTAAACTATGCTTTAGTCTATTGACGTAGATCAATAGTAACATCGGACTTTCAAGAATGACGATAAATCGTGTTAAGCTAATTTAATCAATCTGACCTCAAATAGTGGTACTTAATACCTTGTTTTGGTGTCTCTTATAGACGACATGTGTGTGACTTATGCTAATAAATATAAAAGAAATCGGCGTTAATACTGAAGTTCAGTGGATCATTTTTATGGGGGACAAGATTGTCGCAAATAAGGAACAGCAGGAATTGCTTAAAGCAAGCTGGCAAGATCTGGCGATGATTCACCATTATGATGATCAAATCATTTCATTAGGTGAATTTGATGGCATTCCTTGTTTAGCCGTTGATGTGGGCAATGAACAGCTAAGTATTGATGAGTATGAAACCATTAGCTTACGCGGTGTATACTTAAGTGATAATTTTCCCTTGTTTCAGACTGTCGCCCGTGCTTGGCAATGGATTTTATTTCGACGAACTCATCGCTACTGCGGACAATGCGGTAGCGCCATGCAGCAAGTGAAATGGGAAATGGCTACCCAATGCTTCAATTGTAATCATCGCTGCTATCCTCGTGTTTCCCCTTGCATCATTGTTGCGATTCGTAAAGGCAATAAGATTTTATTAGCACAAGGCAGGGCACACCGAGATCGGAAGATGTTTTCTACCTTGGCTGGATTTGTGGAAAGTGGCGAAAGCCTCGAGCAAGCAGTGCATCGGGAAGTCTTTGAGGAAGTGGGGGTTAAAATAAAAAATCTTGAATATTTTGGTAGTCAACCATGGCCATTTCCTCATTCTTTGATGATGGGATATTTAGCCGAACACGAAAGTGGCGAGATAGAGGTTGATGGTGATGAAATTATTGAAGCCCATTGGTATGAACCGAGCAATTTACCCATTATACCACCGAAAATATCGATTGCTGGCCAACTAATTGAAGAGACCTTGCGGCTGATAGCACAACAAGAAAACTAAACTTAAGACAATAAAAAACCCTGCTGGAGCAGGGTTGTAATGTTTAGCGTAGAGGTCCCGTTAAACGAGCTTCTTTGTATTTATATGTTGTAAAGCCATTATTTTATAGCAAAACAAGATAACATAAATCAAGGTGTTTTTTCAAAAACATGTTATAAAAAGTAAATTAGTGAACTAAAAACCGATAAATATACCCTCCAGACCACTTTTTTACTAAACTATGCCGCAATTTTAAATTCAATGGGTTATTCACCGGCTAATTATAAATGACAGTCGGTATTAATTAACTCCTTTATACTACGGATAAATCATGCAGTTAAAAAACGATCGCTATTTACGCGCTTTGCTTCGTCAACCCGTCGATGTCACTCCAGTATGGATGATGCGACAAGCAGGACGCTATTTACCTGAATATAAAGCGACTCGTGCTGAGGCCGGTGATTTCATGTCACTGTGTAAAAACGCAGAATTGGCCTGTGAAGTCACTTTGCAGCCGCTACGACGTTTTGACTTAGATGCCGCTATTTTATTTTCCGATATATTAACGATTCCAGATGCCATGGGCTTAGGTTTGTATTTCGAAACGGGAGAAGGGCCTAAATTTGAACGTCCATTGACCAGTTATTCTGAAATTGAGGCCTTACCCATCCCCGATCCGGAAGATGAGTTAGCTTACGTAATGAATGCTGTACGAACGATTCGACGTAATTTAAAAGGTGAGGTACCTTTAATCGGCTTCTCTGGCAGTCCTTGGACATTAGCCACTTATATGGTTGAAGGCGGTTCGAGCAAGGCTTTCACCAAGATCAAGAAAATGGCCTTTGCGGATCCTAAATCATTACATTTGTTGCTAGATAAACTTGCTGATTCGGTAATTTTGTATCTTAACGCTCAAATCAAAGCGGGCGCACAATCGGTAATGGTGTTTGATACTTGGGGAGGCGTTCTTACGCCACGAGATTACCAATTGTTTTCACTCCAATATATGCACAAAATTGTAGATGGTTTAATCCGAGAGTATGAAGGGCAGCGTATTCCAGTTACGTTGTTTACTAAAAATGGTGGAGCTTGGATCGAGAAGATTGCTGACACTGGGTGTGATGGCGTTGGACTCGATTGGACCATTGATATTGCCGATGCTAAACGTCGGGTAGGAGATAAGGTTGCCCTACAAGGTAATATGGACCCGTCAATTCTGTATGCTTCTGCTCCTCGTATTGAAGAAGAAGTGCAAACTATATTGGCTGGCTATGGCGAAGGTACTGGCCATGTGTTTAATCTTGGTCACGGTATACATCTAGATGTGCCACCGGAAAACGCCGGAGTTTTCGTGGAAGCCGTACACAAATTCAGTAAGCCATATCACCAGACATCAAAATAATGAGAAAGCCGTTATTTTTATCCTTGAGTGCGTTATCAATATTCAGTATTGGATATTGGTTAGGCACTCTTCAGGCTGAAAATAGCGGTGATCAGCAGCAACAAGCTATATTAAGCAAAGAACTGCATATTGAAGTGGACGAGGGGAGTATCCAACCTTCATTAAACGAGCTTAATTCTGTTCACTCTAAGCCCACTCAATCTGAAAATGTTGAGATACAGATTGTAAACCATGAAAGTGATAGCCCGGGAAATGGAAATGATCCACAACAGCAAGCTCAACATCTCGCAGAGTTAGGTGACGCGTTTCAACATTCAAAACTATCTCGACAACAAAAGTTAGCAAACGAAGCGGAGTTTGAACAAAATTACTCTGCAAATGACGCGGACTTAAGGTCACAAAACCAAATCAGTGACTTTCTAATGTTACATCAACAAGCAGACTTAATTACCTTACACCGCCTTGACTGCGACCCTACGCGTTGTCAGATGATAGGCGAATATGCCGGTGAACATCAAAATTGGTCTAAGGTTTTTTCTGCCATGCGGGATTCGGATTGGTGGGAGTATGTTGGAACATCATCCACAACGACCACCCAAGATGGCAAAACTTACTTCCATATTTTCTTAAATAAATAAGCTCCAATACTGAGATCATGCATCCCTTGGCAGGCCTTTTTCAACACTTCTGATTAAGCGTTGTTTCAGTCTTAAGGTGGTTTGGGTTGGGTCAGGTAAGCTTTGTTTGCGTTCAAGTTGTTGGTCAATAGCCCATTGAATGTGCTCGGCCACCATTTCACTACTACTGGTTAACCTTTCTTTTAGCTTTTCTAAAATAGCGGGGTCGAATTCAGCATTGCCCATGGCGATGGCTAAATTTCGTTGCCATTTTTGAAAGCCAATTCGACGGATAGCCGAGCCTTCAGTGTTGGCCAGAAACTCAGCTTCGTTCCATAAAAACAATCTGACTAAGTCTTCTCCCTTAATCGTTTTGCGACCATGAAAGTCTTGTTCTTGGGTTAACTGGGCATAACGATTCCATGGGCAAATTAACTGACAATCATCACAACCATAAATACGGTTGCCCATAGCCGTTCGAAAGTGCTCTGGAATTACACCGTCATACTCAATGGTTAAATATGAAATGCATCGTCTAGCATCAACAACATAAGGTTCTACTATGGCTTGGGTAGGGCAAATGGTTAGGCAGGCAGTGCAACTACCACAATTTTGTTCCACTGGTTGGTCGACGGGCAATGGAATATTGACGAATAACTCCCCTAAGAAAAACCATGAACCTGCTTCTTTATTAATGGTTAGCGAGTGTTTTCCTGTCCAGCCAATTCCAGCCTTTTCAGCAACTGCATGCTCTAACACAGGCGCGGAGTCTACAAATGGACGAAACTCTAAATCGACAAATTGTTGCTGGATTTTTTCACCCAATTTTTTCAGGCGATTGCGCACCAGTTTATGGTAATCCCGCCCTACGGCATAGCGGCTTATATATGCGGTTTTAGAGCGCTTTAAATCTTTTGCAAAGCTTGCATCTGGTGGCAAGTAATCCATGCGAACACTGATTAAACGCAAAGTACCTTCCAGTAACTTCGCTGGATCTGCGCGTTTTTCCTGATTTCGTTGAAAAAACTGCATGTCACCGTTGAAGCCCTTATCTAGCCAGCTTTCCAGGTGGGCTTGATGTTGTGATAAATCGGTATCTGCAATTCCCACTTGTTGAAAACCTAGCGCTTTGCCCCACTCCTTGATATTTTTGGCTAAAGTATTCAGAAAATGGGGGGATAATTGTGTCACAGCGTTCCTTAAAAGCAGAATTGTTAGAACAAAGGTTATCACAAAATCTCTACACAGCGCAGTGCGTAAGAGAAGGGGAAGTGGAAGCAGCTAAACAGTTGTCGATTCCCCTTTACGACGTAATGCAAGTTGCTGGAGAAACACTTTTTGATTGGATTCAAACACACTTTGATCATCAGACTAATATTCTAATTGCGGTGGGAACCGGCAACAATGGTGGTGACGGCTATGTTGCTGCGAGTTTATTGTTAGCCGATGGTTATACCATTACCCTTGCATCTATTGATCCCGCGCGACCATTATCCGGAGACGCTTTGTTGGCGCAGCAAAGTTGGTTAACCAGTGGCGGAGAAGTTGCTGACATACGGCTGGTCGACACCGAGCATTTTGAACTCATCGTGGATGGTTTATTAGGTACGGGCTTGAAAGGCACTGTAACCTCCGCTTATCAGTCTGTTATTCAGCGGATAAACCAATCTAGCGCACATATTCTATCCATCGATATTCCTTCGGGGCTGGACGCCAATACTGGTGCATCACTGGGGGCTAGTATTAATGCAGACACCACGATTTCTTTTGTTGGTTTAAAGACGGGGCTGGTGACCGGAAACGGCAAACAAAAAAGTGGCAATTTAATTTTCAAAGCGCTCAATATTGGCGAAACTTTTGGCCAGTTAATGGAAGCGCAAGGGCGCTTGATTGAATACGCAGATTTTGCACCTTTAGCGCCGCGAGCCTTGCACAGCCACAAAGGGAATAATGGCAAACTGCTTTGCATCGGCGGAAACAATGGCATGGCGGGAGCTATTCGTATGACTTCCGAAGCTGCTTTGCGCACCGGAGTCGGGCTGGTAAAAGTCTATTGCCACGCCAATTCCACCTCATCCATTGTCCAAGGCCGGCCGGAGATAATGGCCAGTAGTGAAAATTTAGCGCAATTGTTAGAGTGGGCAGATTGTATCGTTTTTGGGCCAGGATTAGGTCAAACCTCATGGAGCCAAGAAACCTTTAATCAATTATTTAGCTATCTTATTCATCAACATAAGCCATTGATAATTGACGCTGATGGTTTAAATTTGTTGAGTCATCAATTGCATGCTCTACAACTATCTTATTTGATTATGTCCCCTCACAGCGCAGAAGCTGCAAGGTTGTTAAATACAGATGTAGAAAAGATAGAAAACGACCGCTATGGGGCGGCAACAAAGCTGGTTGAACGTTATGGCGGCAATTGTATTCTAAAAGGCGCAGGCAGTATTGTGCACAGTCAACAAGGCACTTATGTTTGTGCAAATGGAAACCCTGGAATGTCCACGGCTGGTATGGGCGATGTGCTGTCGGGAGTGTTAGGTTCACTAGCGGCACAAGGAATGACGGCGGGTGAGGCTAGTTTATTTGGGGTCTGCATTCATTCTGCGGCGGCTGATTTAGTGGCAGATAACTTTGGGCAACGTGGTATGATTGCCAGTGATTTATTTGATTATTTAAGGCAACTAGTAAACAGAAAATGAAATATACCCAGTTTTTGCCAGACGAGGCAGCTACACTCAGTATTGCTAAACAAATTGCACAACTCACCACCGATCACTTAGTTATCTATTTAACCGGGGATCTTGGGGCTGGAAAAACGTCTTTTAGTCGTGGCTTTTTGCATGGACTGGGACACAAGGGAAATGTAAAAAGTCCCACCTATACAATTGTTGAGCCCTATGAAGTGTCACCTTGGCGAGTTTTT
This sequence comes from Aliiglaciecola aliphaticivorans, assembly GCF_054782055.1. Classification (NCBI taxonomy): domain Bacteria; kingdom Pseudomonadati; phylum Pseudomonadota; class Gammaproteobacteria; order Alteromonadales; family Alteromonadaceae; genus Aliiglaciecola; species Aliiglaciecola aliphaticivorans. The sequence continues at coordinate 8,989 of NZ_BAAGTF010000095.1, forward strand.
CATTTTGATTTGTATCGTTTAGCCGATCCTGAAGAACTCGAATACATGGGAATTCGAGATTATTTTGCAGATGATTGTATTTGTTTGATCGAATGGCCTGATAAAGGCGCTGGTCTATTGGCAACAGCTGATTTAGAGATTAGTATAGAATTTGAAGCAGGTGGAAGGCGCATCCACTTAGAGTCCCAGTCAGATGTCGGGCAAAAGATTGTTGAGATATTACAAAAATAATAATGATGAAAAGTGTATCTAGACTGATAATTCAATTATTGAGCGGCATTTTTATGCTGCTTGTCAGTCATTTGTGTTTAGCACAAAATGCAATTGAAGCACTTAGAATGTGGCCCTCTCCTGATAACACGCGTGTGGTGTTAGATCTCACTAAACCACCAGAATATTCTTATTTCACCCTTTCCAACCCTGAACGCTTAGTTATCGACTTAGCAAATACCAAGGGCAATATCGATCTTGCTAATCTGGCCAAGTCATCAGATTTAGTCAAAAAAGTACGATATAGCACGCCTAAAGAGGCGTCGTCAGTGCGGGTTGTTTTGGAACTTAAGCGAAAATTAAATACAGAAATCTTTGCATTACCGCCAACAGCACCTTACAAAAATCGTTTGGTGATAGATTTAAGTGATCAGTCTGAAGGTTCGCAACAAGTTGTAATGAGCTCAGAAAGCTCGACTCGTGATCGCGATATTATTATTGCCATCGATGCTGGCCACGGCGGAGAAGATCCTGGTTCCATAGGTCGGGCGGGTACATACGAAAAAAATATTACCCTAAGCGTAAGCAAACGATTGGCTCAGCTCATTAATGGGGAGTCTGGCCTGCGAGCTGTGTTGACACGCACCGGCGACTATTATATTTCGCCAAATGCGCGACCAGATATTGCGCGTAAAAATAAAGCGGATCTATTTGTTTCCATTCATGCTGATGCATTCACCACACCACAGCCTAAAGGGGCCTCTGTTTGGGTTTTATCAATGGGCAGGGCAAATTCAGTGTTAGGTCGCTGGATGGAACGAACCGAGCGACACTCCGAATTGTTAGGTGGGGCGGCAGAAGTCATACAAGATACCGCAAGCGAACGTTATCTCGCCCAAGCATTGTTAGATATGTCGATGGATCACTCATTAACAACCAGTTACGACATTAGCAAAATGGTCATATCTGAATTAAAACAAGTTACAAGCCTGCACAAAAAACTGCCTCAAGCGGCAAGCTTAGCGGTGTTAACTTCGCCTGATATTCCTTCAATTCTGGTGGAAATAGGATTTATTTCCAATCCTAAAGAAGAAAAGAACTTAAATTGGAGCCAGCATCGTCAAAAGCTTGCGAGCTCGGTTTTTTCTGCCATTAAACAACATTTCAGAAAACTGCCACCTGATGGTACTCTATGGGCTAGCAATGCGCGCTCTGAAAAACGCACTCACAAAGTAAGAAGTGGCGAATCCTTGTCATTATTGGCGCAACGCTACAAAGTGCGCATTAGCGCCATAAAAGAAGCAAATAATATGCGCAATGATACGGTGAGAATCGGTCAGGTACTCACCATTCCAAGCACGTAAATAAACGCGTTTTTCCCGCTCTCCAAATTTTAAAGGTTATCTGTGTCTATTCAAATTCTATCCCCACAACTTGCCAACCAAATTGCCGCTGGTGAGGTAGTAGAACGTCCAGCTTCCGTGGTTAAAGAATTAGTAGAGAACTGCTTAGATGCAGGGGCAACTAGTATTGAAATTGAGATTGATAGAGGTGGCCACAAGGGAATTTTAATCCGTGACAATGGAAAAGGCATTCCCCAGCAAGAACTAGAATTGGCGTTAAGTCGGCATGCAACCAGTAAAATTTCCAAACTAGATGATTTAGAAAATATCTGCAGCCTAGGTTTTCGCGGCGAAGCTTTAGCAAGTATTAGCTCGGTATCGCGATTAACCCTAACGTCCAAGCCAGAAAGCCAATCCCAGGCGTGGCAAGCCTGTGCTGAAGGCCGCGAAATGAAAGTGACTCTGCAACCCGCCGCTCACCCCAAAGGCACCAGTATTGAAGTCCTCGACTTGTTTTTCAACACGCCCGCGAGACGTAAATTTTTACGGGCCGAAAAAACCGAATTTACGCATATTGATGAGGTAATACGACGTATAGCGCTGAGTCGATTTGATGTGGCTTTGAGTCTTAAACACAATGGTAAAACGGTTAGGAAATATCCTGCAATCAAAGAGGGGCAATCTGCACTCAAACGGATTTCAGCTGTGTGTGGTAGTGATTTTGCTGATCACGCCATCCCTATCGACAGTGAATATGCAGGAATTTGTCTCAAAGGCTGGTTGAGTGCGGCCGGTGCGAGCAGAGCGCAAAATGATTTACAGTACGTTTATGTGAATGGGCGGGTAATGAAAGACAAGCTCATTAACCATGCCATACGCCAAGCCTATGAAGGGTTAATTGAACCCAATACTCACCCCGCTTTCGTGCTTTTCTTGACCTTAGATCCTACCCAAGTGGATGTGAATGTTCACCCGGCTAAACATGAGGTGAGGTTTCATCAATCGCGGCTTGTCCACGATCTTATATTTCGTTCAGTATCTAAATCACTGAGTGAATCCTTTACAGATTGTAATGTCAATACCCAAAATGAAGAGACCCTGACGCAAGTCACCCATACAACCTTGGAAGAGGTGGCTCCGACCCACCAATATATTCGCCCCTTGAGTAGCGCAGTTGATTCGTCATCCCATAATCAGACATCATCCCAACAACGGGCGGAAGTTCAGGAGCATGGCGTAAATCGAACGCCCAAAGCCTTTAACTATAGTGCGCCAGCGCCACATTCGAAATCGGCAGCAAAGCACTATGGTAGCCTAATGACGGCGCAAGCTAAGCAGCAGTCATCGGCCAATTTGCCTAGGCATTTGCTGGTTGCTGATAATCGCTTACTGATTGAATGGGGAGAGGTCTTTTATTTGTGCAAGGCACCAGATTTAGCGGCTAAAAAACTAAAGGCCGATGCCGAGTTTACGCCGCCGGTGATGCAACCGCTTCTCATGCCCATTTCCCTTACTTTAGAGCAGGTTCAATTAACCATAGACGACGAATTATTAACGCAAATTAAACAGTTAGGTATTGATCTTTCGCTAGTCAATCAGCGTCTGTTGTTAAAGCAAGTTCCTTCGGGCACAAGAGCCTTAGATTGGGCAAGTGTTTTACTTAGTTTCTTTGATGCACTTAATGCAAGCCATAAACAAAAGGGAAACACACCCCACATCGACGCAAAGGAAGGTTGCGCTCAAGAAAATACGACTGCCTCTTTACCTGATTGTTTTTATTCGGCTGTGGCTGACTATCAAATCAAAAACTTGAACTCAAACAGTCATAATTTTAACGACCTTTTTGAATGGTTACACAAACAGGCCAATGCCACGGAAATTCTTAAATCTTGCGCTACAATAATTCCATTAAACCATTGGTTGTCACAATTTGATGAATAAAAAACATACTGAGAACTTATCGCCAGCGATTTTTTTAATGGGGCCAACTGCCTCTGGTAAGACTGATTTGGCATTAGAAATAAGCAAAAGACTACCTTGCGAAATCATTAGTGTTGATTCTGCCTTAATTTATCGAGACATGGATATAGGTACGGCTAAACCCAGCGCTGAAGAATTATCTCAAGTTCCCCACCATCTCATTGATATCCTCGATCCGAAAGAATCCTATTCAGTGGCCAATTTTAGACATGATGCACTCAATGCGATGCACGCAGTTACCGAAGCTGGCAAAGTTCCTTTGTTAGTTGGTGGAACTATGATGTATTTTAAAAGTCTAGTAGATGGCTTATCAACGTTGCCGGCCGCCAGTGAGGAAATCCGGGAGCATCTGCAAAACGAGGCGAATACCCATGGTTGGCTAGAGCTGCATAACAGGTTAGCGCAAGTCGACCCGGTATCAGCTAAACGTATACACCCCAATGACCCCCAGCGTTTGCTTAGGGCGTTAGAAGTGTACATGTTAAGCGGCAAAACGTTGACAGAATTAACCGCTGAAAAGTCCAGTAGTTTACCTTTTTTGGTAAAAGAATTTGCCATAATGCCTAGTGATCGGGGTATACTCCATGAGCGTATAGAAAAACGATTTAACTTCATGCTCGAAAAAGGCTTTCAGCAAGAAGTTGAAACATTGAGAAGTCGTGGCGACTTACACCTTGATTTGCCTTCTATGCGTTGTGTTGGCTATCGGCAGATGTGGCAGTACCTAGATGGTGATTTTGATTATCCTGAAATGGTATTCAAAGGTGTAGCAGCAACACGGCAACTGGCAAAAAGGCAAATAACCTGGCTACGTAGCTGGAAAAATATAACTTTTTTAGATGGTATTGAAAAAGACAATTTGACTACCATATTAAATGTCAGCAATACTGTAACCTAATAGGCAGCTATACAGCCCCATGTTTTACTGTATAATTTGTATATCAGGCGAAAATCATAATAAAAATAAAAGGATAAGGAATAGTGATGGCAAAGGGGCAATCTTTACAAGACCCGTTTTTGAATGCGTTAAGAAAGGAGCGTATTCCTGTCTCAATTTATTTAGTCAATGGAATCAAGCTTCAAGGTCAAGTGGAATCGTTTGACCAGTTTGTGATTCTGTTAAAAAACACTGTTAGTCAGATGGTATACAAGCATGCCATTTCAACTGTTGTGCCTTCTCGGGCCATTAATATGTCAAGCGGCGCACAACCTGACTCTGATAACGGTGAATAAAACCTTATAGGAGAAAAGCTTGTTTGACCGTTACGAAGCAGGCGAGCAGGCTGTTTTAGTTCATATTGATTTTTCTGATGATTCTAGCAAAGAAGATTTGCAAGAGTTGCAAATGCTAGTGTCATCTGCCGGTGTTAATGCCGTAGAAGTGATTACGGCTTCGCGACAAGCGCCTCATCCCAAGTACTTTACCGGTAGTGGGAAAGCAGAAGAAATCGCTAATTCAGTGCGCACCAATAATGCAGATGTCGTTATTTTCAACCACCCATTATCACCCTCCCAAGAGCGAAATTTGGAAGCATTGTGTAAATGTCGAGTTTTAGATCGTACTGGTCTAATTTTAGATATATTTGCTCAACGCGCTCGAACCCACGAAGGTAAATTACAGGTAGAGCTCGCACAGCTTAGGCATATTTCTACCCGATTGATTCGTGGATGGACCCATTTGGAGCGTCAAAAGGGCGGAATCGGCTTGCGTGGCCCGGGTGAAACTCAACTTGAAACCGATAGGCGACTTTTACGCGTAAGAATTAAGAGTATTCAGCGTCGTTTGGAAAAAGTACAGAAACAACGTGAGCAAGGCCGTCGGGCACGAAAACGTGCTGAAATGCCAACAATTTCCTTGGTAGGGTATACCAACGCGGGTAAATCAACCTTGTTTAATACCATTACCGATGCGGGAGTGTACGCAGCCGATCAATTGTTTGCGACCCTAGATCCAACTTTACGAAAAATTCAGTTGCAGGATGTAGGGCAAGCCATTTTGGCGGACACAGTGGGCTTTATCCGTCACTTACCCCATGATTTAGTGGCCGCGTTTAAGGCAACCTTGCAAGAAACTCAAGAAGCAGACTTATTATTGCATGTTGTAGATTATTCAGATGACCAATATTTAGACAACATTGATCAAGTGAACGATGTTTTGGAAGAAATTGATGCATCTGATATTCAGCAATTAATGATATGCAATAAGATTGACCGGATGGAAGGGGTTGAACCCCATATCGACTGCAACGATGAAGGCGTTCCCATTCGAGTTTGGATTTCTGCGCAACATAATCAAGGCATTGATTTATTGTTTAATGCCCTCACTGAATGTTTATCGCAAAGCATCGTGCAATTTACATTACGCATTCCGCCTAAAGAAGGTAAACTTCGAGGCGCTTTATTTCGTATGAACTGTATTGCTGCAGAATCTTATGCAGAGGACGGCGATTGGCTGGTGGATGTTAGAATGCCGACCAGTGACTGGCACCGATTGGAAAAAAGGTCTGAAATAGACTTATCCAGTTTGGTAGTAAAGCATTAGTATATGCAAATTAAGCTAACTTCGATGATAGAATCGGGGTTGCATAGATTTAGACTTAACCTAACGGAGAGTGATGATGGCTTGGAATGAGCCCGGTGGAAAGAATAACGACCCTTGGAAAAACAAGGGGGGGCGAGATCAAGGCCCACCAGATTTGGATGACATATTCAAAAATTTGTTTGGTAAATTCAGCAAAGGTGGCGGCGGTGATGGCTCATCTGGTGGTAAAAACCTAGGTGGTGTTGGCCTCACAGTAATCGCAGTTTTGCTAGTGGTTATTTGGTTTATAAGTGGCTTCTATACTATTCGTGAAGCCGAGCGTGGAGTGGTTCTGCGCTTTGGTGAGTTTAGTCAATTTGTTGAGCCAGGTTTACGTTGGAAACCAACATTCGTAGATGAAGTTATTCCAATTGACGTGCAGTCTATTAAGTCGATGTCCTCTGAGGGCAGCATGCTTACTGAAGACGAAAACGTCGTTAGCGTAGAAATGGAAGTACAATACCGCATAGTAGAACCTTATAAATATAGCTTTGCTGTGACTAATCCTGAACAAAGCCTTAGTCAGGCCTTAAATAGTGCTATCCGCTATGTTGTTGGACATTCAAAAATGGACGACGTGTTAACTCGCGGCCGTGAAACTGCTCGTCAACAAGTTTGGCAAGAGTTAGAAGGGATCATTAATCCCTATGACATGGGGATTTCAATTGTTGATATTAACTTCAAAGATGCCCGTCCGCCAGAAGCGGTAAGAGCGGCATTCGATGATGCAATTGCTGCACAAGAAGATGAGCAACGTTTCATTCGTGAAGCAGAAGCGTATTCCCGTGAAATTGAACCTCGTGCAAGGGGACAAGTAAATAGAATGGCAGAAGAAGCTCAGGCTTATAAAGAGCGAGTCACCCTTGAAGCGCGCGGTGAAATTGCACGTTTCGAAGAGTTGTTACCTCAATATGAAGCCGCTCCTGAAGTGACTCGTCAGCGTATTTATCTTGAAACTATGGAACAAGTGTATCAAAACACGACGAAAATCATGGTGGATAACAAGGGCTCTGGAAATATGATGTACCTGCCTTTGGATAAAATTTTAGAAAGTCAGAGTACTCAAGCGCCTAAAGCTAATTCTCGAAGTACCCTAGAAGGGCTGCAACAGAATAACATCTCTAGCTCGCAAAGCTCTAACTCGGCACCGACAACGTTACGTGGCGACAGAACTAGACAAGGGAGAAACTAAAAAATGAAAAATTTAAGTATTGGCGTAATCGTTTTGGTTGTCATCGCTGTTTTTCTTTCTTTGTTTGTAGTACCTGAAGGTCAAAAAGCGATTAAGATTCAATTTGGTAAAGTCGAGCGTGACGCTGCAGGGGAAACCGTAGTGTTTAGTCCTGGTCTTCACTTCAAAATTCCATTGATTGACAGAGTCGTAAATCTTGATGCCAGAATACAAACATTGGATGATCCTGCGGGACGTTTCGTTACCTCAGAAAAGAAAGATCTAATTGTTGATTCTTATGTCAAATGGCGGATTAAAGATTTTGCAACCTATTACTTGTCAACTGGCGGGAATAAATTGCAAGCTGAGTCTCTTCTTAAGCAAAAAGTGAACAATGGATTACGTTCTGAGTTTGGTACTCGTACTATTTCTCAAATCGTGTCTGGCGAGCGTTCAGAATTGATGGATGAAGCCATGAAGCAAGCGTCTTCCAGTTCTGATGAGTTGGGTATTGAGATTGTGGATGTGCGTGTTAAGCAAATAAACTTGCCGCCAGAAGTCAGTAACTCTATTTTCCAACGTATGCGCGCTGAGCGAGAAGCCGTAGCGAAAGAACACCGCTCTGAAGGTCGTGAGCAAGCAGAAATCATCAAAGCAAATATTGACGCTAAAGTGACGGTAATGCTGGCTGATGCGGAAAGAAACCTGCGTAAAATTAAAGGTGAAGGGGAAGCGCAAGCGGCTCAAATTTATGCTGAGACCTATTCGAAAAGCCCTGAGTTTTATGCATTCCTAAGAAGTATGGATGCTTACAGAGCTAGTTTCGATAGCAAACAAGATGTATTAGTTGTTGAACCTGATAGTGATTTCTTCAAATATATGAAAAATATCTCTGGTAGCAAAAACTAAACTCGTATAATTTACAAAGCGCCTTAGGGCGCTTTTTTTTATGACTAAATTCGTCTTTTGGAGATAATCCGAATTATGTTGGAATTCCAATTTAGAGATGCCCTCGAGGAAGATTTTTCGGCAATCAAACGATTAAATGATAAGTTTGTTCACTTTACCAGTCCTATGGATTTAGCGCGTATACAGCAACTGGATGAACTTAGCTGTTATCATCGCGTAATAGAACAGCATGATCATCAAACGTCGACCACTTCCATCGTTGGCTTTTTGCTTGCCATGGCACCTGAAGCGGATTATGCCAGTGAAAACTACCAATGGTTTGACCAACGCTATAAGAACTTTGTTTATGTTGACCGTATCGTCGTTGATTCTTCTTTGCAGGGAAGAGGTCTGGGAAAAGATCTGTATAACGATTTATTCCGTGCCGCAAAGGAGCAAGGTTTTTCTTCCATCTGCTGTGAATATAACTTAAAGCCAGACAATTTTGCTTCAGCACATTTCCATCATTCCTTCGGGTTTTGTCAGGTAGGTAGTTTGCAGTCAGAAGACGGCAGTAAAGTTGTCTCTATGCAAATGGCAGAATTAACAAGCTAAATTCAAGTTGGGATAATCAAAATGAAAAAATTCAATTGGCAAGACCCTTTAAACTTAGATTCTTTGTTGAATGAAGACGAACGAATATTGCGAGATTCTGTTCATCAGTTTTGCCAACAAAAGCTGATGCCTGGGATTTTGCATGCCAATCGAAATGAATACTTTGATACCGATATAATGAAGAAAATGGGAGAGTTAGGCTTGTTGGGCGCGACGCTTCCTGAACAATACGGTTGTTCCAATGTTAACTACGTTTCCTACGGTTTAATTGCCCGGGAAGTTGAGAGAGTAGATAGCGGCTATCGAAGTGCCATGAGTGTCCAATCATCATTGGTAATGCATCCTATTTATACTTACGGCAGTGAACAACAGCGTCAAAAATACCTACCTAAACTAGCGACTGGTGAATGGATTGGTTGTTTCGGCCTGACTGAGCCTGATTCAGGTTCTGATCCCGCGAGCATGAGAACCCATGCTAAAAAAGCATCCGGTGGATATGTTTTAAATGGCAGCAAAATGTGGATCACAAATTCACCTGTAGCCCATGTATTTGTGATTTGGGCTAAATTAGATGGTGTGATACGAGGCTTCATTTTAGAAAAAGGAATGGCAGGATTATCGGCCCCTAAAATTGAAGGGAAGTTTTCTCTTAGGGCATCCATTACCGGTGAAGTGGTGATGGATAACGTCTTTGTACCAGAAGAAAATATGCTGCCAAATGTTTCGGGCTTAAAGGGCCCATTTGGCTGTTTAAACAAGGCTCGCTTTGGCATAGCTTGGGGGGCTATGGGGGCCGCAGAGTTTTGTTGGCACGCAGCGAGACAATACTGTTTAGACCGTCAGCAGTTCTCTCGACCACTTGCAGCCACTCAATTGATTCAAAAAAAATTAGCAGATATGCAGACCGAAATTGCGTTAGGGTTGATGGCCTGTTTGCAAGCTGGAAGACTAATGGATGCAGACGCACTGGCACCAGAGGCGATCTCTTTGATTAAGCGTAATTCTTGTGGCAAAGGGTTAGATATTGCTCGAGCTGCGCGCGATATGCATGGTGGCAATGGTATTTCTGATGAATTCCATGTAATTCGCCATGTTATGAACCTAGAAGCGGTTAACACCTACGAAGGCACACACGATGTCCATGCACTGATTTTGGGGCGTGCGCAAACTGGCTTACAAGCATTTAGTTAAGACGAGTCCAGTCTGAGATTACCCTCAGTAAAATATTAACTGAATTCATATAATCTCAAACTGACACTTTTGTTATACGACATTGGCTAACACTGAAAGACTTCTGATGTGCTAATTGCAGGCATTCAAGCTTCGAGTCAATCAATGTCACCGTCCTACCGGTTACTGTGATTATAGACAGTCATAACTTCAACGCCGTATATTTGCAAGTTAACGGGTAATTGCCGCATTCTCACAAAGGGAAAAGTGGGTATTTCAAAAAACCTCTATGTTGTTTTAAGTTACATTTTATGATTAAAATAGGTTAAATTTATATACGGTAAAAGCCCGTGTTGAAACACAGGTTTTTGCGGGTTATTAATACTGTTAGCATCCTGAGCCCCATGATGCTTAATCCCTTAATTAAATATAAGTCAAATTAGGTTTTATGTGTTTTGATTAAATTAAGTGTGCTTAATGAGTGACATTGAATACGGCTTTTATGCCCTCTTTTAGTTGGGTAGGTTTTCTTTCTAATATTCTTTCGAGTGAAGTGCTTGTGCCTTCAAGCATGCCTTGCTTGATTTCTCCTTGAAAATCAGCATAACGGTTGGCTAATAGTTCCGGTAGCCCGAGGTTTAACATTCGTGATACAAATTCTGAACGTTCAATAGGAGTATAGGTAACGAGTTTACCTGAGATCTCTGTGAGTGCCTTGGCAACGTCGTAAAGCGACCAAGATACGTTAGCCGTCAACGATATGATCTCTCTGTTAAACTCTCTACTGACGAGTACCTTTGCTATTGCTTCTCCTAATTCTGCTCTGAGTACAAAAGACACCTTACCATTTCCCGCAGGCACGCTGATATTGCCTACTTTAAATACTTGATCGCCACCTACAAAAGTCGGGATGGTATCGAAATACAGTCCATTTCGGAAAATAAGATAATCAAGACCAGAGTCGATGATAAGGGCTTCGGTTTTAAAGTGTCCATCCATTAAGTGATTCTGAGATGTGTTGTTATCTTTAACAAGGCGACTGGTATAAGCGATAAAGCTAACGCCAGCATTTTTAGCTGCATTAATTACGTTTAAATGTTGGATTACACGATTGTCTTCGTCTGTTCCTGAGATCAATAATACTTTTTCAATCCCGTCCATGGCAAGATTGAGTGATTCAATATTGTCATAGTCACCAACCCGCACTTGTATTCCCAAAGGAATTAACTCAGTCATCTTGCTTTCATGTCTTGCAAGTGCGCAAATCATGCTCGCCGGATAAAGGCTAGTTAAGTTGCGAATGATCGCTTTGCCTAGGTGACCAGAGGCGCCTGTTACTAAAATCATTTTATCTTACTCCAAGTAATTTGAGCGATAATTCTAGATAATAGTTGCTTCAAAGAGTATATCTGATCGTCTATAATTATTACCTAATAATCCAAATTTAAAGGGTAGGCTAAACTGCCTCACGAGGTGCTGATGTCCAGTCGATTTTCTAATTTAGCGCAAATCATTCAGTCCCATGCTATGAGAGATGGAATTAGCGAGACGTTGATGCCAGGTGTTGATCTAATTAAGCACTCTTCAGTCAATGATATGATCAAACATAATTGGCAAGCGTCTTATGCAATTATTATTCAAGGCGCGAAGAGCATTGAGCTTGGTAATGATACTTTGATTGCAAGTCAAGGCCACTGTTTAGTCAGTGCTCTTGAACTTCCCGTTATGAGTTGTATAGAGATGGCCACTGGAGATAAGCCATTTCTAGCTTTAAGGCTGAGTCTTGATTTTGTATCTATACGTGAAATTTCCTCAAAATTACAAATGCATCGAACTTATTACACTAAGTCAAATTTGTGTTCTATTTTTGTACACCAGGCTAGTGACAGCATGTTAGATGCAGCAACACGCTTAGTAAAATCACTCAATAATCCAATAGAAGCTCAAATACTCGGGCCAATGCTAATAAAAGAACTGACTTACCATTTGCTTCGAAGCTCTGATGGAGAATTGATTTATCAGTTCTTTAAAGCTGGTAATAAACTACAAAAAATTATGGAGGTGGCTTCATATATAAAAGATAATCTGACCGAAAAAATGGATATTCAAATGTTATTAAAAAAAACAAACATGAGCCGTTCTGCTTTTTTTGCCTGCTTCAAAGAAGTGACATCATTGACGCCTATAGGTTATCAAAAGCGTTTTCGTTTATTGGAAGCCAGACGACTGTTGATTGAAGAAAATTATACCGCTGAACTGGCTGGTTGGAGTGTCGGATATAAAAGTGCAGCGCAATTTAGTCGTGAGTATTTGCGAATGTTCGATGACGCCCCAGCTAGGGATGCTAAAAAATCAAAAAGTCGGCATGTTATATAAAATTGATAATGCTAACACATATGAGCCTCCGGTTAGTCAATAGGTACTAGTGTGCTTTTGATCTATTTTTCAGATCAATCCAAATCTTTGGGCTAAGCCGTTTACTTCATCTGTCATTGTGACTGTTAGGATATCGCCTACAGCAAACACATATAGAGGCTCTCTTATGCGATCTCATCGCAGCCTGCTTTTTCAAATTCCTTATTGCAAGCAGGGGCACTAGACATTCATCGGTTAACCCAGCACTGGCACTATTCAAAATGAAGGTTGGATATTTCCACCAGTTAGTTTCAGGCTCAGGCTAGGTGTAAGCGATTTAGCGCAAAGTATTGATGCACGCCCATTCGGTGTCTAATCAAGCCGGGTAGTTACCTAGCGGTGGTATATAAACGAGATAAGAGGTGTTAAACCAGTGACGAATTCACTCACGTTTTCACATACTCTGCATAAGGTGCTAGTTAGACGTTCAGCTCACCGAATGACGTGACTAACCTGCTAGAAATCGACTTTCATCAAATACCTTTTGACGTTTCAACATGAAGTAAACGCAGCGACCGAGTTTATGCGCCAATGCAGATAAGGCTTTTGCTTTACTCATGCGTTTTTGTAATTTGTTTAAATAGGCCTGAGCTTTGTCATTACCCCGTAGGTAAAGTACAGCCATTTCTGAGAACGCCCACTTGAGATGAGCATTGCCAATTTTGTTGCCTTGAGTACCATATGTTTTACCCGCTGACTCAGCTTTACATTTGACTAATCGAGAGTAAGAAGCGAACTTTTGAACGCTTTCAAAGCGTTCAATATCACCGATTTCATATAGGATGGTGAGTGCGAGGATTTGTCCTACCCCAGCAATAGATTTGAGTAAGTAATAGTCTTT
>NZ_BAAGTF010000096.1:0-2124 GCF_054782055.1 Aliiglaciecola aliphaticivorans
TGTTACTAAATGTATAAACTTTTTGGGGTTGTCATATTGTCACCTCATAACAAACAAAAGCACCGGAAAAGCACTCGCTGGGCTTCGCCCAAATACGCTCTCGCTTTCCGCTGTTTTGGAAGTTATCATGCATATTAAATTTTTAGTCGCGGTTATACTAATAGATCTTTGTGTCTTTCATGCACAAGCTTCTGTCCCGAGAGAATGCTCAAAAGATGAATCTATAATTATCAAAGGTTTAAGTGAGTTGGCGGAAAATGCGAAAGTCTACATTAAAGAAAATGGAGAACTACCAGGAGTCTGGAGTCACGGCGTTTCACAAATCATATCAGCTTCTCCTACTGCAATTAAAGTTGGTGGTAACATTGATCCCGGAGAAGACGGGAAATCAATGACATTAACCTGCTCAGATTTGAAAACAAAAATCGATAGTGTTTATAGTATTAATATTTATTCGCTCATAATAACAAAGAGTGAAAATGGACCCGTTAGAAGCCGTGCAAGATAACAAACACTTTATGTTCATTCGCTACGCTCATTGGGACGCAAACTCGCTGGCTGGCGCTTCGCGCAAGTATAACCAGCAAGCCTGCGCCCCATATGTGAAGCGTTAGCCAACCAAGGAGAATTCAGTGCCAGCCGAACTAGATGAAGCACATTTTCAACATGTAACAGAACACTTTGAAAAGTGTGGTGATTGGTCAAAAGAACGAAATCATTTTTTTGAATGGATGTGCGCTGCTGAGTTTCATTGGTTCTTCGTACAAGGCTTAGATGCAATTAAATCTGGTTTTTATGTTCCTGGAATATCTTCGCTATTAAATGGCTTTGAAGCCAGCTTAAGAGTAACTATTTCACAAGTAAGTACTGAGGGGACAGCACCGCCAGAGCTATCGCCATATAAAGTATTAAGTAATAACTTAATTAAACAAGCACATGAACTTGGTATTCCAGTTAGCTTTTTGGCTTTACCAAGTGAATCTGACTTTATGGAAAAACTTGATAGTGTAAAACCCAATAGAGTTGATGTTGAATTAGTACGTTTACGCAATAATATTTGTCACGGCAATATTTTAGAGTTTATAAATACGGATCTTGGTCCTGAGAATTCTTTTTTCACACCAGAGAGTATGAGAGAGTTAGCCGAAAATTTATTAGTAGTTGCTTACGCTTGGGCGCAAGAGCTTGGTAAATTTAGACGAAGTGATGGTCTATTACATCATGATAACCTAAAAACTCCTACGCAAATGGATGGCTAACACATATGAGCCTCCGGTTAGTCAATAGGTACTAGTGTGCTTTTGATCTATTTTTCAGATCAATCCAAATCTTTGGGCTAAGCCGTTTACTTCATCTGTCATTGTGACTGTTAGGATATCGCCTACAGCAAACACATATAGAGGCTCTCTTATGCGATCTCATCGCAGCCTGCTTTTTCAAATTCCTTATTGCAAGCAGGGGCACTAGACATTCATCGGTTAACCCAGCACTGGCACTATTCAAAATGAAGGTTGGATATTTCCACCAGTTAGTTTCAGGCTCAGGCCAGGTGTAAGCGATTTAGCGCAAAGTATTGATGCACGCCCATTCGGTGTCTAATCAAGCCGGGTAGTTACCTAGCGGTGGTATATAAACGAGATAAGGGGGGTTAAACCAGTGACGAATTCACTCACGTTTTCACATACTCTGCTTAAGGTGCTAGTTAGACGTTCAGCTCACCGAATGACGTGACTAACCTGCTAGAAATCGACTTTCATCAAATACCTTTTGACGTTTCAACATGAAGTAAACGCAGCGACCGAGTTTATGTGCCAATGCAGATAAGGCTTTTGCTTTACTCATGCGTTTTTGTAATTTGTTTAAATAGGCCTGAGCTTTGTCATTACCCCGTAGGTAAAGTACAGCCATTTCTGAGAACGCCCACTTGAGATGAGCATTGCCAATTTTGTTGCCTTGAGTACCATAGGTTTTACCCGCTGACTCAGCTTTACATTTGATTAATCGAGAGTAAGAAGCGAACTTTTGAACGCTTTCAAAGCGTTCAATATCACCGATTTCATATAGGATGGTGAGTGCGAGGATTTGTCCTACCCCAGCAATAGATTTGAGTAAGTAATAGTCTTT
>NZ_BAAGTF010000097.1:0-126198 GCF_054782055.1 Aliiglaciecola aliphaticivorans
ATACATCGACTATTACAACAACGAACGCATTAAGCTAAAACTAAAAGGCCTGAGTCCGACACAATATCGAAATCAGGCCTTGGTTGCCGCTTAGAAATGAGTCCAACTTTACGGGGTCACTTCATTTACCCGGCTTTTTTTATGTCAGCGACCCGCCCTAAAGAGCGTTGACACCCTTCAAACTTGATTTGGACAGTGCAATGCAATCAACAACTAAACGTACTCAACGAGATTATTCCCTCGCTTTTAAATTAGCAGTTGTAGCGCAGGCAGAAAATCTAATGAATAGACCTGAATAAAATGCCAAGCAACCCTGTTGTGTTGTATTTATACTTGCTGGCTTGAGGCACAAAAAAAGGAAGCAAAATGCTTCCTTTTTAGATCTTCGAGAACGAAATTAAACCTATGTCTTTTTCATTATCGATTATTTTAAGTGTTTCACCAACGACTGCACCACGCGCGGGTTGCCAGCGACTATCTCACCTTTATCGAGGGGATCATTACCGCCTTTATAGTCAGTAACCAAGCCACCAGATTCACGTACCAGTAGTTCTCCAGCAGCAACGTCCCAAGGTTTGATACCGCGTTCCCAATAACCATCATATCGACCTGCAGCAACATAAGCTAAATCTAACGCTGCAGAGCCACAACGGCGGACATCGCCACATTGTTTAAATATGTTTGAGAAACGTTGTATAGCTTCATCAGATGTTTCTTTCGCTTTGAAAGGGAACGCAGTGGCAAGCACAGTATTGTTTAAGTCTTTTGCTTTACCGGTGCGGATCCTGAAACCATTTAATTGTGCACCAGCGCCTTTACTTGCAGTGAAAAGTTCACCACGAATTGGGTCAAATACCACGGCTTGGTCTATACGACCTCTGTGCATTAGGGCTATCGAAACCGCAAAGTGGGGAATACCTTTGATAAAATTAGTGGTACCGTCAAGGGGGTCAATGATCCATTTAAATTCGTCACTGCCTTCGACTATGCCGCCTTCTTCACCTAAAAATGAGTGGTCGGGGAAAGATTGCTGAATTTTTTCAATAATGATTTTTTCGGCTTCTTTGTCGATTTTAGTGACGAAGTCGTTCTCACCTTTTTTTTCCAACAACAAATCATTACGATTTTCAAAACCACGAGTTATCACATTTCCAGCAGCGCGAGCAGCGCGCACCGCAATATTCAGCATAGGATGCATAAGTTACCACCAATTTTTAAAAGAACGGACGAGCAGCCTTGGCTTATTAATTGATTTCAAGACCGCACAAAATTTCGCCGCGAAGTCTACCAGTTTTGCCTGTAGATGCAATCAAATTCTTGGTAGTACCGTAGATTAGGCTTTTAATAAATTTTCAATTTTGTCCGAATTGACTTTGTGATAAGCCGGCATTTGCTGATTATCTATAATCTGTTGTTGGCTGAAATTGTGTCGTATTAATACTTCATCAGTCACATCAATTAGGTCGCCCACACCAATAATATTCCAAAGCTGCTCTTCGAGTATTTTTGCTTTGTGGATTGCATAAATTCCCACATAACTAATTTCTGCTTGTAAGCGTTCAATATCCGGACGTCCCGCTCTGGCTAAGAACACTTTCACCGCTATAAATTGGCCTGATTCACGAGCTTGATTAATGAAGTTTTTACGTTCTTTATCACCATGGAATTGATCGGAAAAACGGCTTTTTATAGCTTCGTCAATATATTCTCGGCTTGGATCAAAAGCGACGAATATCTCGCGCATTACCGGCTTTTTATTGGTTTTAATTCGTTTTAACGTGTACTGAATAAAGTCTAATTCAACCCCATAAGTTGAATACAAAAAGTGCATATTGTATTGACCGTTTTCCGCATCGAAAGCCAATAGATTATTCAAACGACTATTGGGATTACTGGTAACAATGGCATCGGGGAGAAAATCAATCCCTTCTTTGCGGATAAAAAATGCGGTGTTTAAGACATTCTTCGCAAATAAATTTCGCAACGCTGAGCCAATCCCTGGAATTTCCTCTTCTTCACTATGGGCTTTTAGTTTTCCGCGGTTATTACGAATAAGCTCTTCAAAAAATCGTTGTGCAGTTTTGTTGACTGAATCTACAACGGCTTGAAGGTGCAAAACATTGCGCCCATAGGAAATTCCCTTGACGACGTATGGCAGATTAGACAAATTAAATTTCTTGGTAACATTTTGTAAAAGTGGAAAACTGAGTTTGACCAAATCATTTTCTTCACCATGAAAAAAGTCATTCAACTCAACGCGCATTCCTCGCGTAGAAACATCTTCACTGCTTCCTTCAATTGTTATATCACCAAAATTTAATTGCACTTTACTTCGCAATTGATAGCGGGTCTCTTTGCGTTGATTGTGATATTTAAACCTGAACATCTGCACCGCTGGAGGCAGTTTATTTCTTGGGTGTCCAAACACTTTTAATTGTGAGATTTCTCCACGGCGAATGGGTACTTTTTCATAATTTTGAGTACCAACTTCATCAGTAATATCGGTTAGGAGCGCCATGTATCTCACATTTTTAAGGCGTGACATCAACCTCGGTGCGGGTGGATGATTCTGACGTTTCACCGCACTGCTAACAGAGTCGGGTAAAGACAGTGGTATATGTACTTGGTTGAGATCTACATTGGTAATTTGTAATTTGAAAACCCGCCAACTTGCTTTCCTACCGCCATAGCCCAGAAACACCTTCATCAAATCAGGACGGTCGAACAACTCTTCTTGAGTGGCAGAATAAAAATAAACTTTGTCATCTTTAATGTGATTGAACGAATAAACAGTGGTTTCCTGATAATTTTCAGGTTGGCTTAATAGCCTTGCAATACGCTGATGTCCTAAGACATAACCAAGGCGCAATTCAAATAGCTCATCACTCCAATAATACAAGGGATCTTTATTGCAGTTATTGATTAGGGCGTATTTGGGAACATAAAGATCTTTTATTTTTTCAATGTATATGGGGACAGAGGACACATTGGGAATAAAATACTGTTCGTAGGTCTTTAGGTTAATCGCCGTGAGCGTATTATCCATATTAACTTTATAGCGACGTTTGTTGCCGTGTATGAACTTTTCAAAAAAGTCTTTAAACGAGTGTTGAGTGTGTTCTTCATTTTTTTGTAATGAAATACGTTGCTCTCGTTTGCTACTTTCAACATTAACAATGTTGTATCCCACGCCAGCCTTTCGATCTATTGAGTATTCGCCTTCTAACCCTCGAAACTGGACAGTAATCCTATCACCGACTTTAAATAAGTGTTCATTCGCCACTTTAACTTTTAAACCACTTACTGATACATCTATTGTGGTTGCTTGAATACTTTTATTTAACTCTGTAAATAACTCAATATTCACTGCGAAATTCATGCGCTCTTCGCAACGTTTAGCATATTCACCGAAGCGTAAAACGGTGGCGTGATGGGGTTTACGCTCTTCTACCACAACCCCTTCTTTTTCAGCTTCTTCCCGCTGCTTTTGATAAATAACACGATAACTGTTTTCGGTATTTTTAACTGCCTCATATACTCCCATGGTATATTCACCAAACAGTCGAACCTGCTTTTCGAAAACATCAATGGCAGTATCGTCTAAAAAATGAGTTTTATCCTGATAAGTAAATTCGCGGCAATCGCCAGCTACCTGCCCTCTGAGGTCGATGAGGCGGAGGCATGGACGAGATAGGCGCTTTAATTCCATTTTGATTAAAAAGCGTTTTTGTTTCGGGATGCCAGATGCAACCTGTGATAGAACCTGATTAAATTCAGGTTCATTTATCATTGGTTTTAACTGTTCTATAATGTCGTGATACTTTTCTAAATCTTGACTCATGCCAATCAAATGTTCGCTATGGTTAAGGCGTCGTTATGATATTCTTTTATCGGCAACGAATAAATAACCTTTGATCCCAACTTACCGGTTTAGTTGAATTAATCAACTAGCCCTAATTTAATGTAGTTCAATAACTTATGGCTAAACGTAAAATCGCTTTTGTATGTACTGATTGTGGAGCAGAGTTCCCTCGCTGGCAAGGACAATGTAATGATTGTCAGGCATGGAACACCATTTCTGAAGTTGTTCTTAGTAATGATAAACATGCACCTGAACGGAATTTAAAAGGCTACGCAGGGCAAACCCACGCGAAAGTGGAAACCTTAGATCAAATTGACTTACAAGCATTACCGCGATTCAGTGCGGGTTTCAAAGAACTCGATCGCGTTCTTGGGGGAGGTGTAGTGCCTGGTGCTGCAATGTTAATTGGCGGCTCGCCTGGGGCAGGTAAAAGTACGTTGTTGCTGCAGGTAATGTGTCATTTGGCCCAAGGACGTAATACGCTTTATGTCACGGGGGAGGAATCCTTACAACAAGTGGCGATGCGAGCGCAACGATTAGGATTACCCACATCTAAATTAAAAGTGTTGGCGGAAACGAATGTAGAAACCATTTGTGAATTGGCGTTAGTGCACAAACCCGACATTATGGTAATTGATTCCATACAGGTCATGCACGTGAGTGATATTCAATCCGCACCTGGCAGTGTTTCCCAAGTGCGAGAAAGTGCCGCGTTTTTAACGCGCTTTGCCAAACAGCATCATATTGCAATGTTTTTGGTCGGACATGTCACCAAAGAAGGAAATTTGGCAGGTCCTAAGGTGCTGGAGCATTGCATAGATTGTTCAATGATGCTTGAAGGGGAAAGTGACAGTCGTTATCGAACGTTGCGGGGAAATAAAAATCGTTTTGGTGCAGTAAATGAGTTGGGCGTGTTTGCCATGACAGACAAAGGTCTTAAAGAGGTCAGCAATCCATCAGCTATCTTTTTAAGTCGCGAAGAGCAACAGTCACCAGGCAGCATTGTTATGGTGGTTTGGGAAGGGACACGACCATTGTTAGTGGAAATTCAAGCCTTAGTTGACTACTCTCAAATGGCAAACCCCAAACGTATCGCGGTGGGAACTGAAGCGAATCGTTTAGCTATGTTACTTGCTGTTTTACATCGCCATGGAAATGTGCAAATGAACGATCAGGATGTGTTTGTTAATGTGGTGGGTGGGGTTCGTGTTGCAGAAACCAGTGTTGATTTAGCCTTACTGCTAGCAATGATCTCCAGCTTTAGAAACCATACTCTATCCAGAGAATTAATTGCATTTGGAGAAGTCGGTTTAGCAGGTGAGATTCGGCCTGTCCCGAATGGAACTGAACGTATACAAGAAGCGGCCAAACATGGCTTTAAACGCGCCATTGTTCCTAAGGGAAATAAACCGAAACAATCCATCCCTGGTATAGAAGTAGTGGCAGTCTCACGTCTGTCAGAGGCTCTGGAGGCCCTCTAAACCTTTATCTAAGGTTTAGGCTACAACAAATTGGTCACGCCCCGCATCTTTTGCCGAATACAAATTTTGATCGGCTTTTTGGATGAGTGAGATTTGGCTAAGATTTTGAGGTGAAACGCAAATGCCGCCTGCACTAATAGTGACCCGGCTTAAGCTTGAAAGTTTGTGAGGTAAGTTTAGATCGCGTATTGCACTTAGCATGCTATTGGCAATGTGCTCAACGCCACGAGCGTCAGTATGGGGAAGTACAACTGCAAATTCTTCCCCCCCATACCTTGCTATACAATCGGTAGGGCGCTTTAATACGGTTCTCAGAGTACTTGCTACCTGTCGCAAACACTCATCGCCTTTAATGTGTCCATAGGTATCATTATAAAGCTTAAAGTAATCGATATCGATTAAGATTAAACCTATATGATGTTTCATGCGGGTGCATAATTTCATTTGATCCGCTAAGAAACCATCAAAATAATGGCGATTTTGCACATCTGTCAAACCATCGACAGTCGCTAAACGTTTTAATTTGTCAGACATCAGCTTAGCTGCTAAATGTGAGTTAACCCTATGTCGTAATGTTGTGACTGAAAAAGGCTTGGTGATAAAATCTGTACAGCCCGCTTCCCAACATTCATCTTCCGCTTCTGGTGAATTGTGAGAACTGACGAATATAATCGGTATTTCTTGGGTATTATCGTTATCTTTGAGTTTTCTGCACGCGGTTAACCCATCCATAACAGGCATATTAATATCCATCAATATGATGTCAGGTAGCTTTTGATCACAAAAATCCAGCGCTTCTTGCCCTGAACTCACATGATGGGTAATAAAATTATCTGAAAGGGCTTTAGCCGCAATTAATGCACTAATGGGTTCATCTTCTACAATAAGAATTAAAACTTTATCCTTTTCATATAACTGATCAACAACTTTGAAGATAACTCAAACTCCTTTGTTAAGCATATTCAACAAAACATTTTTTACGTATGGATTAAACTTTAACCTTATTCTCTGCGTAGTTTATCTAAAAATTATCCGAATGTTTATTATACTTAGGATTAGGAAACTAGTGAGGTTAAGTCTCGCTGTAAAAGTGACATATCGCCTAAATTCAATTCAACTAACTTGCGCAAATCTGAAATACTATCGATATCCATACACTTAATGTGGAAACCCAAACAGTGATTAGCATTGTGCACAATTTCACCGAACATGGTGATCACTTTGCGAGTGCCTTCAATTTCTACATTTAATTCAAATTCTTGCTCTAAATTGCCAATAAACTCATCTGGATAGCCAATAAGCGCCCCATTTAATGAAATATCAATAATGTGGGTATGCCAATGGCGATCTTGCTGAAATAAAATGGCAGGAGCTGAAAAGTCTACGCGATTAAATTGACGTTTTTCCATAGTGATCCTCAACGTTGCCTTTAATAACAATATTTAAGCATAAAAAACGTGTAATTTCGCCCAAGATTTTACCCAAGTGTTAAATTACACGCTATCAATATGAAAGGATCTGAGATTATTTACTAATTTTTTTGTATTTAAGTCGATGTGGCTCCACCACGTCTTCGCCTAAGGTGTCTTTTAACCAGGCTTCATAATCTGTGTAATTACCCTCGTAAAAGTTGATTTTTCCTTCGTCTCGGTAATCCATAATGTGCGTGGCGACCCTATCTAAAAACCAACGATCGTGAGAAATAACCATGGCACAACCTGGAAATTCCAGGATCGCATTTTCCAGTGCCCGCAAAGTTTCAACATCAAGGTCATTGGTCGGTTCATCGAGCAGAAGCACGTTACCACCAGCTTTGAGCAATTTTGCCAGATGAACCCGGTTACGTTCACCACCAGAAAGATCTTTAATGAATTTTTGTTGATCAGTCCCCTTAAAATTAAAACGGCTACAATAAGCACGGCTGTTTAGTTCAAAATTACCAATGCGAATAATATCTGAGTCGTCGGAGATTTCTTTATAAACGGTGTTCTTCTCGTTCATATGATCGCGAAATTGGTCAACACTTGCTAATTGCACAGTGTCGCCAAGTACTATTTCTCCTGAATCAGGCTGCTCTTGTCCAGTCAGCATGCGAAATAGCGTGGATTTACCTGCTCCGTTAGGGCCAATAATACCGACTATTGCCCCTTTGGGGATGCTGAAAGATAAATCGTCAATCAGCAAACGATCACCATAAGATTTAGATAACCCTGTTACCTCAATAACTTTATCACCCAAACGTTCTCCAGGGGGGATAAATAACTCATTGGTTTCATTCCGTTTTTGATAATCACCAGTAGTTAATTCATCAAACCTTGCCATTCTGGCTTTGCTTTTAGCTTGACGCCCTTTGGGATTTGAACGCACCCATTCTAACTCTTGTTGAATGGACTTTTGACGTGCACTTTCGGTACGCTCTTCTTGGGCAAGACGTTGATCTTTTTGTTCAAGCCAAGAGGAGTAATTACCTTCCCAAGGAATACCTTCACCTCGGTCTAGTTCTAATATCCAACCCGCTACATTATCAAGGAAATAACGATCGTGGGTTATGGCTACTACAGTCCCTTCGTAATCGTGAAGAAAACGTTCTAACCATGCTACTGATTCTGCATCCAAGTGGTTAGTTGGCTCATCTAAAAGCAACATATCCGGTTTTTCTAGGAGTAGTCGACAAAGGGCGACTCGACGCCTTTCACCGCCAGAAAGTTTACTTACATCTGCATCCCAAGGAGGAAGTCGAAGAGCATCGGCTGCGCGCTCCAAAGCATTTTCAAGGTTATGACCATCTTTGGTTTGGATGATGGCTTCTAGTTGGCCTTGCTCTTTTGCTAAGGCATCGAAATCTGCATCTTCTTCTGCATATTCTGCATAGACTTCATCTAAGCGTTTTAACGCGTGGGCAACATCTGCAACGGCTTCTTCAATGTTGCCACGCACATCTTTAGTTTCATCTAGCTGAGGTTCTTGAGGAAGATAACCAATTTTTAATTCTGGCGCAGGTCTAGCCTCACCTTCTATATCTTGGTCAATACCAGCCATGATGCGCAGCAGGGTGGATTTACCTGCACCGTTTAAACCCAACACACCAATTTTTGCGCCGGGAAAAAAGCTAAGAGAAATATTTTTTAGTATGTGTCTATTGGGGGGGACAATTTTTCCCACCCTGTGCATGCTATATACGTATTGTGCCATAGTGCCAATTTAATGAAGGATAAAACGATAGTGTAATCCAGACCGGCTCACAGTCCAATGGCGAACAGAAATTTTTTGCATATCCTTAGGTGCAATCTGGTTAGAAATAGAGCGCTGATCAACTAAGCTAAAATCGATTAATGTTGAAAATGAAGGCGCTAAAGCTTGAATTTTTATTCCCTGACTTCAGAATAACTAATAACCGAAGTTATACTAG
Organism: Aliiglaciecola aliphaticivorans; assembly: GCF_054782055.1. Lineage (NCBI taxonomy): Bacteria > Pseudomonadati > Pseudomonadota > Gammaproteobacteria > Alteromonadales > Alteromonadaceae > Aliiglaciecola > Aliiglaciecola aliphaticivorans. The sequence continues at coordinate 8,753 of NZ_BAAGTF010000097.1, forward strand.
GAAGAAGAATGTTGAATTGGGGAGTCATTGGGCCAGGTGGCATTGCAAATCAATTTGCTACTGCGTTGGCAAGTTCAGTGCAAGGCAAGTTATATGGGGTTGCCAGTCGAAACCTAGCACGAGCGGAGGCATTTGCTCAACAATACCGAGCCACTGTTGCCTATGGGGACTATGAATCTCTAATTGCAGATCCCAATATTGATGTGATCTATATTGCGACACCCCATTCCCATCATTTTCCTATAGCCAGAGCATGTTTGCAGGCAGGTAAACATCTACTTATGGAAAAACCCCTGACTGTAAATGCACAGCAAACTGAGGTGCTGGTGAGTCTATCAGCACAGCATAAATGTGTGTTTCAAGAGGCAATGTGGAGCCGTTTTATGCCTTGTTTCGAGCAACTTAAAGAGTGGATTGAGCAGCAGGAAATTGGCGAATTAGAATACATTAACTCACAAATCGGCTTTGCTTTTTCGCACCTGAAAAATCATCGTTTGACGGATCCCGCTTTAGCTGGTGGCGCTTTACTAGATTTAGGTGTTTACAGTGTGAGTTTAAGTCAGTATTTGTTGGCCGAGTATCCCACTCGCGTTCAGGCTGTGGCCAAGCTGTCTGCAGACGGCGTAGACCAAAATACAATGGTGAATTTGACCTATCCATCCGGTGTGATTAGCCAATTTACCTGTACCATGGCGGCCCAGTGTTCCAATATCATGAGTATTCATGGAAAAGAAGGTTATATTTGTGTTCCAGCCTATTTTTGGAACGGCCGACAAGCGCAGTTATATCAAAACGAGAAGTTGATCCGCACGGTGGATTTTCCTCATCCAGTGAATGGTTTTGAATATCAAATAGAGTCCACAATGGAGTCAATCCTGCTCGGCAGACGCTGCGATCCAAGAATGAATCATGCAGACAGTATTAACGTGATGCAAACCTTAGATGTCATACGACAACAAATAAATCTTAACTACCCAGAATGCATCGAGTCCCTTGATTAAATATTTGGTCATACAAGTTGCGAAGCTGAGTAATTTCAATAGCGCCAATCTAACAGCTATAAATTATACTCAAGGGTTTGGATCATTTTTCCCCAAAGGTATGTACAAAATAATCTAAATGACTAGAATAAGCGCTCATTTTTTATCCCTACGAAGGTGAAGATAGATGTTTCACCCGAACTTTGTGCCGAGTTGTTGAGGAGACACCATGCTGAAACGTAATATGAATATTGCTGACTTTGACCCCGAGTTATATGATGCGATTGTAAATGAAACTCAACGCCAAGAGCATCATATCGAGCTTATTGCTTCGGAAAACTATTGTAGTCCGCGCGTTTTAGAAGCTCAGGGTTCTCAACTTACCAACAAATATGCAGAAGGCTATCCTCACAAACGTTATTATGGCGGATGTGAATATGTTGATATCGCCGAAGATTTAGCCATAGAACGAGCGAAGCAGTTGTTTGGCGCTGATTATGCTAATGTACAGCCCCATTCAGGCTCTCAAGCCAACTCAGCGGTGTTTATGGCATTATTAGACGCTGGTGACACTGTATTAGGAATGAGCCTTGCTCATGGTGGCCACCTTACCCACGGTGCCCACGTGAGTTTTTCAGGTAAAACTTACAACGCAGTTCAGTATGGTCTGAATGAAGACACTGGCGAAATTGATATGCAACAAGTAGAAGCCTTAGCACTTGAGCATAAACCTAAGATGATTATTGGTGGTTTCTCTGCCTACTCGGGCATTGTTGATTGGCAGAAGTTTCGTGAGATTGCAGACAAAGTCGGCGCTTACTTGTTGGTTGATATGGCCCACGTTGCTGGTTTAGTGGCGGCGGGGATTTACCCGAATCCATTACCTCATGCCCATGTTGTTACTACAACTACCCATAAAACCTTAGCTGGTCCTCGTGGCGGATTGATCCTTTCTGCTTGCGGTGATGAGACTATTTATAAAAAGTTAAACAGCTCAGTGTTTCCTGGCAATCAAGGTGGTCCTTTGTGTCACGTGATTGCGGCAAAAGCGGTCGCATTTAAAGAAGCGTTAGAGCCAGAGTTTAAAGAATATCAAAAACAAGTGGTGGCAAATGCAAAAGCCATGGTCAGCGTGATGCAAGAACGTGGTTATAAAATTGTTTCTGACGGCACAGATAATCATTTATTTTTACTTGATCTCATTGATAAAGATATTACTGGCAAAGACGCTGATGCGGCCTTAGGCAGTGCAAATATTACCGTTAATAAGAATTCAGTACCTAATGATCCTCGCTCACCTTTTGTCACTAGTGGCTTACGCATTGGTTCTCCAGCCATTACTCGTCGAGGTTTTGGTGAACAGGAGGCGAAGCAAGTCGCCAATTGGATTTGTGATGTGCTTGATGACATCTCAAGCGTTGAAACTATCGAAAGGGTCAAGAAAGAAGTGGTTGACCTGTGTGAAAAATTCCCTGTTTACGGGTAGTATTTACGTTAATCGTCACTTAGCCGCTTTTTAAGCGGCTTTTTTGTCTCAAAATAATCGGTAATTGGCTGACTAGCTACTTGGTGTTTTCAATTAAGTTGTTGATAATAAAACTCAACTTTAAATGGAGGCGTGTATGTCATCAGTTGTGTCAAGAGTCCCTGCAGCTGCAGCGGAAGTTGCTAAAGCCCATTTTGCGAGTTTACTCAGTTTAGAAACAGACTGTTGGGATACGCATTTTGCGATCAGCAATAATCGCCAAGATTTTGTATTATTGGATGTGAGAAGCTTATTGTTATTTGAACAAGGGCACTTACCTAACGCAATAAACTTACCCCATAAGAATATTAAAGCTGAAACTATTCACATGTACCCCAGTGACACTCTCTTTATCGTGTATTGTGCCGGTCCCCATTGTAATGGCGCGGATAAAGCTGCCCTTAAACTTGCTGAGCTCGGCCGCCCTGTTAAGAAACTCATAGGCGGAATAACAGGCTGGTTGGATGAAGGGTTCAAGCTCGTCATTAATGAGTAAAGAAAATGCCTGTTAGGGCGCATTTTTATTGGGCTTCAATTGATAATGCACAGTAAATCCCTTGCCATTACTACCTGTTACATTGACGACCAATTTATTATCTGTGCGTAAATATAGTATTTGCTTGGGAAAGTTGTGATTTGGATTGACGAAAGTAACGGTATTCGAGTCACAATTTTTAGCTTTAAAGGCCACAGGTAGACTATTGTGGCCGACTTTTGCCAAATAGAAGACTTCCCTTTGCATGTGTACTAAACGCATGCTTTCTTGTTGCTCAAGGACGCCAGAAACATCACGGCTGCTGCCAGAGCCGGTGAAGGTATCGTCGCTGATTTTTAACCAATTTTCTTGGGTGTTGCCATCCGGAAGGGTTTCCCAGTCACCCAAAATCCATTGCAGTTTAAGCAGCCCATCACATTTCGAGTCTGCAGCTGTCGCTGACCAACTAAGCGTTATTATCACTATTGATAATAGATAAATTAAACGTTGCATGTATCACCTTTTAACTTTTTTATGCTAGTTTAGCCAGCATCTATAGATAGTGAAAAGAAAATACGACTATGTTTTGTCCTTTCTGCTCAGAACAAGAAACTAAAGTTATCGATTCCAGGTTGGTTGCTGAAGGTCATCAGGTGCGCCGCAGGCGAGAGTGTACTACTTGTCACGAGCGATTTACGACGTTTGAAATCGCCGAGTTAGTCATGCCAAGAGTGGTTAAACGTGATGGTTCCAGAGAACCATTTAATGAAGATAAACTTCGTGCAGGTTTACTACGTGCTCTAGAAAAGCGTCCTGTGAGTACGGAAAAAGTCGAACATTGCATCAGTCAATTGAAGTCATCGTTGCGCGCAACCGGAGAGCGAGAAATCAGTAGTGAGTTCTTAGGAGGCCTCATCATGGATGCCCTCAAAGAACTGGATAAGGTGGCTTATGTGCGTTTTGCTTCGGTTTATCGTTCCTTCGAAGACATTCGGGAGTTTGGTGAAGAAATTGCTAAATTAGGTGAGAAACCCTGATTAGCGTATTTATTTAGGAAGTTTGCGACACAATGTCTGCTTTTCATTTTTCGAGGCTAGACCATCATTTGATGAGTCTTGCCATTAAGTTGGCTCGTAAAGGGCAATTTACGACAACACCCAATCCAAATGTTGGTTGTGTTATTGCTAATACAAATGGTGAGGTAATAGGCCAAGGTTGGCATCATAAAGCGGGAACTCCCCATGCTGAAGTGCATGCCCTTAAGCAAGCAGGGGAGCAAGCCCTAGGGGCAACTGCCTACGTTACCTTAGAACCCTGTAGCCATTTCGGTAGAACTCCCCCCTGTGCTGATGCATTAATTCAAGCCGGTGTGAAACGAGTAGTCGCTGCTATGGTTGATCCCAATCCTACTGTGGCAGGGAGTGGGTTAAAGCGGTTATCCGAACATGGCATAGATGTCTCTTTCGGGCTTCTCAGCGAGCAAGCACAAGAGTTAAATCGTGGTTTCATTAAACGCATGCAAAATAATCGTCCCTGGCTGAGCGTAAAATTAGCCGCAAGTTTAGATGGTAAAACGGCATTAGCGAATGGACTCAGTCAATGGATTACTGGTCCAGATGCAAGGGCGGATGTGCAAGCACATCGCGCTAGAAGCTGCGGAATATTGTCTGGTTCAGGAACGGTGTTAGCTGACAATCCAAGTTTAAATGTCAGGTACAACGAATTAAATAGTGCGAAAAACCTGATCCAAGAGTCTGAACTTCGTCAGCCCTTACGAATTATTCTGGATGGTAAAAATCAACTGAATGACAATTTGAAAATGTTTGACCTGCCTGGTCAAAACCTAATTATTAATCGTAAACCCAACCCGCTATTAAGAGCCCGCGTAGAACAAGTGCAGATTGCCAGTGTGGGGAATAAACTTGATTTAGCAGCCATGTTGCGGGTTTTAGCTGACAAACAATTAAATGAGGTTTGGGTTGAAGCTGGTGGCATGCTCGCAGGGGCGTTAGTGCAACAAAATCTAGTGGATGAATTGATTTTATACCAAGCGCCCAAACTATTAGGGGACAAGGGACAGAATTTGTTTGTGATGGATGAGCTGACCCAAATGAATCAAGCTAAGCGATTAAAATGGTCTAGCGTTAGAATGGTTGGTGACGATTTAAAAATGGTTGCGCATTTTAATCAAACTACTGAATAGAAGAATAAACTTCTGCAAATATCGGATTATAAAACATGTTTACTGGAATAATAGAAGACGTTGGTCATATCGCTAAATTGCAACCTAAGGGTGACGATATTCGTTTGACCGTTGCAGTGCAAAAACTGGATATGTCTGATGTGGCGTTGGGTGACAGTATCGCCACTAACGGGGTGTGTTTAACGGTTGTGGACTTTTCAGATAAACACTACAGCGTTGATGTCTCTCCGGAAACCATAAAACGTTCTGGTTTTGCCAACTACACGGTGGGAGACAAAGTCAACCTTGAGAAAGCCATGCAAGCCAGTTCTCGCTTTGGTGGTCATATTGTCAGTGGGCATGTGGATGGGGTAGGCAAAATCGTGGCTATCAATCCAATCGATCGCTGGTTAGAAATTTGGATTCAAGCACCAGATGAACTCGCCAAATATATCTCCGAAAAGGGCTCTATAACCATAGATGGTGTTAGCCTGACGGTAAATGACGTGGACGGTGCCAAATTTATGCTCACGTTAATTCCACATACATTGCAAGAAACTATTATTGGCAACTACCAAGTCGGCAGCTTAGTGAATTTGGAAGTCGATTTGATTGCCCGTTATTTGGAACGCTTGATTTTAGGAGATAAAGCCGCACATAGTCAAAAGTCGCAAGGCATAGATCTGCAATTTTTGGCGGAAAATGGTTATTTAAAATAACCCTAATTTAATATAAAAGAACAGAGTACCCCCTACAATGGCAATGCACAGCATCGAAGAAATAATCGAAGACATCAAACAAGGCAAGATGGTAATCCTGATGGACGATGAAGATCGGGAAAATGAAGGTGATTTGATTATGGCCGCAGAACATGCGACACCTGAGGCGATCAATTTTATGGTTACCCATGCCCGGGGACTTGTTTGTTTGCCTATGACTGCACAGCGTTGCGAACGTTTGAAGTTGCCCCTGATGGTTGATAATAACAACGCCCAATTCTCAACTAATTTCACTGTATCAATTGAAGCGGCTCAGGGCGTGACTACGGGTATTTCTGCAGCAGATCGAGCGCAAACCATTTTAGCGGCTGTGGATAAAAACGCGAAAGCTGAAGACATCGTTCAGCCAGGTCATATTTTTCCGTTAATTGCCAAAGAAGGTGGAGTACTAAATCGCGCCGGTCATACGGAGGCGGGCGTTGATTTGGCTAGGTTAGCAGGCCTTGAACCTGCATCCGTCATCGTCGAAATATTAAATGAAGACGGCAGCATGGCGCGCAGGCCTGAATTAGAAGTATTTGCCGCAAAGCACAATTTGAAAATGGGCACTATTGCCGATTTAATTGAATACAGAAACTTGAATGAAACGACCATTGAACAGGTGGCAAGTTGTAAGTTACCCACGCGTTATGGCGAATTTGATCTGCATACCTTTAAAGATGTGATTGATGATCAGGTGCATTTTGCCTTGTGCAAAGGTGAAATAGATGGGGATTCAGCGACCCTAGTCCGTGTGCATTTGCATAATACTTTTAACGATTTATTTGGCTCAGAACGATCAGCTCAACGTAGTTTAGGATTACCACAAGCCATGGAAAAAATCGCTGACCAAGGTGGCGTGTTGGTTTTGTTGGGTAAGGAAGAGGATCTGATTGCCCAGGTTAAACAATTTGAGGCTGAAGACATGGGCAGCCGAGCGGTAGCGGGCACATACCAAGGAACGTCAAGAACGGTTGGTGTTGGAAGTCAAATTCTGCGGAAGCTTGGTGTGCGTAAAATGCGTTTGTTAAGTAAACCGAAAAAATATCACGCTTTATCAGGTTTTGGTTTAGAAGTTGTGGATTACATATATTAATCCATTTGGGTTTCCACTGGGTTGTGCTATAATCCGCGCCGTTTTTCTTACAGGGCTTCACAAACATGAATATCATTGAAGGTAATGTTCGCGCAACAGGTAAAAAGTTTGCGTTGGTTGTATCTCGCTTTAACAGTTTTGTTGTTGAAAGCTTAGTTGACGGGGCATTAGACACGTTAGAGCGTGTCGGTGAAGTCAGTGATCAAGATATTACCTTGGTTCGAGTTCCTGGTGCTTACGAGCTACCTATTGTTGCTAAGAAATTGGCTGAACAAAAAAAATATGATGGGATAATTGCCTTAGGTGCGGTTATTCGTGGCGGCACCCCACATTTTGATTTTGTTGCTGGTGAATGCAATAAAGGTCTAGCGCAAGTTTCATTAGAATACGGCATACCCATTTCCTTCGGTGTTATCACTACCGACAGCATTGAGCAGGCTATAGAACGTTCAGGTACCAAAGCCGGTAACAAGGGTGCTGACGCAGCCATGGGTGCACTGGAAATGGTTAATGTTATTGCTCAAATAGAAGAGGCATAAACGTGAAGCCATCTGCACGTAGAAAAGCAAGAGAACTTGCGGTACAAGCTGTTTATTCTTGGCAAATGAGTAAAAACCCTGTTGAGCAAATTGAACTAGGAATAGCGACCAGTAACAATATGGAAAAAGTCGATATGGCTTATTTTCAAGAATTGTTGCGCAATGTCGTCAAAGACTGCGAAAACTTAGATAAGACGATGAAACCTTATCTAGGACGTTTACCTGAAGAATTAGATGTCGTTGAAAAAGCGATATTACGTATCGCCACTTATGAACTTACTGCCCGAATTGACGTCCCATACAAAGTCGTGATTAATGAAGCCATTGAATTAGCTAAATCATTTGGTGCTGACGAGAGTCATAAGTTTATAAACGGTGTGCTTGATAAAGCGATTAAAACCCTTAGAAAACACGAATTATCTTCAAAAGAGTAACGTGAAAGAATTTGACATTATTGATCGCTTTTTTAAACAAGCGCGAGAAACACGCAAGGACGTAATTCATGGCATTGGAGATGATTGTGCAATCACTCGTGTGCCCGAAGGTTTAAACTTAGCCATCACCACTGATACCTTAATCAGTGGTGTACATTTTCCAGAAGATACTCCTCCTGAAGCCATCGCACACAAAGCCCTGGCTGTTAATTTAAGTGATTTAGCTGCCATGGGAGCTGAGCCGGCTTGGTTTAGTTTATCTCTGTCTTTGCCCAAAATTGACGAAGACTGGATAGAGGCGTTTTCTCAATCACTATTTGAAGTTGCCAAATATTATTCAATTCAGTTAATTGGTGGAGACACGGTTCAAGGTCCTTTAGCAATCACCATTACCGCCCAAGGTTTTGTTCCCAATGAACAAGCGCTAATGCGCAGTACTGCAAAACCAGGAGATTTAGTCTATGTTACTGGTACCATCGGAGATGCCGGTGCTGGGTTAGATATTAAATTGGGCAAACTGACCAGCTCTGAGCTAGCGGCTAATTATTTATTAAATCGCTTGAACTATCCCGCTCCACGATTACTTGCAGGTACCGCCCTGCGTCGCACTGCAAGCTCTTGTATCGATATCTCTGACGGTTTAGTACAAGATCTACAACATATTCTCAACGCATCTGAGTGTGGTGCTAAAATTCATGTTAAAGACCTTCCCTTATCGGTGGCTTTAAAAGAAACGGTTGATATTGATCAAGCCATTCAATATGCCCTTAGTTCCGGTGATGACTACGAACTTTTGTTTACTGTTAATGAAGAACAAAAAGGTAATCTAGAAACTGGCTTGGCTAACGCCAATATCAATGCCACTTGCATTGGTCAGCTTACAGGCGTAAAACGAAAACTTGAATTAGTTTACGATGACGAGCCTTATGAACAACAGGGTGCATGTTTTGAGCATTTCAGCGCTTGAACGCTGAACAGCGAAGCCGGGTAAGGCTAAGTAATCCTGCTCATTTTCTTGCGCTAGGAGCAGGCTCGGGACTTGCTGCTAAGGTGCCGGGTACATTCGGCACCCTTGCCGCCGTCCCATTAGTTTGGTTGTTACTCGAAACTGTTTCCCTTAATGTCTATATTTTTCTGTGTCTAATAGCCAGTGTCGCGGGTATTTGGATCTGCGGCAAAACCGCCGATGATATGGGTGTCCACGATGACTCATCTATTGTTTGGGATGAAGTGGCAGGGATGATGATTACAATGATTGCAGTGCCACTTAATTGGCAGACCATGCTGGCCGGATTCGTGTTATTTCGTATTTTCGATATTCTTAAGCCCTGGCCAATTAGTTACCTAGATAAATACGTACATGGTGGTTTTGGGATTATGGCTGATGATGTGCTGGCGGGCATTGCAGCGTTAGTGAGTTTACATTTATTAGTTCACTTTACTGTTCTTTAACGGGCTATCCCTCCTATGTGACGTTAGTAAACCGAGTCAGTCTAGAAACTCGGTTATTTTAGTCACAATCCCAGCACCGTCTAACTGTAGCGCTTGATACATCTCTTGTTGGGTACCTTGCATAATAAATTCGTCTGGTAGGCCTATTTGCAATAGTTTGCAGTTGTACTTTTGACTCAGTAGATATTCTCCTACAGCACTGCCTGCACCACCTGCGATAGCTCCATCTTCAACACTCACGAATAAATCAACGTCTTGTGCTAATGAATCAATGACTTCCGTATCTAGGGGTTTTACAAAACGCATGTCTACCAAGGTAGCACCTAGTTCTTCTGCCGCTTCAAGGGCGAAGGGGAGTAAGGTACCAAAATTTAGAATCGCTACTTTAATACCGTGCCTAAGGGTACGAGATTTACCAATGGTTATTTCGTCCATGGTTTTTTCTATTCTAGCGCCGATGCCCGTGCCACGAGGATATCGTACAGCTGCGGGTTGATTTAATTTATGGCCAGTGTATAGCATTTGACGGCATTCGTTTTCATCAGAAGGAGCCATGATCACGAGATTGGGAATGCAGCGCATAAATGGGATATCGAATGCACCTTGATGCGTTGGGCCATCTGCGCCCACTATACCGGCTCTATCAATGGCAAAAAGTACAGGGAGGTTTTGCAGCGCCACATCATGAATTAATTGATCATAGGCTCGCTGTAAAAATGTAGAGTAAATGGCGACAACTGGATTTAATCCTTCTTTAGCCAGACCGGCTGCGAAGGTGACTGAGTGTTGTTCGGCGATAGCCACATCACAATACTGTTCTGGGAACTCCTGAGAGAACTTAACCATGCCAGAACCTTCGCGCATGGCAGGCGTGATAGCCATCAATTTACTGTCTAAAGCTGCCATGTCACATAACCATTCACCAAATACATCTGAGAATGTAGGTCCGCTTGGCGCGGACTTGGGCAGACCATTGTCTGCGGGATTGAACTTAGGTACAGCATGAAACTTTATGGGATCTTTTTCCGCTAACTCAAATCCTTTGCCTTTTTTGGTGACTACATGAAGGATTTGCGGGCCCTTAATCGAGCGCATATTACGTAGGGTTTCCACCACGCCTTTTACGTCGTGACCGTCGATTGGGCCAATATAATTAAATCCAAGTTCTTCAAATATGGTGCCAGGTACAACCATCCCTTTAATGTGTTCTTCTGCTCGACTGGCGAATTCCTTAATGGGCGGAACATTGCTTAATAACTTTTTACCACCATCGCGAATAGAATTAAAAAAGTTACCGGTAAGCAGTCTAGCCAAATGACTATTTAAAGCCCCTACATTCTCTGAAATCGACATTTCGTTATCGTTAAGAATAACCAATACATCTTTATTGATGTCGCCACCGTGGTTCAAGGCCTCAAAGGCCATACCAGCGGTCATTGCACCATCACCAATGACTGCGACCACTTTACGATCTTTGCCTTCCTTTTCTGCCGCGACAGCCATCCCCAACGCTGCGCTAATTGATGTAGATGAATGACCTACAGCAAAAGTATCGTATTCACTTTCTGGTGGCCAAGGAAAGGGATGTAAACCGTCTTTTTGACGGATACTTGTCATTTTCTCTCGGCGACCAGTGAGAATTTTATGGGGATAGGCCTGGTGACCCACATCCCAAATCAAGCGGTCAAAAGGGGTGTTGTAAACATAATGAAGGGCAACAGTTAACTCAACAGTCCCTAAACCAGAAGCAAAATGGCCACTGCTTTTACTCACACATGACAAAAGGTATTGACGTAATTCATCAGCGCACTGTCTTAATTGTTCTTGTGGTAATTTACGCAATTCTTCAGGCGTATTGGCCTTTGCCAAGATAGGGTAGTGAGCTAAATCTAGTGTCATGTTTTGCCTAGTATTAATTATGTTTGTGGCGAGCGAGTCTAAAAACGTCGATTAACAACAAAATCGGAAAATTCGCGTAATAACCTTGTATTGTATGGCAAAGCGTCTAACGCGTGAAGTGCTTGTTGATGAAGTTGTTGCAAATATGTCTTCGCACTTTCTAATCCCAGCAGTGAAGGGTAGGTGGATTTATTCTGGGCTTGGTCTGATCCTTGGGGTTTTCCAATCACGTCAGAGTCACCTACGATATCTAAAATATCATCTTGAACCTGAAAAGCTAAGCCCAAAGCTTCGCTATATTGGCTCAGCATTTGAGTCACTTCTTGGGGCAGATCATCTGCCAAAATAGTCGCCATTGAAACAGATACTTTAAACAAGGCTCCGGTTTTAAGGTTATGTAGTTGTTGCAATTGCGATTGCGAAATGGGGGCATCTGTTGCCGCCAAGTCTAATGCCTGACCGGCACACATTCCTTGTACTCCAGAAGCTTCTGCGAGCAATTTCACCAATTTTAATTGTTTAGTTGCATCATTAATGACTGATACAGGCGAAGCAAGTACATCAAAGGCTAACGTTTGTAATGCATCTCCTGCCAAAATGGCTGTCGCCTCGTCAAAGGCAATATGACAAGTGGGTTTACCACGTCTTAGTTCGTCATCATCCATTGCAGGCAAGTCATCATGGATCAATGAATAGGCATGAATACATTCCACCGCAAATGCGGGCACATCCAACTTATCCAAATTCACACCTAGCATTTCACCCGTTGCGTAGACCAAAAAAGGGCGTGTTCGTTTGCCGCCATTAAGCAGCGCATATTGCATTGCTTGGGTCAATCGTGGTGCTGCTGACGTTTGATCTTCAAAATATTGATTGAGTAAATTGTCAATGCGGAGGTGGTAACGTTGCTGATTTTGAACTAAGGGATTCACTCATCTATCCGTTGTTGGTCTAGATCTTGAAGGACTTCCTCTTGATCTTGTTGCATTAATATCTGAACTCGTTGTTCTGCAGCTTTGAGCATTTTTTGACTGTTGCGGGCCAACGCTATGCCCCTTTCAAACTTCGCCAATGCTTGTTCTAAAGGAATATCCCCTTGTTCCATTTCTGTAACCAGTTGCTCTAGTTCCTGCATGGTATCTTCAAACGAATTTTCAGATAGTTCGTTGTTTTTACTCATCTGGCACAGTGTCCTTAATAGCGAATATTTTGAAAGTTGGGAACGATACCTGAGGCACCATTTGTGGTCAATGGATTTTACCTCAACTCAGCATTTTGTATGTAATAAAGGTAATAAAATTCATCGTTCACTTATCCCAAACTTGCACGGTATATGCTATGTTTTCCTATAACTTGGAGATAACTCCTTTAGAATTGGCTTGCACAGTCGATAAAATGGAATAATTCAGTGACTTATCCGGTCAAATGCCTTAAAAAGAGCAAGGTAATCGGGTCTTTTTTCGATTAGCTTATCGAATCCTAGGGAGGACAATGTGGATTTAGCGACCCTTATAGGTATGCTTGGTGCAATCGGTTTCGTCGTCATGGCCATGGTTATGGGTGGCGACATTAGTATGTTTATGAATGTCCCATCTATTCTAATCGTATTCGGTGGTACCTTGTTTGTTGTGTTATCTCAATACACACTTGGGCAGTTTTTCGGTGCTGGAAAAATCGGCGGAAAAGCATTCATGTTTAAAATTGAATCGCCAGACGATTTAATTGAAAAAATTGTAGAAATGGCTGATGCAGCAAGAAAAGGCGGTTTTTTAGCCCTTGAAGAAGCTGAAATTGAGAATGCCTTTATGCAAAAAGGTGTCGACATGCTGGTGGATGGCCATGATGTAGATGTGGTAAGAGATACCTTAGCTAAAGACATAGCAATGACAACGGAACGCCACGAATTTGGTGCTACAATTTATAAAGGCATGGGGGATGTTGCTCCAGCCATGGGGATGATTGGTACCCTCATAGGCTTGGTAGCCATGTTGTCTAACATGGATGATCCTAAAGCTATCGGTCCGGCAATGGCGGTAGCACTGCTAACGACTTTGTATGGTGCTTTTTTTGCCAATGTAATTTGTTTACCTATGTCGGTAAAACTCAATAACCGTGCTAATGAGGAAAAACTGAATCAAAGCTTAGTCTTAGATGGCATCATTGGTATTGCTGATGGGCAAAACCCAAGAGTCATTGAAGGGATTTTGAAAAGTTATCTTGCTGCGAATAAACGCGGTGCGGCAACAGAGGAAGAATAGTTAATGGCAGAGCAAGAATGTCCCAAATGTCCTCCTGAAGGGCTGCCTGCATGGATGGGAACCTTTGCGGACTTAATGTCTCTGCTAATGTGCTTCTTTGTGCTTTTATTGGCCTTTTCTGAAATGGATGTGCTGAAATTTAAGCAAATTGCCGGCTCTATGAAATTTGCCTTTGGGGTGCAAAATAAAATCGAGGTTAAGGATATTCCAAAAGGTACGAGTGTTATCGCCATGGAATTTCGACCCGGTCGACCGGATCCCACTCCCATCGAAAATATCCAACAACAGACGGTGGATATGACCCAAGAAATGCTGGAGTTCCAAGCGGGAGACGAAGATTCCGCAGGGGGACGTCAAAAACAACGGGGTGAACAACGAGGTGGGGCAGCACAGCAAACGGCCACCGATCAGTCTTCTTCTTCTGCTCAACAGCAATCTAGTCAAGAGCAAACCAATGAGCTGATGAAAAAAGTAGCGCAACAATTACAAAAGCAAATATTAGATGGTTCTATTGAAATGGAATCATTAGGCCAACAAATTATCATTCGTATCCGAGAAAATGGTTCATTTTCAGCAGGCTCTGCGTTTTTACAACCTCAATTCAGACCTATCTTGAATACCATAGGTGAATTATTGGCAGATGTCCCGGGTGAAATTGAAATTTCAGGGCACAGTGATAGTCAGCAAATATCCAATGAATTGTATCGCTCCAATTGGGATCTATCAGCCCAAAGAGCGGTAGCAGTCGCGGAAGAAATAAGAAAGGCTGATGGCTTTGATGAGCAGCGTATGGTGGTTGTAGGTAAAGCCGATACTTCACCTTTATCCACCAATGAAAACTCTGGAGATAGAAGCCGAAATCGTCGTGTGGAAATTGCCATCAATCAAGGGAAACCCATGTATTCACAACCTATTTCGGTGGTTGAACCTTAATATGGGCTTCTCGTTAGCGAATAGTCTATTGACACTTTCTAATGGGCGGGGTTTTGTCGAAGAAGATGGATATCTCCGCCACACCGATACCTAATTTACTCATATAAGAACGATTCATCATACGATTATCGTCCATCATGAACATCCAATCGTCTACCTTTAGGTCATATTCAGAGTCATCAATGGGGACTCTAAGGGTATAATGCCAATTGAAACTCATGCCAGAAGCACTACCGCTTGCTTGACCGATAACGTCGCCCGCTGAACCCGTCACAGAACCATCTTGCTGAATACTAAGCTGCCATACTCGGATTTGTGTTTCACCATCTGCGTAGTAAAAGGTTTCATGCAATTGGCCAGTATCGCCTTGCCAAGTGCCAACAATGTCAACGCAAAAACGACGCACTGTTTTTTGACTATAATCCTGAACAATCCCCCAAGCGGTGACATCTCCTGAAAAGTACTGTTTCAAGTCAAATTTTGGTGAGGTATTTTGATACTCATCTATTGACGTTGAACAGCCTGTTAATGCTAGTGCCGCTGCGCAAACAGTAGCAGATTGAAAAAGGTTCATCGTTAACTCCCAATAAGTTGTTTACGAAGCTTAGGATAACTGCACTTTTCATCTAGCCAAATGGCTAAAAAGCTTGGGCCAAATTTCTGATCTTCAATAACGCCTATTGGCGCATCGTTAAAAAAGAATTCGCTATGACCGTTAGATCCAACCTTTAAGGTTAGTACGTCATGCTTGTTAATATTGGGCCAAATGGAATCGAGTGTCTGTAACCAGTTTTCCACATCCTGGGAAGAAAAGCCGAGTTTCTGCCATTCTTGTTTTGTGCGATTGAGTAAATCTTCACTCTTAATTGCTCTTAAGTATTTTATTTGTAGTGCTAGTGGCAGCTCATCTTCGCTGTATTTGCCGCTCTTGCTGTAAAGGGTAGAGAAATAAATATCGAAAAAGAACACTTCTAACTTGGCAGAACCCACTTTTGATAGATCTGCAATTGGATTTGCCATAACTGAACCTAGGGGGTAAATGCTAAGCATTAAAATAAGACAAAATCGGAGTATTTTGTACATACTCTATCTCACCACTTGTCCAATAAATGATGGCTTACTCAGTACTAGCTGTAGTGTTGAGATGGTGCGCTCTAAAAAGCCCCCTTCACAGTAACTAAGATAGTAACGCCACATACGCACAAACCTGTCATCATATCCCTCTTTGGCAAGCACTTCCCGTTTAGCCAAAAATCGCTGGTGCCAATGGTTGAGGGTTTGCGCGTAATCAAGACCTATGTCATGTGAGTCGCGGATCATCATATCGCTGTACAATTTTAAGTGGCGGTTCAATTCAAATTGCGAGGGTAAAAATCCACCTGGGAAAATGTGTTTCTGAATGAAATCCACATCTTTACTGTAACTTTCGTAGCGACGATCGTCGATGGTGATAGACTGCAAAAGCATCAAACCATCCTCTTTTAATAACGAAGAGCATTTTTCAAAGAAGTTAGGTAAGAACGTTTTGCCAACGGCTTCAATCATTTCTATGGATACTAATTTATCGAATTTGCCCGTTAACTCACGATAATCTTTTTTCAGCAGAGTGATGTGATTTGATAGGTTTTCTTCACAAACCCATTGTTGAGCATAGGCGAATTGCTCATCGGAAATCGTGGTAGTCGTTACTTTACAACCATAGTGTTTAGCCGCAAATATCGCCAATCCGCCCCAACCCGTGCCAATCTCTAGAAGGTGATCCTGTTCAGTGAGCTGCAATTTGTCGCATATTGTTTTTAATTTGATTTGTTGTGCTTGTTCTAAAGTGGTATCTGGAGTGGGATAAATGGCAGCCGAATACATCATGCTGTTATCTAAAAATTCGGTATATAATTTATTGCCTAAATCATAATGTGCAGAAATGTTCTTTTTAGCTTGCTGCTTAGAATTTTTGTTTTTCAAATGGCTGAGTTGACGAAGGGGCGTCGCTAACCAACGCATTTTGGCCTCCCAAGCATCCAACATTGGTAAGTTACGAGCAAAGATACGAATCACATCAGTGAGGTTGGGCGTTTCCCATAAATTGTCAGTGAAGGTTTCTCCTGATGCCACGCTGCCGCCAAACAGCAACTTTCGATAAGCCGTGAGATCGAGAAAGTTAATTTCAGCATGAAGATCCGAATTAGCGTCACCAAATCTATCTACTAACACACCACGTTCTTTTACCGTCATCATCCCTTGGGGGATTTGACTGAAAACTTTAAGCAAAATATTTCTGCAAATACGGTCTGTTGTGGATAAAGTTTCCGTTCCCGTCAGGGTGTTTTCACTATTTAACATCTGCTTCTTTTTCCTTATTGCCAGGATGACCATAGAAAGGCACACCTTTGATAAATAATTTCAATGCCTGCCAATAAATACCAACAACGGTTTTTATTGTCATACTTGGGATACTTAGTAATACGCGTAAAAGATGTTTTGAGTTCAAAGGTTCGCGCACAAGGTTAAGTTTTGCGTCAAAATGTTTCTGCTTTTTGAAGCAACTAAGGACGAGGTTGAGCTTTTTGTCAGGTTGCTTAACTTGCCATTTATATTGCATGTCCAATGGATTAAAGGGTGACACATGAAACTCTTTTTCACAGTCTTGCTGGTCCGCTAAATCAACTAAATAATGGTGTCTTTCATTCCACGGTGTATTGCTTACTTCGGCAAGCAAATGGCTAAATGTGCCATCGGCTTGCTGTAAATAATAGAAATTCACTGGACTGAAATACAAACCAAACATGCGTAATTGTCCCAAAAGAAAAACCTTCCCTGTGAGTGGTTTGTTGGCTAACTCTGACATCCTTTTCAAAACTGAAGACTTAAGGTCATTTTCGGGGTTTCCTAAGTAGTCAGAACGTTTAAACCTGACCACGGAAAAACGATTTTGCGAAAACCCTTTTACTGTTTCACACAGCTGTTCTATTTCATCTAAATCCAACCAAAACATAAATATCTTATAGCTAAATGCATGTTTTTTAGGAAAATGTCGCGCATGGAAAATCTGGCCGGTATAAAGTGCACTGTGCATCAGAGTTCTACTCCAAATCGCCGGCAAACATCTAAGGCGCTACGCACACCATCTTCATGAAAACCGTTGTACCAATATGCACCGCAAAAATGCATACCTGATATTCCACAAATTTCGTCTCGGCGAGATTGTGCCTTGGCGCTTTGCAAACTAAATTGAGGGTGGTGATACTCAAACTGTTTTAAAATTTTCTCCGGTGCAATGTGATCACTATTATTTAAAGTGACGCAAAAGGTATGTTCAGATTCCAAACGTTGTAAAATATTCATGTTGTAGGTTAAGGATGTTGGTTCATGTTGCTCGTTAGGATTACCTTTAAGTAAATAATTCCAGCTGGCCCAGGCGAGCTTGCGTGTTGGCAACACTGAGGTATCTGTATGCAGCACTACTTCATTGGCACTGTAGGGCATAGCCGATAAAATCTCTTTTTGAGGCGGTGTTGGGTGTTTTATCATTTTAAGTGCCTGATCGCTATGGCAAGCAAATATAACCTCGTCAAATTCAAGTACGGTATTGCCATTTTCGTCATTGGACTTAGCCAATGAGATAACGTATTTACCATCTCTAATCTCCACCTGACTTATTGGGCTGTTGAGCAGAATTTTATCCTTAAAGCCCTTAGTTAATGGGGCGATATATTCTCTGGAGCCACCGATAATTGTGTACCATTGTGGTCTGTCAGTAATGTTTAATAGTCCGTGATTATTGAAAAACTGTAAAAAGAAGGCTAACTGAAACCCTTTTATGTCTTCCAATGTCGCTGACCAAATTGCTGCGCACATAGGTAAAATATAGTTGTGATTAAAATCTTCGCTAAATTTATGTTGAATTAAGAATTCGCCGAGAGTGACTTCCCCAATTTGTTCAGGTGTTTGATCTTGAAAAAGCTGCTTACATAATTTGTTGAAGCGTAAAATGTCCCTGACAATGCGATGGAATTTGGGACGGAAAATATTTCGACGTTGAGCAAAAAGACTATTAATTGTGTTGCCATTGTACTCTAACTGGTCTCTTATGTTTTTAACACTGAAGCTCATTTCTGTTGGCTGACCTTGGATCCCAATTTTCCTTAGCAATTTAATAAAATTGGGGTAGGTCCAATCGTTATAAACAATAAAACCAGTGTCTATGGCATATTGTTTTCCTTCCAGTTCAACGTCAATTGTAGCCGTGTGGCCACCAATATAGTCATTGGCTTCAAAAACAGTGATGTCAAATTTTTCATGGAGCAAATGACCACATGTCATCCCCGAAATGCCGCTTCCAATAATCGCTATTCGCTTTTTCATTTAGTATCCTGAGTGTTCTTTAGCTTGCTGCTTATTTTGAATTTTGCCCATGCAGGAAAAAGATTTAAAAAACGCAAAATAAAGCTTAATTTTTTGGGGAAATATATACTTGAATGCCGTTGTTCAATGCCGTGCAAAAAGGATTGTGCAGCCTCTTCAACACTTATTTTCATGGGCATTTCAAAGTCATTTTTGTCGGTCAATGGCGTCTCCACAAAGCCCGGCGACGCACTTTGCACCAATATGTCTTTAGACGCTAAATCAACTTGCATGCTCTTGGTAAAGTAATGCAACGCGGCTTTGCTTGCACCATAAGCTTGGCTTTTGGTGAAAGGCTGCAATCTGGCAAGGCTGTCCACGATAACAATTTGTGAAGGAGGTTGATTTTCTTTGAGTAAAGCCGCCGTGCAATTTACTACGCCCATAAAGTTAACATTGAATACGCGTTTAAAAAGGTCAACTTCAAAGTTATCTATATCAACATATTCGCACACACCTGCGTTTAAAACGGCAATATCCATTGTCACGTTTTGAAGGGCTTCGCTTACCTGCTGTTGGTCGGATGTATCAAACTTTAAGGTTGAAATATTATCGTGTACCGCCATTTTGTTCAGCTCGACTTGATTTCTTCCGCAAGCAATCACCTGATATTGATTGTTAGCACACAAAAGAGAGAGCGCTTTACCAATCCCTGAGGTGGCGCCGGTAATTAAAATAGTTTTCACGACACTAACCTTTTTTTAAGTGTTTTAATCACAAATTTTAGTACAGGAACTTGTTCGTAGATCATCTCCCCTAAATCATAATAGTCTCTGTGAAAAATAATTTTTTCATCGTCACTTTTTAAATGACTCACCCCATCTATTTCAAACTCCTTTCCTGAATTTAATTTGGGGTGAATTATCAGCATTTTCCAAGTCACAAAAATATCTGATCTGAGCTGGCTTATAAGTTGAATAGTGCATTCACATTTAGATGTATTAGTGAGCAAGTTTCCAAAATAATGTTGAATATTATCAAGCCCTTGGTGTTTGCTCAGGGGGTCTATTAAGACTGCGTTTGGAGCATAGATTTCACTTAAACGAGCAATAGACTGTATTGATATATCTCGATAAAAATCTTCGAATTTTGTTAATAAACTCATAAGTTGTCATTTTTTGTTTGACCATGATTAGCATTACTTTGTCTACTATCATTGGGATCATATTAAAACTTAAAATATTCTCGTTTGCGGTTAAATTATCAATGATACTGAATTATCGGATGAATTAATTGGATCTAATTTGCTGTTACTAGCGTAATTGACTGTGATGAATTAATAGGAACAGCAATTTGGCTTTTGAAAATTTAACCTATCCCTTATTTCCGTTGTCTGCACACATACTGCCAGGTGGGGTGATGTCATTGCGCATTTTTGAGCCTAGGTATATCCGCATGGTGAAAGAAGCATGTGCGCAACAATCTGGATTTGTTATTTGCATGTTCAATACGATGGGAGACAAGGACTTAAACCAACATTTTTATCCCATAGGGACCTTTGTTACCGTTGAAGATTTCGATTTATTGGAAGATGGTTTATTAGGTATCACTGTGAAGGGGCACTTTTGCGTGACTATCGAATCCGTGGAAACGGCAAAGGATGACCTTAGAATAGGGCAGTGCCATCGGCAGGAAAGCTGGGTTCCCTCAAAACCTGACAGCCAAGACACTATTATAGCGTCTAAATTAAAAGAAATTTTTGATAGTTACCCCGAAGTGGATTCCCTTTATTCAGAGCCAGAATATGAGAATATAGTTTGGGTTGCTTATCGCTGGTTAGAACTGCTTCCCGTCGATGCAGATAAGAAACAAATATTTTTAAAGCAGAAAGATTGTCGACCAGTCTTGGAATTTTTATCACAACTGGTAAAGTGATCCTTTATTATTTTACCGCGTAAAAACTGGAACAAGAATGATTTCAGGAAAATACGCATGTTAGTCGGAATTCCATTGCAGTCGAAAAATGCAAACATACCAACACCTAAAGAATGCGCCAAAGAAATGTCTGAGCATTTGGTCACTGTGGCTGAAAATCGGTGTAAGCGCTCATTTGCTGAGGTATTTAACTATTTCGCCCCCAGGCTTAGATCGTACTGTTTGAAACAAACTGGCAACGAAGCTTTAGCTATGGAGTTAGTGCAAGACACTATGTCTAACGTCTGGCAGAAGGCGCACTTATTTAATGCTGAAAAAGGCTCCCCTTCTACTTGGATTTTCACCATCGCTCGAAATTTGCGTTTTGATATGCTGAGAAAGCAGCAAAATCGAAAAGAAGATATCTGCTCAGACGATTTGTGGCCAGTGCTATGCGAGCATACTGCAGATGCTAATGAGGTATCGCTTGAGCAGCAAATGACTATGCAGCAAATTAATACCCTGTTTGACTCTCTGCCAGAGAAGCAAAAAGTGGTGATAGAAGCCATTTATATCGAAGGAAAATCACAACAGGAAGTTGCTTCTCAATTAGATATTCCTTTAGGGACTGTGAAGTCTCGTACCAGATTAGCGTTACAGCGCTTAAAAGAGTTGATTAAAGACAATGATTAATTTCCACCCTTCTCAACAACAGCTGAGAGAATTTGCCCAAGGTTTGAGCGCACCAGCACTTTCCCTGGTTATTTCTGCCCATGCAGACATGTGTCCCATTTGCCGCAAACAACTGACTCAAATGGAAAGGGAATCAGCAAAGGCGCTGGATGACGCAAGGTTGGTTGGCCAGTCTGAGCAAGTTGTTGATTTTGCATCTATGCTTGCTGATATTACCTGCCTTCCTGCTGCAGAGGTACCGAGCAGTAACAGCATAAGCCGTCAAATAGAACTGGACGGGCGTAAGTTTAACGTACCACGGGCGCTGAAACGTTATGTGGAAAAAACCGGTAATTGGTCGCACTTATTGGGGAATCTTTGGCAGGCGCCAGTGGACTTAGGGCCAGTGGGTAAAGCTAATTTTATTTTCATGCAAAAAGAAGGTCGGGTACCAGAACATACCCACAGAGGCACAGAGCTAACGTTAGTCATTGATGGGGAGTTCAGCGACGGTATCTCACATTACGATACTGGTGACTTTATTCTGATGGACTCTAATAATACCCATGCGCCTTATTCCGAAGCTAGTGAGGGGTGTTTAGTGTTTACCATTGTTGACGCACCATTACATTTTACTTCTGGAATTGCACGTTTACTCAATCCCTTTAGTCACCTGTTTTTTTAGTCGCTTAGAAAATCTAAAGCATGAAAAAACCGCCGTTGATGACTCATCAACGGCGGTTTTTTATGATCTTAATGAAATGATCAAACCATTAAAAAATTAGCTTACATAGCGACTATCTGGATAATTTAGTTTTAAGGTTTTTAATGCATTGTTTTTCAAGTCTTCAAGGTCTAATTGGTCATAACATTCAACCATGATTTCCAACGCATTTTGAATTTCACTAGAGTCAGGGAAGTATTCAAGTACATATCGCCCGCGATTCGCTGCGGCAACATAGGCTTCTCGACGCATATAAAAACGCGCAATGGCTATTTCATATTTAGCTAAACGATTTTTAATGAAAACCATGCGTTTTTTCGCATCCGCAGCGTATTTACTGTCTGGAAACTTATTGATTAAACGCCGGAAATCAGCAAATGCTTCCCTTGAACGGCTTGGGTCTCTATCAGAACGATCAATGCCCACAAGTTCTTGGAAAAGATTTTTGTCGGCATCTAAATTAGTTAGACCACGCATGTATAGTGCATAATCCACATCTGAATGGTTGGGATTAAGTCTAACAAATCTATCAATAGTTGCGATAGCTTCGTCTGTTTTACCTACTTTGTAATAAGAGTAAATTAGATCCAGTTGTACTTGGTGAGAATGGGGGCCAAAAGGGAAGCGGGAATCAAGTGTACTTAAAATTTCTGTGGCAACGTTGAAATTACCTTGCGACATACTTTCTTTTGCTTGATCATACAGCGCACTTTCGCTTCTGTTACCAATTAGGATGTCATCATCATCAGGTGAAGAAGAACAGCCATACATAGTGGCAACAGAAATCAGAACGATTAGTTTGTAGAATGAATTTTTAAATGTCATGTTACTCTTATTCTATACAGGGATTTAGCAGGCATTAAAAAATCCGCTAAACTTTGTTTTCAGTAATCCATCGATCCGAGGCATTCTACCCTAGGGATCCATGGGATGCACGTTTTGTTATAAATCACCTAATCGTGATGTCTGGTGTTTGCATTTGTCCCCGCATAATGTGAATCAAATCGCCAGTTGCGGGATATTATATTTTTATAGCTCTTAAACACAGCTCTTAAAGGACACTATTTTACATGCCCAGCGATCCACAAGCGATAAAACTCTCTGCAGATGTACCAGAAACGTTAATTGGTAAACGGTTAGATCAAGCTTTAGCCGAATTGTTCCCTGATTATTCACGATCTCGCTTAAAAGAATGGATTTTAGCCGGAAATGTTCATTTAAACGGCTCTGTTTGTGATAAACCCAGAGAAAAAGTGTTTGGTGGTGAACAAATTGCTATCGAAGCCTGGTTGCAAATTCAGGAAAATCACAAAGCACAAGATATTGAACTGAACATTGTCTATGAAGATGAGCATATATTGGTAATTAACAAACCCACTGATTTGGTCGTTCATCCGGGGGCAGGTAACGCTGATGGAACAATTTTAAATGCGTTGTTAAATCACGCTCCAGAGGTTGCTAGTGTGCCTAGAGCTGGCATAGTTCACCGTCTCGATAAAGATACGACGGGTCTGATGGTGGTTGCCAAAACAGTGCCTGCACAAACTCATCTTGTTGAACAACTGCAAGCGCGAGAAATTAGTCGAGAATACGAAGCGGTAGTCTATGGCACTATGGTTGCTGGTGGGATAGTGGATGCGCCTATTGGTCGTCATCCCACTAAACGCACCAGTATGGCGGTTCGTGAAACTGGCAAGCCAGCCGTGACTCACTATCGTATTAAACAAAAGTTTCGCGCCCATACTCATCTGCGATTAAAATTAGAAACTGGCCGCACCCACCAAATTCGCGTTCATATGGCGCATTTACGTTATCCCCTAGTGGGCGATGTGTTGTACGGGGGCAGACCGCGCCTGCCTAAGGCCTGTTCTGAAGATATGATTAATATGCTTAGGGGGTTTAAACGTCAGGCATTACACGCTATTCAATTGGAATTATCTCACCCAACCACAGGGGAGTGGATGAGTTGGCAAGCGCCGTTACCGGATGACATGGTGGAACTTCTCAGTGTGCTAAAAGAAGATACTAGCGAACATGGAATTGCCGATGACTGAAGCCGTGTTAACAAGCCCTATTCGGACGCCGCACTGGAACTTACCTGCGGGCGTTAAGGCGTTTTACACTACACGTAATATAGGCGCAAGTCAGCCGCCTTATGACAGTAATAATTTGGCGATGCACGTTGGCGATAACTCAGCAGATGTGCAGTTAAATCGGGATGCATTGCCCCTGAGTGATTCAATCGCTTGGCTAACCCAAGTACACGGAATTCGCTGTGTACGCATCACTAAAGATTATTTTTTGCCCTTAGAAGTGGCCAAAGCAGACGCCAGTTTTACCACTGAATCAAAAAACGTCTGCGCGGTGATGACTGCTGACTGTATGCCAATTTTAGTCGCCAATACCGCCGGTACTTGTGTGGCGGCAATTCACGCTGGCTGGAGGGGATTGGTGAATGGTGTGATTGAAAATACCCTTGCTAGCATGAATTGTGATCCAGACACCTTAACGATTTGGATTGGTCCGCATATTTCACAACGACATTTCCAAGTATCTGAAGATTTAAAGCAAGTATTTGCTAACTACCCAGAGGCATTTGTTGCGGATGTGGAGCATGGAAAATACTTGTGCAGTTTGGCCAAAATCGCTCGTGAAAAGTGCCGTGCTATTGGCGTAAATAACGTTGTTGAAAGTGGTATCTGTACTTATGTTCATCATGCTGACTTTTATTCCCACCGCTACGCTCAGCATCAAGGTCAGTCCCAAACAGGTCGCTTTGCGTGCGGGATTTATTTGCAATAAAAATCCAACGCATTGTGTAAAATATAATCTTTTTTTAGCAAAAATTTTTGAAACCAAGATTCAACCCTAAATAGCCTCAAAAAATTGACGTTTTTACTGATCTAGATCAATCAAACTACATCGTTACCTTGAATTGGTTACTAAAAGTACCCATTAATCTAGTAAATCAATTTTGAGGAAATTTTATGCGATTAGATAGATTTACCAGTAAATTTCAGATGGCAATCTCTGACGCACAATCAATAGCATTGGGCAGAGATCATCAATTCATCGATCCTGTACACTTAATGACGGCTTTGCTTAATCAGCAGGGAGGTTCGATTCGCTCGCTGTTTGATAGTGTTGGCGCCAATGTCAATGCGCTGCGTTCTTCCTTGGCTGAAGCGATCGAAAGATTGCCCAGAGTTGAGGGCATAGGCGGTGATGTGCAATTGAGTAAAGACACCATAGTGTTGCTTAACCTGAGCGATAAAATTGCGCAAAAACGCAAGGATGAATACATCAGTTCTGAAGTATTCGTGCTGGCGGCTTTGCAAGATAAAGGCAAATTGGGGGACATTTTCCGTCAATTAGGTATTACTCAAGAGCAAATCGAGCAAGGTATAGAAACCATGCGCGGTGGTCAAAAAGTAACAGATCCTAATGCAGAAGACGTTCGTCAAGCATTAGAAAAGTACACTACAGATCTCACAGAAAGAGCCGAGCAAGGAAAACTTGACCCAGTGATTGGCCGGGATGAAGAAATCCGCCGTACTATTCAAGTTTTGCAACGCCGCACTAAAAATAACCCCGTGTTAATTGGTGAGCCTGGTGTGGGTAAAACCGCGATTGTAGAGGGCTTGGCACAAAGGATCATTAATTCTGAAGTACCTGAGGGACTAAAGGATAAGCGAGTTTTATCTTTGGATATGGGCGCACTTATCGCAGGTGCCAAATTTAGAGGTGAGTTTGAAGAACGCTTAAAAGCCGTTTTAAACGAGCTTTCTAAAGAAGAAGGTCGGGTGATCCTATTTATTGACGAGTTGCATACAATGGTGGGAGCGGGCAAAGGCGAAGGTGCAATGGATGCCGGTAATATGCTAAAACCGGCCTTGGCGCGAGGTGAGCTACATTGCGTTGGAGCAACGACATTAGATGAATACCGCCAATATATTGAAAAAGATGCTGCACTAGAGCGTCGTTTTCAAAAAGTCATTGTAGATCAGCCTAGTGTGGAAGACACCATTGCCATATTGCGTGGACTTAAAGAGCGGTATGAGTTGCATCATTCAGTCGATATTACGGATCCGGCAATTGTTGCTGCGGCATCATTGTCTCATCGTTATATTCCGGATCGGCAATTACCTGACAAAGCTATTGATCTCATTGACGAAGCAGCATCAAGTATTCGTATGCAAATGGACTCTAAACCAGAAGATATGGATCGTTTAGAGCGTAGAATTATACAGTTAAAACTTGAAGAGCAGGCATTATCTAAAGAAAAGGATGATGCCAGTCATAAGCGTTTAGAGCTCATTGAGTTGGAGCGCGAGCAACTCGAAAATAAATTTTCTGAATTTGAAACGATTTGGAATACTGAAAAAAGTGCCATGCAAGGTACCCAACACATTAAATCTGAGCTTGAACAAGCCAAACTCGATATGGAAATCGCACGTAGGGCGTCTGATCTTAATCGGATGTCTGAATTGCAATATGGCCGTATTCCAGAGTTAGAGCTAAAGCTAGAACAAGCATCAGAAGCTGAACAAACTGAAACCCAGTTGTTGAAAAACAAAGTGACGGAAAACGAAATAGCAGATGTGCTGTCGCGTTGGACGGGCATTCCTGTGAGCAAAATGCTCGAAGGAGAAAAAGACAAATTACTGCGCATGGAAGAAGCTCTGCAAAGTCGTGTAATCGGCCAAACTGAAGCGGTGAATGCAGTCAGTAACGCTATTCGACGTTCCCGAGCGGGACTGTCTGACCCAAGTAGACCTATAGGTTCATTTTTGTTCTTAGGTCCAACGGGGGTAGGTAAAACCGAGTTATGTAAATCCTTAGCCAACTTCTTGTTTGATACCGAGCAAGCGATGGTAAGAATAGACATGTCAGAGTTTATGGAAAAACACTCTGTTTCTCGTTTAGTTGGCGCACCTCCTGGTTATGTCGGTTATGAAGAAGGGGGGTACTTAACCGAAGCTGTGAGAAGAAAGCCCTATTCCGTTATTTTATTGGATGAGGTGGAGAAAGCTCACCCCGATGTGTTTAATATATTGCTTCAAGTCCTTGATGACGGCCGTTTAACAGATGGACAAGGAAGAACCGTAGACTTTAAAAATACAGTTATTATCATGACGTCAAATATTGGTTCTGATGTGATCCAAGATAAACACCAAGAGAGTCAATATGATGAAATGAAAAATATGGTGATGCAAACGGTCGAACAGCATTTCAGACCCGAGTTTATTAACCGTATTGATGATGTGGTGGTCTTCCATCCCCTTGGCTTAGAGCAAATTAAAGCAATAGCGAAAATACAATTATCGTCTTTACGTGAACGCTTGCTTGAGAAAGGCTTTGAACTAGACCTATCTCCCGCGGCTTTGGAAAAAATAGCCGAAGCAGGATTTGACCCTGTATACGGAGCACGACCCCTTAAACGGGCAATTCAAATAGAAATTGAAAACCCGCTAGCACAACGCCTGCTAGCTGGCGATATTCAACCTGATAGTACTATTCGAATTGATATGGATGGAGATGCTTTGAAAATCAGTTAAGCAAGGGGATAAAACCTTTGTCTCGCTGATGTTGATGCGATTCAACTAAAAACTAAAACGCCGCTTATTATTTAAAGGCGGCGTTTTTTACTATGTTGCTTAATTAGAGGGCGTGTTTTATAGCTGATTTAGCAATTCTTCTGCTTGTTTCTTTTCCATAAAATCTTGGTTAGCGTTTAAGGCTCTTTGCACTGAAGTTTTGGCTTCAGCTGTTCTACCAAGTTTTTGTAAAGTGACGGCTAAATGGTACTGATTCGAAGGGGAATTAGAATCCATAGCAAATGATTTGCGCAGTATAGTAAGTGCTTCATTGTATTTACCTTGCAAGGTTTTTATCCACCCTTGAGTGTCATAAATCGCTGAGTTTTCAGATTCAATGGCTAATGCTTGCTCGACATATTGCTCTGCTTTGGCTAAATCTTTGGCCACATAAATATTGGCTAAATTATTGAGCATAAATGCTTTATTAGGTATGTTTTCAACCGTTACTAGCTTTCTATAATGGGGTGTGGCTTCATCAAAACGATTTAAATTCAGTAAATAGTCTGCATAGATACTACGTTGAAAATGTTGTTCTGGGTTCTGTTCTAAAAAATCCGTGACAAAAGTTTCAAATTTATTACTGTTAATCCCTCTGGAAGCGAGTTGATATAATTTAAACATGGCGTTGCGGTTTAAATTATTGATCTGCAAGGCGCTAAAGTAATTGTCAAAGGCGTTTTCGAGTGCATTTTTTGCGATATTTAAGTCACCCGATAATATCAACAGTCTTGACTCTTGTGGGTGGGTCTTCAACCACTTCTCAACCATTTCACTGGCACTGTTAAGATCATTCGTTGCTAGATGTAAACTTATATATTCAGTGGCTAAGAATAAGCTATCAGGATGAATTTGGTAAGCTTCGACAATGCTTTGTTTAGCGTCTTCAATCAGGCCTGCTTTATACTGGAGTTTACTTAATTCAACTAAGCCTATTGCATTATCTTGAACCAAATTGTAGATCTTTTTAATTTCCCGAGCGGCTCTATCCGTTTGCTTCAACGCAATGTATAGCTCTACTCGACGCATCTGATAAACAGCCGCATCCGGCTCAGTTTTAATTGCAATATTTAATTGTCTAACGGCTCTTTCAAGCTCACCTTGCTGAGTATAAATCGTGGCTAATAATTCAAGTGCTGCCAAATTGTTAATGTCTTTTTGTAGTACTCTTTGCAGGTTTTTTTCCGCGTCTTCTAACATACTTGCATTAAATTGACAGCGGGCCAAAAGGGTTAGTACACGGATGTTATCAGGTTGGATAGTGTTAAGTTTTTCGACAATTTCCAGTGCTTCTTGATGTTTACCTCGGGAGCTTAGGAGGTTAGCCTTATTGTATTGTGCTGAAAAGTGATCAGGATTAATGGCTAGTGCTTTGTCTAGGTATTCTTCGGCTTCCGTAGGCTTACCTAGGCGAATCTGAATTCCTGCTTTTAAGTTAAGAAAATCAATATTTTCTGGTACTGCTTCTAGGAGTTGATCAGCTATTTCATCGGCTTCCGCTAACCGATTCAGGTTCATCAATAATTCACTGCGTAAAATCACAAACCTAAGGTTCGTTTTTGCATGTTTAGATTGCTCTAGTTGTGCTAAGGCATCTTCAACTTTACCCCGAGATTGTAGGGTTTTTATTTCTAATAATTCTACGTTGGGGTTGTCAGGATACTGCTTTTTCAATTTTCCTGATATTTCGACAGCCTTAAACGCTTTGTCATTGGCTAAATATAACTCGGCAAGGAGTAAAGCGTTGTCGAGTTTTTCAATGAGTTGGCGTTCATGTCGCTGCATCACTTCTAGGGCAAGTTTAGATTCATTTAGTTTTAAATGTGTTTTTGCTAATAAAGCTACCGCTTCTAAATTATCTGGCACAAAGTTAAGATACTGAATGAAAAACGTTTTTGCTTGAATGTAATTCTGTAGTGCATAAGCAGACAACGCACTCACGTAAAATAAAGAGGGATCGTCTTGCAAACTTTCTTCACTAAGACCGGCTAACTGAGCGCTTAACTTTTCCAATTCTCTAGCGGCATCATCACTCAATTGATTCTTCGCCAATAACCACGCTTTCAATAGCATGCCGGTAGGATCACCAGGTGTTTGTTCTAATATTTCATCTAAAAGTTGTTTGGCAGAGTCGATATCTTGATTTTTCAAATACGCACTAACTAATGAGCGTTTTATGATTGGGTCTTCAGGTTCAAGAGCATAACTTTGTTGATAATATTTAATTGCCTCGTCCAACTTTTGTTGAAAAAGATATAAATCACCTTTTATCCGCAGAGTCTGTGCGTTGTCAGGTTCCAAAGCAATTGACAGTTCTAAATAGGACGATGCTTTGTCGTATTTTTCATCTCGCATCTCAAGAGAGGAAAGGGCATTGAGAACTCGAATATTGGCTGGATCATTCTTTAAAGCTAACTCATAACCCTGACGTGCTGCTTCAACATTTTTAAGATTTAACTGGGCTGTGGCAACAATAATTTGCCATTCATTTAAACTCTTGGCGCTAAGGTTATTGAATTGGCTATCAATGATTTTTTCATTTTGCTTAGTATAAAGCCAAACTTTACCAAGGGTATCGACAACTAAACTAGGGTCTGCACCCATAGCTAAAGCTTCTTCTAAAATTTCTTCTGATTCATACATATAGCCGCTAATCAATAATACTTTTCCCATGAGTATTTTAGCGGGAAGGTTATCTTCATTTTCTTTTAAGCTGTTTTTTAGGTGGATATAAGCAGTTTCAAAATCTTTATCTTCAAATGAAGCCAGAGCTTTTTCATAAAATTCACTACTGCTCTGTGCGAAAACCTGACTGCTCAATAACAATAAGGCAGCGATAGATATTTTTTTGGCAAGTTTCACCACGTAAGATCTCTCTATAATTGTGAGCTCAAGGATTGTTCGTAAGTTGATACAACAAGATACCGCAAAGCGTAAAGACTTTACACCGTTAGTGGATAAAATACTGAACATAGAGGAGGTTATATCGCTAACAAGCAGGCATAAAAAAAGACGGCGAACCGTCTTTTTCACAGATTTATTGTTTAGGCTGACAGTTTGCGTCTAAATATCGCCGCAGCACCAATTAGCAATAAAGCGAATGTTGCTGGCTCAGGTACTTCTTGGGTTTGACCTTCACTTTTACGAGTCGTGATGTTCTTTAATTTAATCGCATCGTAATAGTTGTCTCCAGAATTACCTGAAAAAACCGAGTTATATACGCCCACTAACCAATACTTGGATTCAAATCCGGCAGATATGGTTGCGGTGTTAGTACCAATATTAAATTTGTCAGTTTGATATCCCCAACCATCAGACATCAAATCGCTCCATTTGGTGCTGGTTGAAAATGGTGTGCTTCCTAAATCGCCTGTACCTGTATAACCCAAAATACTGACATCAGAGTCATTTTTAGTCCAACCGGCTTTAATACTGGTTAACTCTACCGCAGTGTCAAATTCAAACAACACCATGTCGTAGTCAAGCCAACCGCTATTACTACCTTTATTATCTAAAGCATGATGAGGAGAAGAATCACCTTCATCATCGTTGACTGCGCCAAGACCAGAGGAGTAACGTTTTAAATCTGCGCTTTCGATAAACGGGTCTTGATCGTATGCGACATTACTACTGTTACATTCTGGACCTGTGCCACAACTGGCATTACCGGTTGATGACCAAGCTGTTACCGTCATACCGATTGTTCCAGAGGTATAACTAAGGGAATTCGATCCCCAACTGCCACTTGAAGCTAAATTCCAGGATTGGGTCTCATAGGTTGTTGTGCCTGCTGAGGCGTAACCTGCTACTGCCAACGCGAAAAAACCCGCTAAAATTTTATTAACCATAACTATTATTCCTACATCTTCGAAACTGTTGGCCTAAGCCTTTGCTAGAGGTCTTAAGCAATAATTAAACCAACTTTAGTAAATTCACTGTAAACAAGGGCTTGCGCGTTTTTTTGGTGATTTTTTATCAGGTGGAATAGTTCTACTGTAAAAATAATGGACAGTAAAAAAATTACCTGTTTCCAAATGGCTACTTAAACAAAATGCCACCCTTCAAATCTTCGAAAGACCAATTGTAGCCTGGGATTGAATGCTGTTGTGTATATCGTTTGTCACATAGGTATGTTGAGGGATAAGCGCAAAATTAAAATGGAAAACACAAACTGTAAAAGTTTTTTCAAAAAGAAAACTTATATTTGTCATTGTAAGGGGTAAAATTAAACCATATGAATGTATCTATGATTTTGAGCTAATTCAGGGTTGTGCTATCTTGTGCGCTCATTTTGAAGGGGGAATAATGTCAGAATCTAAACGTAAAGGTATTTATTTATTGCCAAATTTGCTGACAACGGCAGGTCTGTTTTCTGGCTTTTATGCCGTGGTTGCATCAATGAATGGTCGATTTGAAGCCGCCGCCGTTGCGATTTTTGTGGCGATGATATTTGATGGCCTTGATGGCCGAGTTGCACGTATGACAAATACCCAAAGCGAGTTTGGTGCTGAATACGACTCCATGGCAGACATGGTGTCATTCGGAATGGCACCAGCTCTTGTTGCTTATAATTGGGGGTTAACTGATTTAGGTAAAGTAGGCTGGTTAGCTGCTTTTATCTATGTTGCAGGCGCAGCATTGAGACTCGCTAGGTTTAATACCCAATTAGGGGTAGCCGACAAGCGATTCTTCCAAGGGTTGGCTAGTCCAGCGGCTGCGGCATTGGTTGCGGGTATGGTATGGGTTGGCGTTGATTATGATGTTGATGGTAAAGAGTTTGGTCTTGTCGTTGCTGTGCTAACTGGCTTAGCTGGTTTATTAATGGTGAGTAATTTCAAATACAATTCATTCAAAGAAGTGGACTGGCATGGCAAGGTACCTTTTGTTGGGCTATTAATCGTGATGTTGGTTTTCATCATAGTGGCTACCGCTCCTTCTTTAGTATTGTTTTTCGTTTTCGCCTTGTATGCGTTAGCGGGACCAATTAACACTTTTCGCAGTGTCGATAAAGTGCGATTGGAAGATGTGGTTGGCGACCATGAAGAGTCCGATTGCGATTTTGCCGTATCACCGAATAAAGTATCGGAGCCAGAGCAAGAAAAGGCATCAGAACAAAAATAGACGCATAAAAAAACACCAGAAAGTGAGCAATGATATAGCGATTAAGTGTCAAATATTTTAACGATCTCTCTTGCCCTATTTATTCATGTGAAAATAAGTTACTGATTATTTTGATAAAAATAAATTGGTTCGGTAATTGCTTTACTTAGTGGCAGAGGTCGCACTGTTTAAGTCGTGACCGATGATTCAAAAACACTATAACAATAACAATAAATAATGAACGAAATCGTTTAAAACAATAATTAAGGTTCACTAGTATGAAGTATTTGAAAAAAGTTTTGCTCGCGACAGGTCTTATGGCAACAACATTGGGAATGTCTCTGTCAGCAAACGCTGGCGCGATTATTCAACAAGATATCTATGCAGATGTTCAGTTTTCTGATTTTAATCCATTCAATATTGATTTAGGTCCTCAGGTTATAGGTTCTGTTACTTACAATACTGAAGACGCGGATGCAGTAGGTTTCTTAAGCACTGTAGACCTTGATTTGTCTATCGGTGACTTAGCTTTAACCATGGCTGATGGTGAGTCAGCGGATTTTGGCCTTCCAATTATAGCGGGTATTAATCCATTTGATCCAAATGCTGGGTTAGATTTTTTAATTGAAACATTCGCTTTATTTGGCGCTATGCCAGACTACGTATTAACGTTAGATGTTGGCAATTACGATGGTATAGTTGTTATTGATGAATATTTGTACGATGCAAGTGGCAATATAGACGGGCCTTATCTTGACGCCTTTGGTATTACAACACTTGGCGACGTAACCTATGTTCCAGAGCCTTCGGCTTTAGTGCTTATGTTAGCTGGCCTAGGTTTATTAGTGCGCAGAAAAATTGCTGCTAAGTAAGCTAAACTAATTTATCAAAAAACCTGGCAGTTTTGCCGGGTTTTTTTATGTTTGTTGTTCCAAACTCACTACGAAACGCGGCTATCTAACACTCACATCTAGCTCAACTAAAACGCTTATTACGTGCTATTTCAATTACCCCCCACCCAATTTCCTTAGCAACCGTGTCCTATTGGCTTAGTTGATTATTCTAAGTTGGGAAAACGTCAATTATCAGTCGATATTTTTGGCGCGTTTGTTGCAAAACCTATGATTATATTCACAACCGTCAAAAAATTGTTTATGGAACTTGCAGGTTACCTTAATCGGGTAGATAAAAATCAGGTCAAGAGCTTTATGAATGGGATCGGCGCCCCAATCGTAGTGCTAGCCATTATGGGCATGGTGATTCTACCGATGCCTGCATTTCTGCTGGATATTCTTTTTAGTTTTAATATCGCCCTATCACTTATGGTCATTTTGGTGGCAGTTTTTACCAATAAACCTGTGGATTTTGGTATTTTCCCTCTCGTATTGTTAGTCGCGACGGTACTGCGTTTGGCATTAAATGTAGCTTCCACTCGAATTGTCTTGTTAGAGGGGCATGAAGGTGGCGATTCCGCCGGTAAGGTTATACAAGCTTTTGGTGAAGTGGTCATTGGAGGCAATTATGCAGTAGGTATTGTGGTTTTTGCCATCTTACTGATCATTAACTTTAAAGTGGTAACCGCTGGTGCAGGACGTATTTCAGAAGTAAGTGCACGTTTTACCTTGGACGCCATGCCGGGTAAACAAATGGCGATAGATGCGGATTTGAATGCTGGCTATATTGATCAAGATGAAGCAAGAAAAAGACGCATGGAAATTACTAGCGAAGCGGATTTTTACGGCTCAATGGACGGTGCATCGAAGTTTGTAAAAGGAGATGCCGTCGCTGGTTTATTCATTATGCTTATTAATATTGTTGGTGGCTTGTTTATCGGTATTATTCAGCATGACTTAGCCTTTAGTGAAGCGATTGAAATATACACGATACTCACCATAGGTGATGGCCTAGTTGCCCAAATACCTTCCTTATTACTATCGGTTGCTACTGCCATTATTGTGACCCGTGAAAATGATTCACAAGAAATGGGTCAGGAAATGAGACGTCAATTAGGGAATCAAAAAGCCCTTTATGTGACCTCTGGCATTTTGTTCGTGATGGGCATAGTACCAGGAATGCCTCATTTAGCTTTTCTTGGTTTTAGCGCTTTTGTTGGTGGCGTAGCCTACTACAACTTTTGGAATGCAAAGAAACAAGCCGCGGAACCTCAGGTATTGGAAAATACTCAGGAGCCAAGCCAACCTCAAGAGATTAAAGAGCTTGGTTGGGATGATGTACAACATGTTGACACCATTGGTCTAGAAGTGGGGTATCGGTTAATACCACTGGTGGATAAAACCCAAGGTGGTGAGCTACTGACGCGCATAAAAGGTGTCCGTAAAAAGTTATCTCAAGAATTGGGGTTCTTAATTCCTCCTGTGCATATCCGCGATAATCTAGATTTAAACCCGAATAGTTACACCATCTCTATGCTAGGCGTAACTGTGGGGGATGCTGAGATTAGTCATGATGATGAATTGGCTATCAATCCTGGACAAGTATTTGGAAAGTTAGACGGCACCGCAACACGAGATCCGGCGTTTGGTTTAGAAGCCGTTTGGATCCGCCCGCAACAGCGGGAGCACGCGCAAACCTTAGGTTATACCGTTGTAGATGCCGCTACCGTCGTTGCAACACACCTTAGCCAATTGCTCACCAATAATGCCTATCAATTATTAGGTCATGAAGAAGTGCAACAGCTTCTCGATATGCTCGCTAAAAACAGCCCTAAATTAGTTGAAGGGTTAGTACCAGAAGTCCTGCCATTGAGCACAGTAGTGAAAGTGTTGCAAACCCTACTTTACGAGGGCGTGCCTATTCGTGATATGCGTAGCATTGTACAAACCCTTTGTGAATATGGTCCTAAAACTCAAGATCCAGATGTGTTGGTTTCTGCGGTGAGAATATCGTTAAAACGCTTGATTGTGCAGGAAATCAATAATAACGAACAAGAGTTACCGGTTATTACATTGGCACCAGATTTAGAACAAATGCTCCATCAATCATTGCAAGCCGGTGGGGAAGATGGTGCGGGAATAGAGCCAGGCTTGGCAGAAAAATTGCAAACTTCGTTAACAGAAGCGTCGCAACAAAGAGAGCTTGAAGGTGAGCCTGCTGTTCTGCTGACCTCGGGTATGCTCAGACCTGTACTTTCAAAGTTTTTCAAACATTCAGTGATGGGATTGCATGTGTTGTCTTATCAGGAAATTCCAAGCGACAAACAAATTCGAATTGTCAGTGCAGTGGGTCAATAAAATGGCGCAGAGTAATTTATTTAAACTAGACCAGATGCTTCTTTGGGGGGCAATGTGAAAATTAGACGTTTTATCGGAAAAGACATGCGTGATGCACTTAACCAAGTTAAAAAAGAACTTGGTGGAGATGCAGTGATTATGTCCAACAAGAAAACTTCGGAAGGAATTGAGATTGTTGCGGCATACGATCAAGCAAAACCGGAAGCCATTGGCGAACCTAATCACATTAATATGCAACCTAGCACCGGTGTGAATAGTAGCGCAACCACTGGGAAGCATGCCCAGTCACATTCTAGCAGCGCTAAATTGACCCAAGGGCAAAGTGCACCAGCTAGTAAGCAAAAAGTCCCCAGCCTAAGTGAAATTATTGGTGATACTGGCCCAGACAGTTTGCGTGAATTACTCGAAAAGCAAGCCGCTGCGAATTCTTCCGATGCCCAGAGTGAAAGCCATGTTCACAACGTGAATAACCTAAGTCAGGTAAAAAATGCTACCCCTGAAACGGTGTCAAGTTCCGCCATAAGTGAAATAAAGAGCGAGTTGAATTCGTTACGAAACGTTCTTCAATTTCAAGTTTCTGGATTGCTCAAGCAAGAGCGTCAAAGTGCTCATCCTATGCATGGATATTTAACCTCACGATTAGTTGATATGGGCATAAGTAGCCAAATTGCCGATGACATAGTGTCTTATACCCCCGAAAATGCAGATGAAAGACAAGCATGGTTATTTTTACTTAAACTATTGTCTAATCGTATTCAAACCACGGGTAATGCTATTCTTGCTGACAAAGGAGTGGTTGCCCTTGTGGGACCTACGGGCACGGGTAAAACCACAACTATTGCAAAATTGGCTGCTAGAGCCGCACAAAAGTACGGCGCAGACCAAATTGCCATGGTGACAATTGATTCCTATCGTATTGCAGCTTTTGAACAATTGGCAACTTACGGTAAAATTATTGGCTGTAGCGTAAAAAAAGCACAAAACGCAGAAGAATTGTCAGATATACTCTTTCAACTACGCAACAAACGTTTGGTTTTAATTGATACTGCCGGTTTTGGGCAAAGAGATTCTCGCTTAATCAAGCAGTTAGATACCTTAAATCAGCATTCATGTGCTAACATCAAGAAGTATGTTGTAATTCAAGCCAATGCTCAATATAAAGTGTTGGAACATACTCTTAGTGCATTTAGCACAACTGATTTGCAGGGATGTATTTTAACCAAGCTCGATGAGAGTTATAGTCTCGGAGAAGCGTTAAGTGTGGCAATAGAACATAAGCTAGCTGTAAGCTATTTAACCGATGGGCAACGAGTCCCGGAAGATATTAAAGTTGCAGATGCGAAGTTTTTAATCTCTGCAGCAGCTAAGCTTTATAAAAAATATGGTTTGATCCATACTGCTAATTCAGAACAGAATAAATCGGCATTAGCAATATGATCGACGACCAAGCGAGAAGCTTAAGACGAATGAATCAATCTCGATTAATTAAAGTGATTGCGGTAACCGGTGGCAAAGGTGGAGTGGGTAAAACTAATATCACCTTAAATACGGCTATCTCAATGGCTAAAATGGGCAAGCGCGTCATGGTATTGGATGCTGACTTAGGGTTGGCAAACGTTGACGTCATGTTAGGCTTGCGAGTAGAAAAAAATCTTTCCCATGTTTTATCTGGTGAGTGTACCTTAGATGAAGTCTTAGTGATGGGACCCCATGGGATTTTGATTGCGCCGGCAACCTCCGGTACCCAATCAATGACGGAGCTTAGTCCGACGGAACACGCTGGTCTGATCCGAGCATTTAGTGAATTGCGCACTAATATAGACGTGCTTATTGTCGATACTGCGGCAGGTATTTCCGATATGGTGTTAAGTTTCTCCAGAGCCTCTCAAGATATCATGATGGTGGTATGTGATGAACCAACGTCACTCACTGACGCCTATGCTCTGATTAAGTTACTGAATAGAGAGCATGGTGTGTTTCGCTTTAAAATTGTGGCTAACATGGTGCGTAATATGCGCGAAGGTCAAGAGTTATTTGCTAAGTTATCTAAAGTGACTAACCGCTTTCTTGATGTTGCGCTAGAGCTCGTCGCTACCGTTCCTTACGACGAAAATATTCGAAAATCCGTTCGCAAACAAAAAGCCATTGTAGATGCATATCCAGGTTCACCAGCATCTGTGGCCATTAGAGGACTCGCAGATAAAGCTATTCATTGGCCAATCCCTAATCAACCAGGTGGGCATTTAGAGTTCTTCCTAGAACAACTTGTCAGCGAGAAAATGGTAGGTGGGCAACGGTGAATAAAAGGGCAGCAGCTTATCAACAACAAGCCGATTTGGCTCAACTTGTAGAAAGACATGCTTCCTTGGTTAAGCGTATTGCGCATCATTTGTTAGCCAGGTTACCAGCCAGTGTTTTAGTGGATGATTTAATTCAGTCTGGCATGATTGGATTGCTTGAAGCTGCAAAAAATTTCGATGGCTCTAAGGGGGCAAGTTTTGAAACCTTTGCAGGGATCCGTATTCGCGGTGCCATGTTAGACGAAATCCGCAAAGGCGACTGGACACCAAGATCTGTTCACAAAAATGGTCGGGCAATCACCCAAGCTATTAATCAGGTTGAACGTGAAACAGGTAGAGATGCCAGAGACGTAGACATCGCTGAAAAGTTAGAAGTCAGTTTAGCTGAATATCATCAAATGTTGAATGAAGTTAACGCTGGCAAAATTATCGGTATCGAAGACTTGGGCATCACTGAAGATGTTATTTCTACTGAGCAAAATAAAGGCAGTGATACGCCATTTCAAGATTTACTACAAGGTTCATTTCAAAAAGCATTAGCCCATGCAATCACGACATTACCAGAACGAGAAGCAATCGTCTTGTCATTGTATTATGATGAGGAGTTGAATCTTAGGGAAATTGGCGAAGTACTCGAAGTCAGTGAGTCTAGAGTGAGCCAAATTCACAGTCAAGCAATGCTAAAACTGAAAAGCAAAATGCAATCTTGGCGATTAAGCGAAGAATAATAAAACACCATTTGATTTAATCCTCATTGGAGATAGTTTTGGATAAAAATATGAAAATTCTTGTTGTTGATGACTTTTCAACGATGAGACGTATCATCAAAAATTTACTTAAAGATCTGGGATATACCAGTGTTCAAGAAGCCGATGACGGCAGTACCGCACTACCTATGCTGCAACAAGGTGACTTTGATTTTGTGGTAACTGATTGGAATATGCCAGGAATGCAAGGAATTGACTTGCTCAAAGCAATACGCGCAGATGATAGTTTAAAACATTTACCTGTGTTAATGGTTACTGCTGAAGCTAAAAAAGAGCAAATTGTTGCGGCCGCGCAAGCCGGTGTAAACGGTTACGTTGTAAAGCCTTTTACTGCGGCAACGTTAAAGGAAAAACTAGACAAAATTTTTGAGAGACTTGGTTGATAATTAATCTGTAATGAAGTTAGGAGTGTCTATATGACCGGTTCTAATAAAGCTCCAATGTCTCTTGATGATGCTAAAAAATTAGTTGAGTTGCTGGAGCGTGGAGATAACCAGGCAGCCAGTGAATTACTTGAAGAAACCTCGTTAACTAATTCTGTTGAATTATTTGCAGAGGTGGGGAAATTGACCCGCCAACTTCATGATTCCCTGAACAGCTTTCAACTCGACGAACGTATTTCAGATTTAGCCAACGAAGATATTCCCGATGCGCAAAGTCGTCTCAATTATGTTTTAGAAACGACCGAAAAAGCAGCAAATAATACAATGGATGCCGTGGAAGCGAGTATGCCAATTGCTGAAAAACTGCATTCCGGAATTAGTAATTTGCTACCGGAATGGAAAAAGCTGATGACGAGGGAATTGCAACTGGGTGAATTTAAATCCTTGTGCAATGACTTGGATGCTTTGTTGGAGGAGTCTTCAAAAGATACCGATAAATTGACAGGCTTGTTAACCGATATACTGATGGCTCAAGGGTATCAAGATATTACCGGACAAGTGATACGCAGAGTCATTGAACTTGTAAAAGAAGTGGAAGATAGTTTAGTCCATATGTTGAAAGTCTTTGGTGCTTCTGAAACCAGTCCATTAATCACAAAAGCAGATGAAAGTCCTCATAAATCTAAAGCTGAAACAGAAGTGGTGAAAGCTGAAGGACCTATTATTGATGCAGAATTGCGAGATGATGTAGTTACCAGTCAAGACGATGTAGATGACTTATTGTCTAGTCTAGGGTTTTAAGAGGTATTTATTCATGTCTTTTGAAGTTGATGAAGAGATTCTACAGGACTTTCTAGTAGAAGCAGGTGAACTACTAGAGCAACTGCAAGAGCAGCTTGTAGATCTTGAAAACAACCCTGATGATTCTGACTTATTGAATGCGATTTTTCGTGGCTACCACACGGTAAAAGGGGGGGCAGGGTTTTTGTCGCTCACTGAGCTGGTGGACATTTGTCATGGTGCCGAAAACGTTTTCGATACTATGCGAAATGGGCAACGAACGTTAACACCTGAGTTGATGGATGTTATTTTGCAAGCCACAGATGTGGTTGTAGAAATGTTTGAAAGTGTAAAAAAGCGCGAACCCCTGGAAGCAGCCGACCCCCAACTTATCGAAACCCTTCACCGTTTGAGCAAACCTGAATCAGAAGATCCATCTTCGCCTACCCCTGAAGTTCCTGTGGTTACAGAAGAGGTGGTTGAGGTAAAAAGCGATGAATCGAATGACGACATGGAAGATATTACCGAGGATGAATTTGAAGCGCTATTAGATGAGCTCCATGGTTCCAAAACTTTTAATGGAAGTAAAACAGAAACTGATGAAGATGCTGAAGGCTCTTCAACAAACTCAGCAAATGAAGACGCAGTCCCTGCGGATTTGATGAGTGGTGCCAGTGATGAAGATATCACTGATGACGAATTTGAAGCCTTACTTGATCAACTCCATGGTGAAGGAAGCTTTTCAATTGATAAAGCGCAACCAACAGAACCTTCTACACCAACAGAGCCTTCTAAACCGGCGTCTCCATCCGAGCCAACAGCAGCTTCTGCATCAGCAGGCAGTTCTGATTCAGATGATATTTCAGATGATGAATTTGAAGCCTTGCTTGATCAATTGCACGGGGAAGGCAAAGGGCCTGCAGCGGTTAGCAAACCTGTTTCGCCAGCGCCGACACCAGCGCCAACAGCAAAACAAACTCCTACATCTGAGACTAAATCTCAATCAGGTGTAACTAACGAAAAACCCTCTATTACACCTAAACCTGCGGCTCCTAAACCCGTCGTGAAAAAAGACGAAAAAGAAAAGAAACCTGTTGCCGGTGCCCAAGGTGAGACGACCGTAAGGGTAGATACCAAGCGTCTAGACCAGATTATGAATATGGTTGGTGAGTTGGTATTGGTTAGAAATAGATTGTTGAGTTTAGGGGTTAATATCAACGATGAGAGCATGACTAAAGCCATTGCCAATCTTGATGTAGTGACTGGCGACTTGCAAGGCGCGGTTATGAAAACCCGTATGCAGCCCATTAAAAAGGTATTTGGCCGATTTCCTCGAGTCGTAAGAGATTTAGCACGAAGCCTTAAAAAAGAAATTTCTTTGATTCTAGAAGGTGAGGAAACAGATTTAGATAAAAATCTAGTTGAAGCTTTGGCCGATCCTCTGGTTCATTTGGTGCGAAACTCAGTCGATCACGGTATTGAAATGCCTGAAGAGCGTTTAGCTGTGGGAAAACCTTCACTAGGAACAGTAAAGCTGGCAGCTTCACAGGAAGGTGATCATATACTGCTTACCATTGAAGATGATGGTAAAGGCATGGATCCTGACAAGTTAAAAGATATCGCTATTAGTCGCGGCGTGTTAGACGCTGATGCTGCTGCTCGAATGACTGATGAAGAAGCATTCAATCTTATATTTGCCCCGGGGTTCTCCACTAAAACAGAAATATCTGATATCTCTGGACGCGGTGTGGGCATGGACGTGGTGAAAACCAAGATTAATCAACTCAATGGTACTGTCAATATTAGTTCCGAGTTAGGTAAAGGTACTCGCTTAGAAATTAAAGTCCCTTTAACATTAGCTATCCTGCCTACTTTGATGATTGTTGTGGGCGAACAAACTTTTGCTTTGCCCCTGGGCGCGGTAAATGAAATTATCAATATGGATTTGAGTAAAACCAATACCGTTGATAGTCAATTGACTATGATAGTGCGTTCAAAAGCGATTCCTCTTTTTTATCTGCGTGACTGGTTAACTAAGCTAGGTGGCAGTGGCGATAAAAATCAGGGACACGTCGTGGTTGTACAAATTGGAACCCAGCAAGTTGGTTTTGTTGTCGATAGTTTAATTGGCCAAGAAGAAGTGGTGATTAAGCCGCTTGATGCACTGTTACAAGGTACGCCTGGTATGGCGGGGGCAACCATCACTAGTGATGGCGGCATTGCCCTAATTCTCGATATTCCGAGCTTATTAAAGCGGTATGCTAAAAAGAAATAATAATTAAATAAAAGGACGCTTTTTTGTAATGGCATATAGGGTATTGGTAGTTGATGATTCTAGTTTTTTTTGCCGACGTGTAAAAGACATTCTAAATCAAGACCGCCTGTTGGAAGTAATAGGTATTGCCCGTAATGGTGAAGAAGCGATTAAAATGGTCGCAGAGCTAAAGCCGGATGTTGTTACAATGGACGTTGAAATGCCCGTCATGGATGGTATTACAGCTGTTAAGCGGATCATGAAAGTGCATCCCCTACCCATTTTAATGTTTTCATCGTTAACCTCAGAGGGCGCACAAGCCACTTTAGACGCACTTGATGCTGGTGCATTAGACTTTTTACCTAAGAAGTTTGAAGATATTGCCAGAAATAGTAAAGAGTCGAGTGAGTTACTGCAGACTCGAGTACGAATACTAGCCTCAAAACGAGGCTTGGTAGCTCGACGTCACGGAGTCAAACCAAATACACCGTTATCTTCTCCTGGCAGACCTGGCAATACTCACGTGTTTATGAGAAGTTCTAGCGTTGCCGTAGCACCTGCAACAGCACAAACTAATTTAGAACCAGCATTTACTAATATTCGCCGCTCTTCGGGAAAAGAGTATCAATTGTTGGCAATTGGTACCTCTACAGGTGGGCCTATTGCTTTGCAAAATATCCTGACCGAATTACCGGAGACGTTTCCTCACCCCATTGTTCTTGTGCAACACATGCCTGGCAGCTTTACTAAAGCCTTTGCCAATCGCTTGAACCAGATGTGCAACATAACTGTGAAAGAAGCGACCCATGGTGAGCGCTTAGTTAGCGGTTGTGCATATTTAGCACCTGGCGGTAAACAAATGTTAATTGAGGGCTTAAGCCATAATGCGAGAGTAAAAATAACCGAGGTTGAGAGCCGCGACCATCACCTGTACAAGCCAAGTGTCGATTTAACCTTTCAGTCGTTGAGTCAGGTTTACGCTGGGAACGTATTGGCTATTATTTTAACTGGTATGGGGGCAGACGGAAAAGAAGGCTGTGCAGCGCTGAAACAAAAAGGCGCTAAAATTTGGGCACAAGACGAACAGACA
The DNA here is from genome assembly GCF_054782055.1 of Aliiglaciecola aliphaticivorans. NCBI lineage: Bacteria > Pseudomonadati > Pseudomonadota > Gammaproteobacteria > Alteromonadales > Alteromonadaceae > Aliiglaciecola > Aliiglaciecola aliphaticivorans. Next base: position 52,457 of record NZ_BAAGTF010000097.1, read on the forward strand.
AGCGTGGTTTATGGCATGCCTCAAGCGATTACTAAAGCGAATATTTCTGAGCGAAACCTACCATTGTTTGAAATCCCTAAGAGCATTATGCTGGAAATGCGAGTAAAATGAGCACCTATGTCCATTCTTCTAAAAGAGCTCTCCGGTGATAGTTTGGGCCATCGCTAATCAAAAAGGTGGTGTAGGTAAAACCACAACTACTGTGACCTTAGGGGGAATTCTCGCTCAACAAGGAAAGCGAGTATTACTGGTTGATACAGATCCCCAAGCGTCTTTGAGTTATTATTTTGGAGTTGATGCTGAGCAATTATCCCATAGCGTCCACGACGTTTTCATCGCGGGAGATGAACTAGATAAAGACATTGTGTTGGACAGTCTATGTTCTACCAAACTCGATTCATTGTTTATTTTGCCTTCTTCAATGGCGTTAGCTACCTTAGATCGTACCATGGGCACCCGTCCAGGTATGGGGCTGATATTGAAAAAAGCGTTTTCAAAAATTGAAGATGAATTTGACTATGTTCTAATCGACTGTCCTCCTGTATTGGGTGTTTTAATGGTCAATGCGGTAGCCGCTTGTGACAAGCTAATTGTACCGGTACAAACTGAATTTTTAGCCCTCAAAGGTTTGCAGCGGATGATGCACACCTTAAAAATAATGTCGAGGTCGCAAAAGCGAGATTTTGATTATATTATTGTACCTACAATGTATGACAAGCGCGTTAATGCGGCTTCAGATGCATACAAAGATTTATGCAACAATTACAAGGGCAGGGTGTGGTCAGGCGTTATTCCTGTAGATACGCGCTTCCGGGATGCTAGTCAGGCACAGTCACCTCCTTCGTTGTTTAGCCCTAAAACCCGAGGGGTTTTTGCATATAAAAATTTACTGTCACAATTAAAAAATAAAATCGATTATGTCAAATGAGTAAAGACACCTTTGCAAAAGAAGATGTGGTAGAAGATTACCTCACGTCACTGTTGACCGAGGATGCTTTGCCGTTGACCGAAGATGCAGCCGAGGATACTTTGCAGCTAGAAAGCGTTGCTAAGTTACTATCAACAGCTGCTGTTACACCAAAGCAAAAGCAAGAGGGCCTTGCCGCCCCTGTTAATGAACCACAAGTACTCCAAGCTAAAGTTACCCCCGAGGCATTGGTAAGTGCTAAAAGTTCATCAGAGAATGAATCGACAGAGCCAGATTTTTCAGTGCCAACCGCTGATTTTCAAGTGTTATTTTTTGACGTGGCTGGTTTAACCTTGGCATTGCCTCTTACAGAGCTTGGTGGCATACATAAGATTAAAAAAGTGGGGCCCTTGTTTGCTAAACCTAAATGGTTTAAAGGTGTTATGCTTCACAGAGATGAAAAATTAAACGTAGTCGATACGGCCTTGTGGGTCATGCCAGAAAAATACAATGAAGAACTGGCAGAATCATTAAATTATCAATACTTAATAATGTTAGATTCAAGTGGTTGGGGGTTAGCGTGCGAAAGTTTGGTTACAACCACAACGTTAGCGCAAGATGATGTCAAATGGCGAAAGGCTAACTCTAAAAGACCCTGGTTGGCTGGAATGGTAAAAGATAAGATGTGTGCTCTTGTGAATGTGAAACAATTGATTACATTGTTAGACAAGGGACATAACAGTAATGATAACTAGACGCAGCTTGTAGGGAGCGAGTCATATGAGTGATGAAAGAAGTGCTAAAAATGCAGCCGTTGATAGTAATGATGAAGTGCTGCAGTGGGTAACTTATCGATTAGGTGATGAAACCTATGGAATTAATGTTATGCAAGTACAAGAAGTGCTTAGGCATACAGAGATCGCTCCTGTTCCTGGTGCGCCGGATTACGTGCTAGGTATTATTAATTTGCGCGGTAACGTGGTTACCGTCATTGATACGCGTACTCGATTTGGACTTCCGCCCCATGAAATTACCGATAGCACTCGTATCGTTATCATCGAATCTGAAGAGCAGGTGGTGGGTATTCTAGTGGACAGTGTTGCCGAAGTGGTTTATTTGCGCTCGTCTGAAATAGATAGTGCGCCAAATGTCGGCACCGAAGAAAGTGCTAAGTTCATTCAAGGTGTGAGTAATCGCGATGGTGAGTTACTGATCTTGGTAGATTTGAACAAATTACTCAGTGACGAAGAATGGGACGAAATAGGTGATTTATAATTCGTTTTATTTTGTTTAAAAGGCATAGTTAAATGCTCACTTGGCAATTGGCGTCTGTGTTGATGGTGTTTTTATTCACTATTTTAATCGGTATTGTAGCCTACGTTTTTTCTCGTCGAAACAGAACAAGTCATCAGCGTATTGATGACTTGCAGTTACAAGTTCATCAATTACAACAACAGCTTTCCTATTCCCAAGAAGAATTACATGAAGTGCGATCCGGTGCCATGGGAGTTGCGGCAAAGGTCAAGGATTTAGTGGTTAAAATTGGTTTGATGCAAGATAAATTAGAAGAGATTGAATATCTTGATCCGGAAACCAAATTGTATTCACAAGCCGCTAAAATGGCCGATGCAGGTGCAAGTGTTGAAGAACTCATGCGTGAATGTGAGCTTCCTCGGGCAGAAGCTGAATTGTTAATCGCGGTTAAAAAATCTCAGTAACATATCTCTAATCTCGCTAACTGCATTTATTCGTATCCATTCTAAAAAGGTTTCCTTAGTCGTGTTTATAAAGTTATGGCGCAACTAAGCGATATGTTCTGTAATATCAGCAGATGATCTTTATCGTCGATAAGTTGATTTACCGTGGTGTTAACCATGTATCGAATGACTAACATTCCCTTAATGAGATATACATTTATGAAAATGACTGTTTTGCAAGTGCTCGCTTTTTTAATTGCTGTTCAATCAACCCTGATACCATTTTCGGCTTCAGCTACACAAGCTGAAAGTAGTACAGATATCACAGAGCCTTTTGGTCCACCTGAACAGGAATTAATGGTCGAAGTCGAAGGCGGCAAAGTGTATGTCAGGCAAAATGGCCTGTCTCACAGTGATGCTATCCCGGTTATTTTTGTTCATGGAGGGCCAGGGGGCACACATAACGGCTTTGCTGCAATGTTGGGACTGGCTAATGAGCGCAGGGTTATAATGTATGATCAGCTCGACAGCGGTAAATCTGATCAGCCCAACGCCCCGGCAAATTGGCGCGTTGAGCGCTTTGTTGAATCATTGGATAAAATACGCCTAGCACTTAACATTGAACGCTGGCATGTGGTTGGACATAGTTGGGGCTCTGCGCTGGCTCTCGAATATGCGGCGAAATATCCGCAGCATACTGTCTCCACGGTGTTGGGCGGTACATTTATCTCTACGCCACACTGGATCATGGATGCCAACTTGCTTGTAACGGCAGCACCAAAAACTATAAGAGAAAGCCTTAAACAATGTGAGTCTGACTCGCCGCCAGCTGAAGATATTTGTGAAAATGCCTACAGTGTATTGTATTCACCCTATTACCAGCCTAAACCAGCCACTGAAGCGGCAAAAGACTATTATAAAAACGTAGGTGGAAAGGGATTTAATCCGCTTATTTATAATCAAATGTGGGGGCCAAGTGAGTTTTCATCCACAGGTGTGCTTAAACACTACGATGCCACCCACTTATTGACAGAGATTGATGGCAGTCGCACTCTTTTCATGATTGGCCAATATGACTCGGCGCGCATTGATACCGTTCAAGATTATATTAAACTAACCCCGGGTGCTGAACTGGCTGTGGTACCAGGAGGGGCTCATGGTTTCTATTCCGATCGGCCGATAATCACCCAAGCCATATTAAAAGACTGGCTTGCTCGAAAAGATTCTGGTTTTTAAATAAGTGCATTTAACCCAAGACTTTAACAGTAGCATTACTAGGTAAAGTGCAACAAACATCTGTGTTGTTATTCGCTCATATCAGTTACGTCGAAGGAAAAAGATCTATTCAAATTCAACTGTAATATCTGATATGAGCCCTTGTGATAAGAGCCGATTAATGCCCTTTGTCGAGTAATTTAGATTGTTCTTTGCATCATTATCGCTTCTATTTAGATTCTAAAATCGTTACTAATTGCTGTAAATCTTTAACGATGTAATCGGGCTTTTCAGCAAGGGGATAAAGGGCTTTTCCTTTACGCGCAATAAATGCTGTTTGCATACCCGCGGCCTTAGCGCCGGCAACGTCCCAACCATGGGCTGCGACCATTAAGGCCTCTTCAGGCTTGATCCCTAATTGTTCAAGGGCCCAAGCATAAGATCTTAAGTCGGGCTTATAGATTTTGATATCTTCTATGCTCAGACGTTTATCAAAAAACTCGGTTAAACCCGCATTCTTAAATTGTGTTTCCACCCCTTTATTTGATGAGTTGGTTAAGCTTACGAGCATATAACCCTGAGACTTTAATGCCGCTAATCCAGCTTTTACATCTGGATGAGGAGGCAATGATAACAACGGGGTTTTAATGGCTGTAAGTGCCTGCTCCTCGGAGATTTCAATATTGTTACTTTCAGCCACCATCATCAGTGCTGCAACGCCAATTTTACCAAAATCGTGATAGTCGCCGGTCACAGTGGTCACCAGTGAGTTATGCAACATAGTTGAAAACCACAAGCTGATGAGATCATCATTTCCATTCAGTGCTTTACCTATGGATGTGCGCATAGACTCCAAGTCAAGTAAGGTTTCATTCACATCAAATACAATGACTTTAGGTTTAATTGCAGCTTGGCTAGTAAAACTGACTCCAACCAAAATAATGCTTAACAGTAAAAAACGGACGTATTGGGATAATACTTTTAAATACATGGGTACTCGCTACATTTATTAGGTGGGAAAACAGTTATTCAAAAGGGGAAAACATTTCCTTAAACAACCAATATCAGGAACGAATTTAAATTTTTCAAACAAAACCGATTGAAGGCTTTTAAATTCATTGGCGTAATATATCTGGCTTTGAACAATCGTTCAAGATAATATTGAGCGGTTGTTCAAAAGGAGGTTGCAGATGGCAAATAATACAAAATTTGATCGCGATGAGGTAATTGATAAGGCGTTGCAGCTATATTGGAATAGGGGATTTCACGGCACTTCTATGCGCATATTACAGGATGAAATTGATATGCGCCCAGGCAGTATTTACGCTGCATTTGGCAGTAAAGAAGGTTTATTTAAACAAGCGCTTATACGCTACACCCAATTAGGCTCAGAACATTTACGACAATGTCGCAGTAAAGCCTCCTCTCCCTTAGCGGCACTTAAATTATTTATGTTGACTCGAGTAACACAAAATCAAATGTTTTCCCCTAGTTGCATGTGTTTACTCGCTAAAACCATAGCTGAGTTGACCGATGCCAATGCCGAGTTATTAGAACAGGCGAGATCTTCATTAAAAGCGATGGAAAGCAGTTTCGAGTCACTGATTATTGAAGCTCAGTCTTTAAACGAGCTAAGTAACCGTTTTGACAGCAAAGAACTTGCTCGGCATGTGCAGATCAACTTTTCAGGACTACGTACTTATATAAGAGTGCATGGTATGCAAGTTCCGACCGAGGAAATTATTGACGGCATATTTTCACCTTTTATTTCACGCAAGTCATTACATTAGAGGCTTGCTTTCAAAAGCCTGTATGAAAACCAAGAACTTGAATTTTTCCTGATCCGCTAGTTTATGTTTCATTTTACTTAACATTTTCACTTACCTTTTCCAAAAAATATACGATATACTATGTTTTGTAGCATAACGTATATATAGGGTGGTAATGGGCATAGTCAAAATTTCAAACGAACTTCATGAAGAAGTGCGCAAAAATAGTGCAGTAATGGAAAGGTCAATCAATTCACAGGCTGAGTTTTGGTTGAAAATTGGCAGACTAGCTGAGCAAAACCCCACCTTGACCTATGAACAAATTCTGCAGCGTGAAATGCGTAGTCAAAATGTCACCACGGTGAAATTAGTTAATGAATAATGTACATATTAAATCGCCAGAAGAAATCCAATTAATGCGTAATTCTGGCAGATTATTAGCTAGTGTATTTGCTGTTTTAGACAATTTTATTAAAGCTGGCGTGACAACTATGCAGGTCAATGACTTCGTGGAAGACTATATTGTCAATTCCCTGCAATCAAGGCCAGCAAGCAAAGGTCAATATGGCTATCAATATACATTAAATTCATCTATTAATGAGGTGGTATGTCACGGTGTACCTTCCATAGGTAAAAAGCTGAAAGAAGGCGACATCGTTAACATAGACATTACCCTAGAAAAAAACGGTTACATTGCTGATAGCAGTAAAACCTATATGATTGGAAATGTATCGCCAATTGCTAAAAAGCTCGTTGATGGGAGTTATCAAGCAATGTGGCAAGGAATAAAGTCGGTTAAACCTGGCAAGACTCTTGGTGATATCGGTCATGCAATTCAAACCTATGCCGAAAAGTTAGGGTTTAGTGTGGTACGGGATTATTGTGGTCATGGTATTGGTCGCGAAATGCATGAAGAGCCTCAGGTTTTGCATGTAGGTAAGTCCAACTCTGGTATGGTTTTGAAAGAAGGAATGACGTTCACTATTGAACCTATGATCAATCAAGGTACTTATAAAACCAAGCAAAAAAGAGATGGATGGACAGTTGTCACAAAGGATCGCAAATTATCAGCACAGTGGGAACACACTGTGTTAGTCACATCATCAGGTGTTGAAGTATTAACTTTACGTGATGAAGAAAAATAATTACAACAACGATATTTCCCTTAAAGGGGCTGATCAAGTTCTCATCTTTTTAAGATATCTACACAGATACTGACACAAATAATATTAGTCTTCAGTTAACCTTAAGCTTACTCGGATATATTGCTGAGAGTTTAAAGTAATAGGTTTGGGAGAGTTGATATTGTGGATATTTCTGTAGTTATCCCCGCAAAAAATGAACAAGACAATATCTTTCCTCTGATACAAGAGATTGTTGCTGTTCTAAATAGCAACAAAAAATTTGAAATAGTCTATGTTGATGATGGCAGCGATGATAATACCTATAGTAACTTGTGTTTAGCCGCTTCAAGTGATTTTCCGCAAGTAAGACCCATCCGTCACAGGTATTCTGTAGGGCAAAGTAAAGCGATTCATACCGGTGTTACTTTTGCTGAAGGAAACCTAATAGTTACCTTAGATGCCGATGGTCAAAATGATCCGGCTGATATTCCTAACCTATTAAAAGAAGCACAAAAATTTCCAGTGGGTTCGCATTATTGTATTGCCGGTTATCGTAAGTCTCGTAAAGATACTGCTTGGAAACGCATACAGTCTAAAATCGCTAACAAGGTGCGCAGTCGAATTCTCGGTGACAACACACCTGATACCGGTTGCGGTTTAAAAGTCTTTCCCAAGGATACCTTTTTACAGCTCCCTTACTTTGATCATATGCACCGGTTTCTTCCAGCCTTAGTCCGCCGTCTTGGAGGGAAAATTGTGGTTGTAGAAGTCAGCCATAGAGATCGTCAATTTGGCGCTTCCAAGTATAATATGTTGGGAAGGCTGCGAGTGGGAATTGTCGATCTTCTCGGTGTGATGTGGCTACAACGACGAGGTAAAATTGCTTTACTTGAAACAACTCATGAGCAATAAATTTTGAAGTTGTTTCTCAACGTTTTTGTACGTCTAATACCTTTATTATTGATTTGTTTAATTGGTAGTGAGCTATTAGCTCAGATCCCATCGATTAATACATTTAATCAATCGTGGATAGATGCTCACACTCGAGACAATGGATGGCAGGGGATTATTAACTTTATCTTAGTTAGCGGTTTACTGGCGTCTTTGGGCGCTCCTCGACAATTCATCGCTTTTCTAAGCGGCTATGCCTTTGGCTTTGCTGAAGGTGTAGTTTATTCGACGTTTACGATTACGTTGAGTTGTTTACTCACCATGCTTCTTTCTCGTTTTTATGCCAAACCTGTGGTCACGCACTTTTTCCCAAACAAAGTGATCGGTCTCAATCGGTTTTTGACTAATCAAGTTTTTATAAAAACAATTATTGTTAGGTTGTTGCCAGTTGGCAATAACCTCATTACCAATATAACGGCGGGAGTAACCACCATTAAAATTTGGCCATTTGTGATGGGTTCTATGTTTGGTTACATCCCTCAGATGGCTATTTTTACTCTTATGGGAAAGGGCGTTGTGGTGCAATCTTATTGGAAAATCACTATCAGTGTTGTATTTCTCGCCATATCCAGTTTGTTAAGTCTTTATATCTATAAAAAGTTTAAGGCTGATAAGTACTTAACCACTAACACCGGTGCACAAAACACTGTTCAATTTGCTCCCACGAGCGGTCATAAATAGTGACATGATTACTCATTTAATTCAGTTCCATTTATCTTCTCAAAAACATGCGCGCGAACTGCAGCTTTTGGGCGTGCTCTTGCTCATGTCGATAATACTCATTTTTATTGGATTGGGTTTTCGCGATCCATGGCCTGCAGATGAACCTCGTTTTGCGCAAATTGCTAAAGAAATGGTGGAAACTGGACAATGGTTTTTTCCCGCAAGAGCTGGTGAGTATTATCCGGATAAACCTCCTGTATTTATGTGGTCAATTGCGCTTTTTTACGCATTGTTTGGTTCTCTAAACATCGCTTTCTTATTGCCTTCTGCGCTGTGCTCATTACTGACTATTTATTTAGTATTTGATATTGGACGTAAGCTATGGAATCCAGAAACTGGTTTTATAGCAGGTCTATTACTAGTGTTTAGCTTTCAATTCATGCTGCAAGCTAAAAGTGCGCAAATTGATGCAATGGTTTGTGCTTGGATCACCTTAGGTTGTTATGGGCTCCTAAGGTTTTTGTTACTTGATGCAAAATGGCGATGGTTCTATTTAGCCTGTTTTTTTATGGGGATTGGTGTAATTACCAAAGGCGTAGGCTTTTTACCTGTATTGATGCTAATTCCGTATTTCGTTATGCGTTCTACTTGTCACTCTCGGTCAATACTCAAGCCAAATAAAGAGTCTATTGTTAAGTGGTTGTTGGGGTTAGTGGTAATGTTGTGTGCAATAGGTTTATGGTTTGTCCCTATGTTGTCACTAGTTGAATTAAGCCAAAATCCATTATTAGAGCAGTATCGCGATAACATTCTGTTTAAACAAACCGTCACGCGTTATGCTGATTCTTGGCATCATATTAAACCATTTTGGTATTATTTCGTTTCCGTAATCCCTATCTTTTGGTTACCCCTTAGTATTCTTATTCCATGGTTAATTCCCAATTGGATAAATGCAATCAAAAAGCAAGATGCACGTATACTTTTACCACTAACTTGGATTGTATTGGTGTTGGTGTTCTTCAGTATCAGCCCCGGTAAAAGAGGTGTATATGTATTGCCGGCATTACCAATATTCGCCTTAATAAGTGCACCTTATGTGCGACAAATTCTACAACGACGGGCAGTCAATTGGATTTTATGGGTATTGGTGACTTGTATATCTCTAGGGTTATTAACTTTCGCATTGGCTGGATTAAGCAATGCCAGTTTTACCCAAAAGCTAGTGAGTAAATACAATATTTCACCTTGGTACCTTTTTATGACTATTGGACTCGCTGGACTTGTTGGGGCACTTATTACAGTAAAACAACAACAGTGGCGGAGTTGGCCACTATTTATCTCGGTATTATGGATTATTTACTGCACCATGGGATACGGACTATTAGAAATGGTTAAAACGCCCAAAAAAATATTTCAACAAATGCAACATACTGTTCCGCAAAACGCTGAAATCGGGCTAGTAGATTTTGCCGAACAATTTGTTCTATTCTCTCCTTATCCTATTACTCATTTTGGTTATCACACCGATAACGCAGAGCAAGTAAAAGCTGCTTTCCAATGGATTGGAAAGCGCAAAGATCGATTTATATTGTTAAGTTTTGAGTTAGTTGAGGGGCTTTGTTTTGATAAAAATAAAGTCATGCACCTTGGGGTTGTCCACCGAACTGACTGGGTTTTACTCAATATCGCTAGCCGCAAAGTTGAATGCCCGGAGGCAACGAATAGCATCACTGAATATCATTATATTCCTAAACCGTAAGTGTCTCTTAGAGCTTCAAATTTGTATCAATAACAACAGAAATTTCAACTTATTGGGTAACGCGTTATAACTAAATTGACAATCACTGATATCTAAATAAATTTTTGTAAAACATAGGGTTACCTTCAGTTTCAGCTAAGCTTAGGCTCTTATAATGAGTGGGTGATAAACAACCAATGAAACAAAATGAATGTAATTTTAAACGTTATACATCGTGAATATACTGCTGCACAAATTATAGCCATCAGCTCGCTATTTATCGTCTTAATCTTTAACTATTGTTTTCTAAATGGCGTATTTGAAGCCATTGAACCTAACAACTTGTCTCAGTGGGCTTTCTACGCATCAGTTATTCTACTGCTGTTTTGCTTAACTATAATCGTGATTAGTATTTTAGGTGGTGTATTTTTCCCAAGAACAGTGTCAGCCGTCACTTTGTTGCTTGCTTGTCTATTATTTTATGCAACTATTCAGTACGGTGTAATTTTTGATAAAAGTATGATTCAAAATATTGCTGAGACTAATTCCCGTGAAGTCTCGTCTTATTTTAATTTTAGTTTTCTTATCTATTTTATTCTATTGGGTCTGATACCGGCAATATTGATTTATAAAGCAAGGATGATTGGTGATTTAAAAAGTCGAATAAAAAGTGTGCTAGTCATTAATATGGTTGCGTTAACAGTAACTGCATCAATTTTCACTTTCTTATATAAAGACTATGCAGCCGTCGGCAGAAATAATCATATTTTAGTTAAGTATATTGTGCCTTTTGCATTTTATGATGCTGGATTTAGGTTTTTACGAGACAACTATTTTTATCCTCCTCTACCATTTAAAGTATTGGATAAGTCACCCAAGCTTGTTCCAGTAAAACAACGTTATCAAAATTTAACCGTCATGGTGGTAGGTGAGACTGCTCGCGCCCAGAATTTTTCTTTAAATGGTTATACTCGCAATACCAATAAGTTTTTGGCGCAAACCCCAATACTCAGTTTCAAACAGGTTAGCTCTTGCGGCACTGCTACCGCAGTGTCTGTGCCATGTATGTTTTCTCGTTTACCACGAAGCAAATATGAAAGTCGAGTGGCGAGTAGCCAAGATAATGCTTTAGATATAATTCATCGAGCAGGCGTGGACGTCACTTGGATTGATAATAACAGTACTTGTAAAGGGGTATGTGAAAGAGTGAGTGAAATCCGCTTTGATCCAACTCAAGACTCACCGTTGTGTGATGGTGATTATTGTTTTGATGAAATTCTTATCGAAAAATTGCAACAACAAATTAGCCAGCAAGAATCAGGCAATCAACTCATAGTTTTGCATATGATAGGATCTCATGGGCCTACCTACTTCCGACGCTATCCAGACAGCTTTAAACGTTTTATGCCAGATTGTCCGCAAAGTGATATTCAACGTTGTAGCACAGAGCAATTAAGAAATACCTATGACAATACTATTGCTTATACCGACTTTGTTCTGAGTCAGGTAATCGACGTTTTGCTGCAGAGCGGTGTGGCTAATAAATCCATGTTATACATCTCAGACCATGGTGAGTCACTGGGGGAAAAAGGACTATTTCTGCATGGCTTTCCATACAGTATCGCTCCTGAGGAGCAAATCCATGTGCCTATGTTGTATTGGAGTACAGAACTGTCAAATACTGATTTTACAGACTGTGTTTCTGAAAAGCTGAGTTCAGAATTTTCACAAGACAATATTTTTGACACCTTGTTAGGCTTAGCCAATGTCCAAAGTAGTGTGTATCAACCTAAAATGGATATTTTTAAACAATGCAAATCAATCGCATTAATCGCTAGGGGTGAATAACTTGCGCCACTGTTCCGTTAACCATGCTCATAATGCTAAGGAGAAATATGCAGTTAAAGTTGATGTGAAAAACGTAAATTTTAAGGTGTAAACTTATAAGGCCGGATAAACGTTTAGACGTCTAGACGTAAAGATGTTGACTTTTGGGTGTGAATGAGCGAAATTTGTTTCCTTACCACCACATTGGAGAACTTATGCCTATTCGAATACCTAGTGATCTGCCCGCCCAAGGGGTCTTGAACGCGGAAAATATATTCGTTATGGATAGCGAAGCCGCTGCTAAGCAAGACATTCGTCCTCTTGAAGTGGGGATTTTGAATTTAATGCCGAATAAGATTGAAACTGAAGTACAGATTCTGCGTCTGCTTTCCAATACGCCTTTGCAAATTAATATTGATCTTATTCGGATTGACAATCAGGCACCTAAAAATACGCCTAAAGCGCACATGGATGCGTTTTATTTAGCGTTTGATGATGTTGCCCATAAAAATTACGATGGTTTCATTATTACAGGCGCACCCCTTGCGCATCTTGATTATTCAGCAGTGAAATACTGGGATAAAATTACCACTATTATGGAGTGGACTCAGCGCCATGCGCAGTCTACGTTGTATTCCTGTTGGGCTGCTCATGCGGCTATGTTTCATTTTTATGGTCATAACCGTCGACTTAGAGACGATAAATTATCTGGTGTTTATACCCATAATGTTAATGAACCTCACGACGCTCTGATGCGTGGTTTCGATCCGCAATTTAACGCCCCTCATTCTCGTTTTGGGGAAATTCCCATCGATATCTATAAAAGTGTTGAAGGTCTTAATGTATTGGCCAGTTCGGAAAAAACCGGCGCTTATATTGTTGCCTCTAAAGATAAGCGTATGGTGTGTGTAACTGGGCATCCAGAATATGATCCTGAAACTTTGGATCAGGAGTTTAAGCGAGATCTTAACAATGGTTCGAGCCCTAAGGTTCCAGAAAATTATTACGAAAATGATGATCCTAGTCAGCCCTATCATGTAACATGGCGCTCCCATGGTTCGCTTCTGTTTACAAACTGGTTAAACTACTATGTTTATCAGACAACACCATTTGATCTTGCAGATCTTCCAAGTAAAAAATAAGAGGTAATTGCGTGGCGCAAAATAACACCGATAAACTGTACTCTATTGCCAAAGAGCGAATTCTTGTTCTTGACGGCGCAATGGGAACAATGATTCAGCGGCATAAACTGGAAGAAGAAGATTACCGCGGTGATCGATTTGTTGATTGGCACTGCGATGTTAAAGGTAACAATGACTTATTGGTGCTAAGCCAACCGCAAATTATCTATGATATTCACTGCCAATACTTTGAAGCTGGCGCTGATATCATCGAAACCAACACCTTTAATGCCACGACTATCGCCATGGCCGATTACGATATGCAATCACTGGCGAAAGAAATTAATATAGAAGCAACCAAGTTAGCACGCAAAGCGGCGGATGAATACACGGCTAAAACGCCCGATAAACCGCGTTTTGTGGCGGGCGTTTTGGGGCCTACAAACAGAACCGCTTCAATTTCTCCCGATGTGAATGATCCGGGCAAACGTAATGTTAATTTTGATCAGCTAGTGGAGGCTTATTCTGAAGCGACTCACGGTTTGATTGAGGGGGGCGCAGACATCATTCTAATCGAAACTATTTTCGATACATTGAACGCTAAAGCGGCTGCCTTCGCAGTAGATAGCGTGTTTGACGAATTGGGTATCGCTTTACCCGTTATGATTTCAGGGACTATTACCGATGCTTCTGGCCGCACTTTATCGGGTCAAACCGCGGAAGCGTTTTACTATTCACTACGACATATCAACCCAGTGTCATTTGGCCTTAACTGTGCCCTTGGGCCTGATTTATTGCGTCAATATGTAGAAGAAATTGCCAACCAAGCAGAATGTTTGGTATCTGCGCATCCTAATGCAGGTTTACCCAATGAGTTTGGTGAATACGATATGGAAGCTGATGAAATGGCTGAACATATTGAAGAGTGGGCGAAATCAGGACTGGTAAATATTGTCGGCGGATGTTGTGGTAGTACACCTGAGCACATTGCTGAAATTGCCAAAGTCGTCGCGGGCATTGCGCCTCGAGTCCCAGTTAAAAAAGAAGTTAGAATGCGCTTGTCTGGTTTAGAACCCTTCGTGCATTAACAGGAGCTTTTCGTGTCTCAAGAACAACAAAATTCTAGCGCGACCTTTGTTAACGTAGGTGAACGCACCAACGTAACAGGTTCAGCAATGTTTAAACGTCTGATCCTCGAAGATAACTATGAAGCAGCATTAGATGTGGCTCGTCAGCAGGTCGAAAACGGTGCCCAAGTCATCGATATCAACATGGATGAAGCCATGTTAGATTCAGAAGCTGCCATGGTGCGCTTTTTAAGTCTAATTGCCTCTGAACCCGATATTTCTCGTGTGCCCATTATGATTGACTCCTCTAAATGGACGGTCATCGAAGCTGGGTTAAAGTGCGTTCAGGGTAAAGCCATTGTTAACTCAATCAGTTTAAAAGAAGGCGAAGAGCCCTTCTTAAAGCAAGCTAAATTGCTGAAACGATATGGTGCTGCAACTGTGGTCATGGCGTTTGATGAGCAAGGACAAGCCGATACACAAGCACGAAAATACGAGATATGTGAGCGCAGTTACAAACTACTCACCGAAAAAATAGGCTTTCCACCTGAAGATATTATTTTTGACCCGAATATTTTTGCCGTTGCAACAGGAATTGAAGAGCACAACAACTATGCGGTTGATTTCATCGAAGCGACTCGTCAAATAAAACAAAATTTACCTCATTGTCATGTATCCGGTGGTTTATCGAATATATCCTTTTCATTTCGGGGAAATAATCCGGTCCGTGAGGCCATGCACTCGGTATTTTTGTACTATGCCATTAAGGCCGGTATGGATATGGCCATTGTTAACGCTGGTCAGCTAGAAGTTTACGACAATATTCCCAAGGAATTAAAAGACGCGGTTGAAGACGTGATTCTAAACCGTCATCCAGATGCCACTGATAATCTATTGGCACTGGCACCAAAATATCAAGGTGACGGCAAAGCCGTTGTTAAAGAAAACCTTGAATGGCGAGACTATCCTGTTAATAAACGTTTAGAGCACGCTTTAGTTAAAGGTATTACAGACTTCATTGTCGAAGATACTGAAGCTGCGCGCTTAGAAGCTGAAAAACCCTTGCACGTGATTGAAGGTCCATTGATGGATGGCATGAACGTAGTGGGGGATTTATTTGGCGAAGGTAAGATGTTCTTACCCCAAGTGGTAAAATCTGCTCGGGTCATGAAAAAAGCCGTGGCCTACCTTGAACCTTATATCGAGTTGGAAAAAGACCAAAGCAGTAGCAACGGTAAAATATTATTAGCTACGGTAAAAGGTGATGTGCACGATATTGGTAAAAATATTGTGGGTGTCGTTCTGCAATGTAATAACTATGAAATTATCGATTTAGGCGTCATGGTGCCCGCGGCTAAAATTATGCAGGTGGCCAAAGATGAAAAAGTCGACATGATTGGCCTGTCAGGTTTAATTACGCCTTCTTTAGATGAAATGGTGCACGTTGCTAAAGAAATGCAGCGTTTAGAGTTGAACTTGCCTTTACTCATTGGCGGCGCTACCACTTCAAAAGCCCATACTGCAGTAAAAATTGAACAAAACTATCATGGACCCGTGGTATATGTTCCTAATGCCAGCCGAGCGGTTGGGGTTTGTCAAAAACTGATTTCTGATGAATTTAGGCCTGAATACGTCGCACAACTGCAAAAAGAATATGATGTAGTCCGAGAACAGCACGCTCGTAAAAAGCCGCGTTCGAAACCAATCAGTTTAGACGCCGCGCGCGAGAATCGTTTTGATTGTGATTGGCAGGTATATCATCCACCAGTACCTAAATCACTAGGGGTGCAAACGGTAAGTGTTGAGTTATCGGAATTGGTTGATTACATCGATTGGACTCCATTTTTCCTAACATGGTCATTAGCGGGTAAATATCCACGGATTTTAGATGATGAAGTGGTGGGTGAAGAAGCCAAAAAGTTGTTTCATGATGCAACCACAATGCTGCAGAAACTTTGTGATTCAGGGCGTTTATCAGCGAAAGGGGTCGTCGGTATTTTCGCCGCGAACCGCGTAGGTGATGACGTGGAAATTTATGCCGATGATAGCCGCCAGAGCACGATTCAGGTAGCCCATCATTTGCGCCAACAAACCGAAAAACCAAAAGGCTTTAATTACTGTTTAAGTGATTATATTGCACCCAAAGCCAGTAAAAAAGCCGATTATATTGGCGCTTTTGCTGTCACAGCCGGTATAGGGGAAGATGAGCTCGCTCAAGCCTATATTGATGATGGTGATGACTATAACGGTATTATGGTAAAAGCTATTGCCGATCGTTTGGCGGAAGCCTTTGCTGAGTATTTGCATGCAAAAGTCAGAAAAGAAATCTGGGGTTACGCCGCAGATGAACAACTAACTAATGACGATTTAATCCGCGAAAAGTATCAGGGGATTCGCCCTGCGCCTGGTTATGCTGCATGCCCTGAGCATACTGAAAAGCAGGTTATTTGGGATTTATTAGACGCTGAAAATGCAACCGGTATGAAATTGACTGAATCATACGCAATGTGGCCAGGAGCTGCTGTATCTGGATGGTATTTCTCTCACCCTGATGCGCGCTATTTTGCTGTGGCACAAATTCAACAAGATCAGCTTGAGGATTATGCTCAACGTAAAGGCTGGACATTGGAATATGCTCAGAAGTGGCTTGCGCCGAATTTAAACGGTTAATCTGACAATTTACAGGTGCCCGATGGTCAATAACAAAGATTTTTCCCAAGCTTGTGAGAATAATAAAACACCTATCCTGGCGCAGTTACGAACGCATTTTGCTGATCAAAATAAGATAGTGGAAATCGGTTCGGGTACGGGGCAACATGCAGCCTATTTTGCTCCCGCATTGCCACATTTAACTTGGCAGCCCACCGATATTCCAGGCAATCATGACAACATTAATGCTTGGTTAGAAGAATCGGAATGCTCCAATGTATTGCCTCCAGTTGAGTTTTTTATTGGCAGAGATAGTTGGTCGTTTAGTGATATTGATGGTGTGTTTAGTGCCAACACTACTCATATTATGCAGCCCCACGAAGCACAAATGATGATGGAAACCATCGCACATAATTTGCCTGATAATGGCGTGTTTTGCCAATATGGCCCATTTAAATTTGACGGCAAGTTTACCAGCGCAAGCAATGACCAATTTGATCAAAGCTTGCGGGAAAGAGGGTACGGTGGTATCAGAGAGATCGTTGAATTACAGACCTGGGCTAAACCACTAAGCTTGGTTGAAACAATTCAATTGCCCGCTAACAACCATTTATTAGTGTGGCGTAAATAACATGAGTTTCAACTGTCAGCTTAATCTTGTGCTTTTTTAAACGGTAAGACTTCAGCAGCGCTATTTTTATAGGCTTCTATCCCTGGACTTTCTTGCTCCACAAAGCGTGATACCGCATCTTGGAAAGAAGGATCGTGCAACCAGTGGTTCGAGTAACAAAATATGGGTTCGAAACCTCTTAAAATTTTATGCTCACCTTGAGTTCCAGGATTAAAGCTGGTGATTTTTTTCTCAATACAAAATTCAATGCCTTGGTAATAACAACACTCAAAGTGCAAACCATCAAATTCTTCCATGGCACCCCAATAGCGTCCACAAAGCTGTTGTTGATCGTATAAATAGAGTGCTCCAGCCACCGGTGTATCTTGTTGCGAAGCGATAACTAATAAGATTTTATCTGCCATAGTGGCGAGAATTTTTGAAAAGAATGATTTGCTTAAATAACCACTATGACCGCTGCGTTTCAAATAGGTTTGGCAGTAGCAATGGTAAAAGAAATCCATCTCGACTGAGGTTAGCACGTCACCGTGAAAACGTTTAATGGTTAACCCTTGTTGTGCGATTTTTTGTCTTTCTTTACGCACACTTTTTCGACGTCTAGCTGTGAAAGTGGCCAAAAACTCATGGAAATTTTGGTAGTCTCGGTTAAACCACTGGAATTGGACACTTTTTCTTTGTACAGCACCTAATCCTTGTAATTGTTGACTCACGTCTTGGGCTGGAAAAAGAAAATGGATTGAAGACAAATTGAGGGCTGGCAATTGCTGTTTGATAAACTCATACATTTGGCTCAATAAAGCCCTGGCGTCTATTGTATTATCTGATAACAAACGTATACCGGTAACCGGGGTAAAAGGAATTGCACAAATTAATTTGGGGTAATATTGTTTATTATATCGCTGATAAGCTTCTGCCCATGCAAAATCGAATACATATTCACCATAACTATGGCTTTTTTCGTACATTGGTAGGATACCGATAACCTTGTCGTCCTGATAAGCTACCAAATGATGGGGTAACCAACCTGTATCACCGCCTACAGAACCAGACTCTTCTAAAGCGGTTAAAAATGCATAATTACAAAACAGCGCTTGATTTTGATTTAAATCATCCCAGATCTGTTTAGGTATAGCGTGGGTTGAATGGATAAATTGAAAAAACAAAGCAAAGGTTCCAATGAATCAAGTTGATAGGCTATTAATATGTCAGACAATGATGTGAAGATCATCAATCATTCTATTACTCGTCTGTTAGCTCGTCGAGAACATAGCCGACATGAATTAGTTACCAAGCTAACGTTAAAAGGGCTTGATAGAAATTTAGTAAAACAGCAAATCGATTTGTTTGCTGAAAAAGATATTCAAAGTGATAAACGTTTTGTCGAGGCCTTTATACGCAATCGCGTGCTTAAAGGGCAGGGCTTACAGCGTATCCAAGTCGAGCTACAACAACATAATATTGATGATAGTGCCCTGTCAACAGCTTTGGCAGACTGTGAAACAGACTTTGCTGAGACAGCCATTCAAGCATATCGTAAAAAATACGCTAATAAACCAATACAGGATTGGCAGGATAAACAAAAACGTATGCGATTTCTGCAATATCGAGGGTTTAACCATGAACAAATTCGAGTTGCATTAAACAGCGAATTAGATGAATAAGAAATAACTACGGGGCGTAACGAATTCACGGCTTAACAAGCTTCCCTAATCTATGCTATCGTTCGCCGCCTATAGCCCTTTACTAGCAAGTCTTAGTACTTGTCGGAACTAACTTTAAAATCAGGAAAATGAATGAGTAAAACTACCGCTGAAATTAGAAGTGCCTTTTTGGATTATTATGCCAATTTAGGTCATCAAATTGTACCCAGTTCTTCATTGGTCCCGGCGGATGACCCTACGCTTTTGTTTACCAATGCCGGAATGAATCAATTCAAAGACGTGTTCCTTGGCACTGAAACCCGCAAATACAACAAAGCGGTTTCTTCACAGCGCTGTGTTCGTGCTGGAGGAAAGCACAATGATCTCGAAAATGTAGGTTATACGGCTCGTCACCACACATTTTTTGAAATGATGGGCAACTTTAGTTTTGGCGATTATTTTAAGCAAAAAGCCATTCATTATGCATGGAACTTTCTTACCGATGTTTTGGGGCTGCCCAAAGAAAAGTTACTGGTTACTATTTATCACGAAGATGATGAAGCGTTTGATATTTGGAATAAAGAAATTGGTATTCCTGCAGAAAAGATTATTCGTATCGCTACCTCAGATAATTTTTGGTCAATGGGGGATACAGGCCCTTGTGGACCTTGTTCAGAAATATTTTACGATCATGGTGAACATATTTGGGGGGGGCCTCCTGGTTCACCTGAAGAAGATGGTGACCGTTTCATCGAAATTTGGAACCTCGTTTTCATGCAGTTTAATCGCACTGCCGACGGCGTGATGCATCCATTACCTAAGCCATCAATTGATACTGGGATGGGGCTAGAACGCATCTCAGCGATCATGCAAAACGTGCATAGTAATTACGAAATTGATATTTTTCAGGAGCTTATTGCAGCGGCTGCTAAAATTGTAGGGACAAAGGATTTAGAAGATAAGTCCTTACGGGTGATCGCAGATCACATACGTTCTTGTGCATTTTTAGTTTGTGATGGTGTAATGCCATCCAATGAAGGCCGGGGTTATGTACTTCGCAGAATCATTCGTCGGGCGGTGAGACACGGATATCAGCTAGGCGCAAAAGACGTGTTCTTTTATAAATTGATTGATGAGTTGGGTGTACAAATGGGCGAAGCCTACCCAGAACTTATCGCTCAAAAGCCGGTTCTTGAAAAAGTGTTGCGGGTTGAAGAAGAACAGTTTTCACGCACTCTAGAACGAGGTATGACCATACTTAATGAGGCGCTGTCTGAGCTGCAAGGCGAAGTGGTACCCGGGGAGTTAGCATTCAAACTATATGATACTTATGGTTTCCCTGCGGATTTAACCAATGATGTGGCCCGCGAAAAAGGCTTTACCATCGATCAAGAGGGCTTTGATCGTGCAATGGCTCAACAACGTGAACGGGCTCAACAAGCGAGTAATTTTGGTAAAGACTACAATGACACCTTGCATGCTAAAACAGTCAGTGAATTCAGTGGCTACGAGTTAGAAACGGACAAGGCAGAAGTGACGGAACTGTTCGGTGAAAAAGGCGCTGTTGAGCAACTCAAAGCAGGGGAGTCTGGCATTGTCGTGTTGAGCAAAACCCCATTTTATGCGGAATCAGGCGGTCAAGTTGGCGACACAGGGATACTCAAAGGTGTGTCCACTGAATTTAAAGTTACAGACACAGTGAAACTCAATGATGCCGTTGCTCACAAGGGGATTGCTCAAAGTGATATTAGCTTGGGTGATATGGTTGAAGCACAAGTAGACGGGCAACGTCGAACTGCTATCAAACTTAATCACAGCGCAACCCACTTAATGCATGCAGCCTTAAAAACTATTCTAGGTGAGCATGTTAACCAAAAAGGTTCATTAGTGGATGCTGAACGCTTACGTTTCGATTTTTCCCATATTGAGGGGGTGACCGCGCAGCAACTTGAGGATATTGAAACCCTAGTAAATGATCAAATTCGCCTTAACCACCGTTTAAATACTAAACTGATGGGATTAGAGGAAGCTAAAAACGCCGGAGCAATGGCGTTATTTGGTGAAAAATACGACGATGATGTGCGTGTTGTCAGTATGGGGCCATTCTCTATGGAACTTTGTGGTGGTACTCATGTCAATCAAACCGGCGACATCGGCTTATTTAAAATCGTCAGCGAAAGTGGCATTGCCTCAGGTGTGCGAAGAATTGAAGCCATTACCGGTCAAGCGGCATTAAAATATGTACAAGATCAAGGGAAATTAATTAGTAAGGTCTCGGGTCTATTAAAGACAGATGCTGTAAATCTGGAAGGTAGACTTACCACTGTTGTTGAACATGCCAAAGAGTTAGAAAAGGAATTGTCTAAGCTTAAGCAGAAGATGGCTGCTCAAGCTGGAAGTGATTTAGCATCTCAGACCACTGATGTGAAAGGGGTAAAAGTCCTTTCTACTAAAGTTGAAGGGGTAGAATCTAAAACTTTGCGTACAATGGTCGATGATTTGAAGAATCAAATCGGTAGTGGAGTCATAGTTCTAGGATTGCCGGCAGACAACAAAGTGAGTGTTATTGTCGGCGTAACTAAAGATCTGGTTGGTAAAGTTAAAGCTGGCGAATTAGTTAATTATGTTGCCAGTCAAGTAGGCGGAAAAGGTGGGGGTAGACCCGATATGGCGCAAGCCGGAGGAAGTCAGCCTGAAAACCTGGATACAGCTATCAACTCTGTACATAGTTGGTTAGAAGAACGCTTATAAGTATTATTAGACAGTTTTTGTAAGTGACGACAAAAACAAGGAGTGCTAATTGTGTATTTTCTGGAAAGAGCTGGTAAATACGCTAATTTTAACTAGGGAACATTGTGGTATAACGCAAAAGGAGCAATAGAATGCTAATTTTAACCCGTCGTGTAGGTGAGACCTTGATGGTAGGTGATGAAGTCACCGTAACCGTATTGGGTGTTAAAGGGAATCAGGTAAGAATAGGGGTCAATGCTCCTAAAGAAGTATCTGTGCATCGAGAAGAAATTTACATGCGTATTCAAGCAGAAAAAAATGGAACGGCAACAGAGCGTTCTGGCAATTCGAGTGAAGATGTTGAGTAAAGCTAAGCAAAAAGTTTAAAAAAGGCTGGTTCACCAGCTTTTTTTTTGCATTTTTTTTAATTATTTTTATTATTTGAATAGTAGTAAAGGTAAGTGTAAACCCAAAAAATCGCTTAAAAAGTCAGCATAACATTGTAGTTTTAGGCCGATCGTTTAAAATCCCAGCATACGGGTAGTAAAGTGTAAAAAAAGGTTTGACTTCCTTTGCTGATTCAGTAAACTTCGCTCCCACATTTGGAGAGGTGGCCGAGTGGCTGAAGGCGCTCCCCTGCTAAGGGAGTATAGGGTTTATAGCCCTATCGAGGGTTCGAATCCCTCTCTCTCCGCCATTTCTTTTGAGGAATGGTTACTAAATGTTTTACGCGTGTGTAGCTCAGCTGGATAGAGTACCTGGCTACGAACCAGGCGGTCGGAGGTTCGAATCCTTCCACACGCGCCATATTATGAGAATCTCCGGAGGAGGTTCGACAAAATCGTCGGGAACGATTTTGAACATGCGCAGCATGGCCCAAAGGGTGTAAGGCAGGATGCCTGAAATCATCCTTCCACACGCGCCATATTATGAGAATCTCCGAAGGAGTTTCGAAATTGTTAGAAGGATGCTTTACCTTCTGACAACTAGTTAGTAAAGTTTAAGTTAGAAACCACGCGTGTGTAGCTCAGCTGGATAGAGTACCTGGCTACGAACCAGGCGGTCGGAGGTTCGAATCCTTCCACACGCGCCATATTATAAGAATCTCCGAAGGAGGTTCGACAAAATCGTCGGGAACGATTTTGAACATGCGCAGCATGGCCCCGGAGGGGTGTAAGGCAGGATGCCTGAAATCATCCTTCCACACGCGCCATATTATGAGAATCTCCGAAGGGGGTTCGCAAAAATCGTCTAGAACGATTAGAAAAAACCGCTTTTCTAAAGCGGTTTTTTTATGCCTGAAGATTAAACTAAATTAAAAATTTATAAGTAATTACCAATAAATAATATTAATCTAAACCATACGATTGATATGATAGCCTGCCTTTGCATTAAAATTAACTTAGCTATAACAGTAATTAGTCATTGCTTAAACCCACATTAACAACTTGGAGTGGTTTGGGTAAAAATTCAAAATAAATGAATAATTACCGTTAAATTGACGTTCCCTTTGTGGATTTTGGTTGAGTTTTCAATGCTTAGGTGATACTTATCCTTACCTAAATAACTAAAGTGTGAATTATATGCAAACGTCCATTTCTGAATTACTGATTGAAGCTGCCAATTTGATGGTGGTGGGCATGGTTGTGGTGTTTGTCTTTCTAACGCTACTTATCGGTGCAGTAAATTTAATCGCTGCGATTAACCGTAGACTTCCTGAAGAAGTCGTCCCTGCGACCACCGTAAGGACCCAAAGGAAAGTCACTACTGATAAATCAAGTTCTTCTGTGCCAGTGGCAGCCATAGCTGCGGCAGTTCATCAATATCGAAAGAATAGATAATCGAAATAAATCGATCTTTTAGGAGCCTCCATGAGTAACCCCCTTAAAATAACTGAATTGGTACTGCGTGATGCACATCAATCTTTATTAGCCACGAGAATG
This sequence comes from Aliiglaciecola aliphaticivorans, assembly GCF_054782055.1. Lineage (NCBI taxonomy): Bacteria > Pseudomonadati > Pseudomonadota > Gammaproteobacteria > Alteromonadales > Alteromonadaceae > Aliiglaciecola > Aliiglaciecola aliphaticivorans. The sequence continues at coordinate 76,129 of NZ_BAAGTF010000097.1, forward strand.
CGTTTGGACGATATGTTACCCATCGCTGAGAAATTAGATAAAGTTGGCTTTTGGTCTATGGAATCATGGGGAGGCGCTACTTTCGACTCTTGTATTCGATATCTTGGCGAAGATCCTTGGGACCGTATCCGTCAATTAAAAAAAGCAATGCCCAATACACCTCAGCAAATGCTCTTACGAGGTCAAAACCTTTTAGGCTATCGTCACTATGCAGATGATGTAGTCGAGAAGTTTGTGGAACGTGCTCATACCAACGGAGTCGATGTTTTTCGTATTTTCGATGCAATGAATGACACGCGAAATTTGCAAACTGCGATTAAGTCTGTGGTTTCCGTAGGGGCTCATGCACAAGGAACAATTTCTTACACGGTGAGCCCAGTGCATACTCTTGAACGCTGGCTAGATATGGCTAAATCGTTGGAAGATATGGGAATTCATTCCCTATGTATTAAAGACATGGCGGGCTTACTAAAGCCTTATGAATGTGAAGAACTGATCACTCGTTTGAAAGAGATAATCAGTGTGCCCATTGCTATGCAATGTCATGCAACTACAGGTTTAAGTACGGCCACTTATCAAAAAGCCATTGATGCTGGCATCGATATGGTTGATTGCGCTGTATCGTCCATGAGTATGACTTACGGACACAGTGCCACGGAAACCGTAATGTCGATAGTTGAAGGTACCGATAGAGATACGGGGCTAGATTTACATTTAATGGCTGAAATCGCGAGTTACTTTAGAGAAGTCCGTAAAAAGTACGCGAAATTTGAAGGTAGCTTGAAAGGGGTGGATGCGCGAATCCTCATTGCTCAAGTGCCGGGCGGGATGTTGACCAACATGGAAAACCAACTCCGTGAGCAAGGCGCAGAAGATAAAATGGATGAGGTACTTAAAGAGATCCCTAAAGTGAGAGAAGATCTTGGTTTCATTCCATTAGTCACACCAACGTCGCAAATTGTCGGCTCGCAATCAGTATTAAATGTCCTTACTGGCGAGCGATACAAGAGTATTACTAAGGAAACGGCAGGGGTACTCAAAGGTGAGTATGGCGCAACCGCTGCACCAGTGAATGCAGAACTGCAAGCTCGAGTACTTGATGGGCAAGAGCCCATTACTTGTCGACCAGCTGATTTGATTGAACCTGAATTAGCTGCATTGACTACAGAATTGACTGATATTGCACAACAGCAAAATATTACTTTAGCAGATGAACAAGTAGATGATGTGTTGACCTATGCATTGTTTCCACAAATTGGGCTTAAGTTTTTGCAAAACAGAGGGAATCCTGACGCATTTGAGCCTGCTCCTACAGGTGAATCTGAAGCTAAACCTCAAGCCACTTCTGTTGCAGCTGCACCAGCTGAAGGAAAAGCCGAAAGTTATTCAGTTCGGGTTGATGGTAAGTCCTATGAAGTTGAAGTCGCTCCGAGCGGCCAGCTTTCTTCAGTAACAAGTGCTGAAGCTCCTATTCCAACTTTATACCCTGTCCAAGGGGCTGAGTTAAATGCACCTTTAGCGGGTAATATTTTCAAAGTTTTAGTTCGTGAAGGAGACGATATCAGCGAAGGTGATGTGGTCATCATTATGGAAGCAATGAAAATGGAAACCGAGATTCGAGCTACCGATAGTGGCACGATTACCGAAGTGTTTGTGGCCGAAGGCGAAGCCGTTCAATCAGGTCAGCCTTTACTGAGCGTAGGATAATTTCATGGAGAAGTTAGAAATCCTATGGCAAAGCACAGCCCTTGCGCATTTCCAAGCAGGGCAGGTGATCATGATGGTGGTTGGCCTACTACTGCTTTATCTGGCCATTGTTAAGAAATTTGAACCTTTACTATTGTTACCAATTGGTTTTGGTGCATTACTAACTAACATACCTTTAGCTGGTTTCAGTGAAGCCGGTGGTTTACTCCATTACATTTATGCTGTCGGTATCGATACGGGCGTTTTCCCACTGCTTATTTTCATGGGCGTGGGGGCAATGACCGACTTTAGTGCGCTTATTGCCAATCCCCGTATGCTGTTACTAGGAGCTGCGGCACAGTTTGGTATTTTTGCGACTCTTTTAGGAGCAATACTACTTAATTTTGTACCTGGTCTTGAGTTTACTTTAAAAGATGCCGCTGCCATTGCGATCATTGGCGGCGCTGACGGCCCAACTGCTATTTTCTTAGCTTCAAAATTAGCCCCTGAATTATTAGGTACCATAGCGGTTGCTGCGTATTCTTACATGGCACTCGTACCTATTATTCAACCGCCAATAATGAAAGCGTTGACCAATCCAGAAGAACGAAAAATTCAGATGGGGCAGTTACGTATAGTGTCAAAACGAGAAAAAATCGTTTTTCCATTGGCTGTACTGCTGATGACTATCCTATTTTTACCCACAGCCACGCCTTTAGTCGGTATGTTCTGTTTAGGTAATTTAATGAAAGAGTGCGGGGTAGTTGACCGTCTTAGTAATACTGCGCAAAACGAATTAATTAATATCGTTACTATCTTTTTAGGTTTGGCGGTAGGCTCTAAGTTGTCTGCTGATAAGTTTTTGAAAGCAGAAACCTTGGGAATACTAGCTTTAGGTGCGGTAGCATTCGCCATAGGAACGGCCACAGGCGTCTTAATGGCTAAATTAATGAACAAGTATAGTAAGGCTGATATTAACCCATTAATTGGCGCTGCAGGGGTTTCAGCTGTCCCTATGGCTGCTCGAGTTGTGAATAAAGTAGGCCTGCAAGCCAACCCCCATAACTTTTTGCTGATGCATGCAATGGGGCCCAACGTAGCGGGCGTATTAGGATCGGCTGTTGCTGCAGGCATATTGCTAGCTTTAGTTGGTTAAACGCCACTCCAACAAAAAACTAAAGCAAAAATTTAAACCCGTAGCTGTTGATCACTACGGGTTTTTTAATGCCTAACATTAATTGGGTGTAATTAGAGATTGGTGGGATTTGACTAGTTTCTCGGTGTATTTACTTTTCGGCCAATTAAAAACTACATCGGTTTTACCTGCTTCCACCAGATCGCCGTTTTGCAGTATTAAAACACGGTCACTGATATGCCTGATAATGCCTAAATTGTGGGAAATAAAGATAAACCCTAATCCTAAATCTTTTTGTAGTTTCATAATGAGATTTATCGTTTGCGAACGAACCGATGGATCCAAGGCTGCAAAAGGTTCATCGGCGACAATAACTTGTGGATCCAGAATCAAAGCTTTAGCTAACGCCAGGCGCTGTCGTTGACCGTCAGATAACATATGTCGGTAAAAAAACATATGGTCTGGCAATAAACCTACTAGCTTCAAGGTTTCTTCTATTTTCTGTAAACGCTCCGAGGCATTTAATTTGGTGTTAAGAATTAAAGGTCCTTCTAAAATTTTAGCGATATTGATGCCTGGGTTTAACGACTCATTACTGTGTTGAAAAATCATTCGAATATTGAGACAGCGTTGTCGCAAATTATACGGCGATAGTTTCTGGTCATTTAGGTATATATGACCTGCGGTAGGCTTTTCTGCTCCGACTAAAAGTTTGCCTAACAATGATTTGCCCGAACCATTTTCGCCAAGTATGGCTAAGGTTTCTCCGGTATTCAGTTCGAAATTAATTTTACTCAATTTGAATCCAGATTGTTTCTTAAACAAACTCATTGTCGGTTTTTGGTAGTACTCGAGGTTTTCAACCTTTAGTAAAGCTGTCATTCTTTTTCTCGTATTAAAGGAAAGTGGCAACTGTAAAAATGATCTTGTACGTATCTGAGTTCGGGTACTTTCACACATTCTCTTTGTGCTCGAGGGCAACGTGGCCCCAACCGACAACCTATGGGTAAGTGTTGTAGTGTGGGGATAGTACCATCAAGGGTCGAAAGGGGGGATTTAGGCGGTAAATCTTTCCTGAAACTAGGCGCGCTGTCTAACAGTGCTTTGGTGTATGGATGCAAGGGGCGCTTACGTAGTTGTTCCATTTTGCCATCTTCAACGGTTTGACCACAATATAAAACGGTCATCTTATTCGCCATGCTGGAAATGGCAAGCAAATCGTGACTGACAAATAATATACTTAAATTCCGTGTTTTATTCAGTTGAGAAAGCAATTTTAATATTTGAATTTTGGTGGTGATTTCCATGCCCCGTGTTGGATCGTCGGCAATTAAAAGCTGAGGGGAAGAGACTAAAGCGCAGGCGATTAAAAATTTTTGGCCAATATCATCGGCAATTTGGTTGGGGTAAGCTTTCAAGTACTTTTTATGATCTTTAATACCAACTTTATGCAGTAGTTTAATGGCAATTTGCTGCTTGTGTTTACTTCTTTGCCAAAACCATTTTCCCTTTAAAATGTGGCCTGGGATACTTTCTATCAGCTGTTCACCAAGGGTTGATGAGGGATCGAGTGAAGCTACCGGGTTTTGAAAAATGACGGCTATTTCACTGCGCATGATTTTACGTCTTTCAGATTGACTAATTTTAAGTAAATCTCGCCCTTTCCATGTCAACCTATCAGCAGTCAATCGCCAGTTTTCAGGAATTGCTCCCACCACAGCTCTTACAATTAAACTCTTGCCAGACCCAGATTCGCCAACCAAGGCACGAATTTCACCTTCTTCGATACGTAAGTTCACTTTATCTAGGGCTTTTATCCAACCAGTCGACCCGTTAATCTCCAAAGTTAGATTTTTAATGTCTAGCAAAGCCATTAACGTTGCAGCCTATTTCGAAGAGCAGAACGAAGTCCATCGCCTACTACATTTACTGAAAGCACCATCAAAAATATTGCGCATCCCGGCAGTGCAATGCTCCAGGGTGATTTGTAAGCCACGCGCAACCCCTCTGATAGCATTGTTCCTAATTCAGGCGCTGGGGCTTGAGCACCGAGCCCTAAAAATCCTAGTGCGCTAATATCCAAAATAGCAATCGACAGAGCCATAGTGCCTTGCACCACCAACATTTCGTACATGTTTGGCAATATGCAATAGAAGAAAAGGTAGGTGTTCTTCGCGCCGTCTAATTTAGACGCTAAAATATATTCTTTGGCCATTTCGGTTCTTACCACTTCTCGGGTGTTATGCACAAACTGTGGAATAAGCGCTAAACTGATGGCCCACATACTGTTGACTAAGCCTACGCCTAAAATACCCACAATGACAATGGCGATAAGCAAGGTGGGTATGGCTAGAATAGAATCTAATAAATGGTTCAATACACTCGAGCGCACACCGCGCGTTAATCCGGCCATAGCGCCTAATGCCACGCCCACCAACATGGCTAATAAAACTAACAATAAACTTATTCCAAGGGTCATTCTGCAGCCATAAATCAAGCGCGAAAGAAGATCTCTGCCTAAACTATCGGTACCAAATAGATAGCGAATAGAGCCATTTACATCCCAAGATGGTTTAACTAAAAATGCATTCGGGTTTTGCAAAACCGGATCAAAAGGCGCAATAATTGGCCCAAACACCACTAGAAAGACAAAAAATGCCAGAATCCATAGCCCCAGAACGGCCACATGGCTCTTACGAAACTCCCACCAAGTGTGTATCAGTGGAGAGGGATGGAATTCTTCTTGGTAAATATCAAATTTGGGCACGACGTTCTCCCGTCAGTGCTGGGTTAAGGAGTTTTGCAAACAGGTCGGTACAGACAGTGACAATTATCACTATTGTCGATACTGCCAGCATTCCTGCGCGTATAGCTGGATAATCACGTTGGTAAATTGCTTGAATTAACCAGTTTCCGATGCCAGGCCACGAAAAGATAACCTCAACTATCATGGCATTGGTAAGCAGTACGGCAAATTGCATCCCGAATATAGGAATTATAGGAATAAGTGCATTTCTAACCCCGTGTCGAAAAACCACTTGTAAACTACTCAACCCTCGGGTGTAAGCCGTTAAAATATATTGGCTAGCCATAACATCAATAACTGAGCGACGTGTGATCCTGAATATAATCGACGCAGTCACTATAGTTAAAGATAAGGTTGGTAAAATCAAATGTTGCAGCGCACTCATAGCTGCGGCATCTTTAAACTCGAAGTCACTTAAAAAAATATCGATGAACGTAAAACCGGTTTGGTGGGGAATATCAAACAATAAACTGATCCTACCCGACAATGGAAACCAGCCAAGTTGCAACGAAAATACCAAGATCATAATCAGTGATAACCAAAACACAGGCATGGAATAGCCAATAACACTTGCTGCCAACAAGCTGTAGTCGGATTGTTTGTAATGTTGAAATCCGGCTAGGAAGCCTGCAGGCACACCAATAATGAGTGACAACAATAATGCATAGGCGCTCAATTCCATGCTGGCGGGCAAGGTTTGCGAGATCTCTTCCCAAAGCGGCTTATCTGAACTAAAGCTCAGTCCCCATTGCCCTTCTACAAGATTATTTAAATACAACCAATATTGATAAATGTATGAACCATCGAAACCATGGAGTTCTATGAGATATTGACGGGTTTCTGGCGAGACGTCTTTTAGACCCGTTAAGTTAACTAAGGGATCGCCAGGAAATAAATAAACTAACGAAAAAGACAATATGCTTAACACAAAAAGGGTAAGTATGAGCAAATTGAATTTTCGAATGATTTGAATCAACATCATTGTTTCTCAACATCCCCAAAGCGAATCGCACCGAATGGATTTATAACTAAGCCACTTAGATCCCGTCGATGGGCTCGATAGCGATAGGCATGAGCCAATGGTACCAAAGGCATTTGTTCGGCAATTAATTTATTTGCCAATTTATAATATTCAATTCTTTGCTCTATTTCCGAGTATTGCAACGCTTGATTAATGAGGGAGTCATATTCTTGCGAACACCACATGGCTCTGTTAGTGCCTGATTCTATCGCTGAACAAGATAGCAAAGGGCGATAAAAATTATCGGGATCGCCGTTATCCGCTGACCAGCCGATGAGTACCGAGTCATGCAGACCTTCTTTGAGTTTTTCTCGGAAAGTTGTCCACTCATAGCTGACAATGTTAACCTGAATACCCACCTGAATGAGGTAGTTTTGCATTAATTCAGCCATTTTCCGAGCATTTGGGTTATAGGCCCTTTCTACTGGCATGGCCCAAATATTAATGGTAAAGCCCTCGTCTATACCACTTTCTCTCAAAAGCTTGCGTGCAAGCACCGGATTGTAATTGGTTTCAGTTGTATCAGACTGATAGGCCCACGAAGACTCTGGTAACAAACTTTTTGCACTTACCGCACTGCCATAGTAAACCGCTTCAAGTAAGGTGTTTTTATCGATAGCCATTGCCAATGCACGCCTTACTTTAGGGTTATCAAAAGGATATTTTGAGGTATTAAATGCCCAAAACCCCACATTCAGGCCTGGTCGACCGTCTAAGGTTAGATCTTCTCTTTCACGAATAGTGTCGAGTTCACTGTGGGCTGGGAACGCAATGGCATCACATTCTCCAGTCATTAATTTGGCAAGTCTGAGAGAGCTGGTGGTGGTTATATCAAAGATGAGTTTTTGCGGCGCCTTATCATGTAGCCAATAGTCTTGGTGCTTTTGATAACGAATATAATGGTCTTTTTTATACTCTTTGAATTTAAAGGGGCCTGTACCAATGGGGTAATTATCAATTCGGTCTTTCATTTTGCTTTGCGTTAGCTTTTGGGCGTACTCTGCCGATAATATTACCGCAAAATCAGTGGCTAGATTGGCTAAAAAAGAACTATCAGGACGAGACAAGGTGATTTCTACTCGGTAACCATTTATGCGGTTGACCTTTGAAATTAAATCATCTAATCCAATACTTGTGAAAAACGGGTAACTACCGCCAGATACATAATGAAAGGGATGGATCTTGTCTCGCCAGCGTTCGATACTGAAAATAACATCATCAGCGTTAAAGGTTCTTGAAGGCGCAAAATACTCGGTGTTGTGAAACTTCACGCCTCTTCGGAGCTGAAAAGTGTAGGTTAAACCATCGTTACTAATCAGCCAACTACTGGCTAGAGCAGGAACAATCTTTCCTGATTGGGGATCAAAATTAAGCAATCGATCGTATATTTGATGGGAAGAGGCATCAGAGGTTGTGCTGGAAGTATCCAGTTGTGGATTAAAGCTTGTGGGGTTGCCTTCAGAGCAATATATGACTCCCGTCACAGGTGATGATTCTAAGGTTGTGTCAAAACACCCGCTTAACGCTAGCGCAGCGACGGCAGAGCATCCGGCAATAATGGTACGAACCAATTGATTAGCGTTTTTAAAGTGCATCACCTTAATCTTCTATATCTTCTGGGGAACTGTCCAACAAATTATACTTTTTTAAATAACCACGTAATTGATGATACGTCAAAGATAGTTTCTCTGCGGTCTTTTTTTGATTAAATTGGCTATCTGACAAGGCTTGTTTTATCAGATCAATTTCAAAATCTTGAGATAAGGTTTTCAAATCAACAGGGAACTGCACGGCTTTTAAATCTTCTTTAGCTACATTGGGTTGATCAGTGCTGTGTGAACTGTCTTGCTGAGTGGGCTGAGTTACCGCGGGCACAGGTGCGACTGCTGTAATTCTGTCTTGAGTTTTGATTCTGCCTGTAGGCCGATACATTGATTCAAAGGGATCTATGATGATTTGATGAACAGGTACATGGGGATTATTACTGCGATATACTGCCCGTTCTACAACATTTTTCAATTCACGAATGTTACCTGGCCATTCATATTCAAGTAACGTGCGTTTGGCTTTTTCAGTAAAGCCACTAAATAACTCCATTTCCAATTCACGAGCCATGTTGATAGCAAAATGCTCGGCCAGCATCATAATATCATCTAAGCGTTCCCGTAGCGGGGGAAGGGTAATAACATCGAAAGCTAGACGGTCTAGCAAATCCGGTCTGAATTCTCCCGATTCAGCTAAAGAAGGGAGGTCTTCGTTAGTTGCCGCTACAATTCTCACATCTACTTTTACCGAGCGTGAGCCACCTACTCGTTCAAATTCACCATACTCTATAACCCTGAGCAGTTTTTCTTGGATCAGCCCAGAGGTATTAGCGAGCTCGTCTAAAAATAGGGTGCCATTGTTTGCCACCTCGAAACGACCTTCACGACGCTTTTGTGCGCCGGTAAATGCACCCGCTTCATATCCAAAAAGTTCGGTTTCTAATAGACTTTCACTCAGGGCTGCACAATTGAGCTTTAAATAGTTTTGTTCCCAACGTTTAGATAAATAATGTAGTCGGGCGGCAACCAGTTCTTTCCCCGTTCCTCGTTCACCAATAATTAAAACGGGTTTGTTCAGGGGCGCAATTTGTGAGATTTGTTCAAGCACTTCAAGGAAGCTGTTTGATTGTCCCAGCAGATTGTCTTGTTGACGGAATCGGCTCATTGACAGATGTCCTCTGTTTGAAAGTTGTGCTGATTAGTTGACTCTATTCGACGATGTACACAGGCTTAGGGAGAGATAACAGCAATACCGTTAACCTATTAATGTGTGCATCAAAATAAAAAGTGGTCTAATCCGCTAATATGTGGTTGATATCATAATACGCTAAAATCACAATGTTAAGGAATAAAATTATTTTTATTTAAAAATCATAAACTTAATCTGAATTAATTAGTTGGCCTGTATATTGAATAAGTAAACACAGCAAATGCCAAAAGCATTTAATTATTCGATAACTTGAAGTAGAGGAAAAGATTATGGGTATCTTCTCGCGTTTTACAGACATAGTGAACTCAAACATTAATTCATTACTTGATAAGGCTGAAGATCCAGAAAAAATGGTTCGCCTGATTATTCAAGAAATGGAAGATACATTAGTTGAAGTGCGTTCTGCCTCAGCTAAAACCTTAGCCAACAAAAAGGACATTAGCTCGCAAATCACCAAATTGACGGGTGAGGCAGAGGATTGGCAAGCAAAAGCAGAATTAGCGTTGAGCAAAGATCGTGAAGATCTGGCAAGAGCAGCCTTACAAGAGAAGAAAAAATGTGTTGAACACAGTGAATCTCTTGCAAAGGAATTGACTTTAATTGATGAACAAATCAGTAAGTTGCAAGGTGAGATTGGTCAATTACAAGACAAGTTGGCAGATGCTAAAGCTCGTCAGAAAACCATTATTATGCGTCAGAAGACGGTGAGTTCTCGCCTAGAGGTGAAACGCACTTTAGATAGTAGTAAAGTCGATGCCGCGATGGGACGTTTTGAGCAATACGAGCGTAAAATTGATGATTTAGAATCACAAGTTGATGCCTATGATTTAGGCAAGAAAACCTTAGCGGATGAATTTGCCGATTTGGAATCAGACGATGTGATTGATGATGAGCTGGCGGCACTTAAGAAAAAAGTACAGACAAAAAATACAAAAGCTAAAAAATAAAAGTAGTAGCCAGGAAGGAGTAATACTGTGGAAGATATATTGATTGTAACTGTAGGTGTGCCTACTATTATTTTCATGATAATTGTCGCACCTATTTGGTTGATATTGCATTATCGAAGTAAAAAGCAGGTCAGCCAAGGATTATCTGAAGAAGAATATAAGTCATTACAGGAGTTATCCAACAAAGCTGAGTTAATGGCAGATCGTATTCAGACATTAGAAGCGATTTTGGATGCTGAATCACCTGATTGGAGAAATAAGTCATGACAGCACGCAAGCAATTACAACGGGATTCGGAAAATGGAAAAATAGCCGGAGTCTGTGCAGGGATTGCTGACTACTTTGGCATAGAGACATGGTTAGTTCGCATTGCGGCCGTCGCTGCAATGTTGTTACTAGCTGGGCCATTTATTCCCGTATTTTATATCGCTGCTTGGTTCATTTTAGACAAAAAAACACCTGAATCTAAGCATGCTGTCCACAGCCAACACCACTTCCACGGTAAATCTGGCGTTAAAGGTTGGCATAATGATATAGACGATGCAGATAAAAAAGTTTCAGTGAAGGCAAAGGTTTGGCAGGCAGGAGAACCACCTAAACAAGCTTTTTACGACATCAAGCAACAGTATTTGCGTACTGAAGCTCGGTTGAGAAAGATTGAAACCTATGTGACATCGTCTGAATTTCAGTTAAATAGAGAAATTAATAAACTTTAGTCAAATATTGAGTGAACAATTTGGACGTTCCTATCTTTGCTGCACTATGAATCTTTTTCTTCAGGTGCAGTTAAATTATCCGACGTGTAATTGTCTGGTATAGAGCAAATAGCGATAGGGACAATGGTTGTTTCTCAATCAAACACAGGTAATATTCTTTACACTACATCCCCGCTAATCTGTTTTGTGATTTCAGGAGTCATTTGATTGTTATCTAAACTAACCCAAAACGCTTCGATGCAACGCTTTCAAGACCAAGCTAAAGTACTAGGACACCGTTTGATGGATCATCACGTTAGTCTGGCGGTTACGGGTCTAAGTAAAAGTGGCAAAACAGCATTTATTACTTCGTTAGTTAATCAATTGTTGAACGCGCGAGATTCAGCTGAACTACCATTTTTTTCAGTGGTATCAGAAAACCGCCTAATCGGTGTTAAGCGTGATGTACAACCCGATGTGACTGTCGCTCGATTTGCATATGAACAAGGGCTAGAGAGTCTTAATAGCCAACCGCCATGTTGGCCAGCGTCTACCAACGGCGTTTCTCAGGTGCGACTGTTGATTAAATATCGTAATCAATCACGTCTGCGTAGATTGGTTTCAGAGTACAGTACTCTGACCCTTGATATTACCGATTACCCCGGTGAATGGCTGCTCGATTTACCCTTATTAGAACTGGATTACTTGCAGTGGTGCCAAAATTTTTGGGACGATTTGCATGATCCAATCAAGAGTTCATTGGCTGAAAAATTTAAATCTGAGTTAGCGACTTTGGATGTCAGTGATACGCCAGATGAAATGCAAATTCAGCATATTTCTGAGGTGTTTACCCAATTCCTGCATGATTGCAAAGAGCAGGGGTTCCAGCTAATTCAACCGGGGCGTTTTGTACTTCCCGGGGAATTGGTAGGGGCGCCGGTGTTGCAGTTTTTTCCATTGACGCCAACTCAGCTTAAATTGGTATCAGAGAATCGCAATGAAGGTCAAAACAGTGAATTGTTAGATTTGTTAACCAGTCGATTTGAGCAATACCAAAAGAAAGTGATTAAACCATTTTATAAAAAGCACTTTAAACGCTTTGACCGGCAAATTATCTTAGTCGATTGTTTATCTGCGCTAAATATGGGAGCCCATAGTTTCAATGATTTGCGCAAAGCCATTAATTGGTTATTGGGCAGTTTTCACTATGGCACTAGCAATATTTTGAAACGGATATTTTCGCCTAATATCGACAGGTTGATGTTCGCTGCGAGTAAATCCGATCATATTACCCCTGAGCAACAATCTAATTTAGTGATGCTGTTAGAGTCCATGATCCATGAAGCTAGGCAACATATTCAATATGAAGGAGTCGAAACCGAGTCCACTGCTTTTAGCGCCATTCGAACCTCGCAAGTTGGAAGTAGTATGTTAAACGGCGAGCCAGTCCAGGTGCTCAAGGGCACAACAATTGAAGGCAAGTCGATGACCTTGTTTCCTGGCGAAGTGCCTAAAGAATGTCCACAACAATCATTTTGGCAGCATCAAGGGTTTGCTTTTCCGAATTTTCGACCCATGCCAAAAAATGATAATAAACAAGCCTTTCCACATATTCGTTTAGATCACGTTTTACAATTTGTGCTGGGCGACAAGCTGGAGTGAAATAATGAATCAATCAAAACAATCCATGGAAGACAGTATTCAATCTAGCTTAATTCTGGAAGAAGCCGAGGAAAATAGTACCACAGAACTCGAACAAGAATACGCGAATGAAATCAAGCCAGCGACACTGTTAGCCACCGATATCCAATGGCAAGAAAGTGAGCCTGTAGCAGAGCGCGACGATGACTTCGAAGCGCCTCCAAGTGTAAAAAGTGCGAAAAGCTCTAAATTATTTTGGGTGTTAGTGTTGATGCTAGGACTTGGCTGCGTTGAGTTGGCCTTGTTTATTCGAGAAGTAATTGTATCTGAAGATTACTTATCTGCTATTTGGCTTATCTTGTTTTCACTGATTGTTATTCTGGCAGGTAAAGAACTCTTTTCCCAATGGCGAGGTCTGGCTCACCTGAAGCGCCATGACGAATTTAAACAACAAGCTCAGCAATTGATTAATGCTCCCACCATTGGCCAATCGGAAGGCTTTTGTGAAAAACTTATTGCAAATCTGCCCGCTGAAGAATACCAAACAGAAATTAGTCAATGGAAAAATGCCTTGCAGGCCCATCATGTTGATAGTGAAGTTCTACAATTATTTGAGCACAAAGTACTGCAAAAAGTTGATGAAAAAGCTTTAGGCTGTGTGACCAAACATGCTTCTGCATCTGCCGCTATGATTGCCGTCAGCCCGTTTGCGTTGCTGGATATGATAGTTGTTTTATGGCGCAATTTGGTGATGCTCAAACAAGTAAGTCAGTGTTATGGTATTGAGCTAGGATACTGGGGCAGAATTAGTTTAATTAAACGGGTATTCAAGTCGATGTTGATTGCAGGCGCAGCAGAGATTATTAGTGACGCGGGGAATTATGCGCTAGGAGCTGGCGTTACCGGAAAGTTATCTTCAAGGGTCGCTCAAGGCCTAGGTGCTGGTGTGTTAACTACCCGAATCGGAATAAAAGCTATGCATGCCTGTCGCCCATTACCCTGGATTGCAAGTAAACCCCCTGGATTGTCCAAACTAAGCCAACAATTGCTTGCCGATTTGAAAAAAGTCACTTCATAAGTTTTTGAATATGCGAATAAAATAGCTATAGATGTAAAAATATTGTTACATTTTTTGATAAGTTGTATATGCCTCAGTTTCTGTTCCTTTATGTTGATTTAAGTAGACTTAAGGGTATTGATATTTAGCAACAGGAATTTTTCTGCAGTGCTAGTTAACGGCAAAAAAAGACCTGCTAAAGTGCACAGAATAAGACTTTCGAATAACTGGAAGTCGAGGAATACTAATGGCAAAAGCAACAAAATACTATTCCCGTGAAATGGATGAAAATGGGTTAGTCGATTGGTCGGAGACTGAAAATTCTATATGGGAAGACTTATACCAACGACAAATAGACATTATTCAAAATAGAGCTTGTGATGAGTTTATGGAGGGCTTAAATTTACTTAATCTTCCTGCTGCTAGAGTTCCGCAGTTAGGTGAAGTTAATCAAGTGCTTGCTTCGACTACGGGATGGCAAGTAGAACAAGTGCCTTCTCTGATTAATTTCGACGCATTTTTTACTTTATTGGCGAATAAAAAGTTTCCGGTAGCAACCTTTATCCGCAATCGAGAAGATTTTGATTATCTTCAAGAGCCGGATATTTTTCATGAGATATTCGGCCATTGCCCGTTGTTAACAAATCCCTCATTTGCTCACTTTACCCATACTTACGGTAAATTGGGATTAGCCGCCAGTAAACAAGATCGCGCCTACTTAGCCCGTTTATATTGGTTTACTGTTGAATTCGGTTTGCTGCATACTTCTGCTGGAATGCGTATTTATGGTGGCGGGATCTTATCTTCTCCTAGTGAGACAATTTATGCGTTAGAAAGTGATAAACCCATTAGACAAAAAATGTCTCCACTTGAAGCATTGCGCACACCCTATCGGATTGACATTTTGCAGCCAATCTATTTTACCCTAAATCACTTTGAGCAATTGTTTGAGTTAACCCAACTCGACATTATGGCTTTGGTGAATACCGCTAAAAAATTGGGTTTGAAAGCACCGCTATTCGAAGCTAAGGATAAGTTAGTTAGTTAATTTCACGAGCAAAGGTAAAAATTATCACCTAGACTAAACACGGCTTTTTGTTTTAAGCGGTTATAAGCAAAAAGCGTGTTTTTTTCATTTTGTCTTAAATTTAGGTTAATCACCTCAGCGAAATTGAAGACAACCCTCAATATTTGTAATAATATCTTTACACCTTTTGAAATGGATCGTGACAGTATGCGATTGGAAATTATTTGTCAGGACAGATTGGGCATAGCTCAAGATGTATTAGACATATTAGTCAATTACGAAATTGACTTACGTGGTATTGAAATAGATATTGCTGGAAAAATATTTTTAAATTTCCCAAATATTAAATTTGAAGATTTTCAACAGTTTATGCCAGAAATTAGGCGTATTAAAGGCATCGAAGATGTTAAAACGACTCCTTTTATGCCAATTGAGAGGGAACAAAATCAACTTCGTGCTCTGTTACAGACTTTGCCTGATCCCATATTCTCTTTAGATACCAGAGGACGGATTTTACTGGTTAACGAAGCGGTTACTGCCAGTGTTGAACAAAGTACCGAAAGTTTACTAGGGGAAGAAATTAGCGAATACGTGCGTGGGTTTACTTTTCAAAAATGGTTTGAAGGTAATCCATTAGCCGCACAAACTCAAAAAGTGAGTTTTTTAGAGCAGGATTTTTTAGCGGATATATTACCCGTCATGATCCCTGATGCGGGAGGTTCGTCTATTCTCGCTGGCGCTTTACTGATGCTTAAATCTGAATTTAGATTAGAACAGCAACTGACGGTTTTTCATCAAATCAGTAACGATAGTTTTGCTTCCGTGCAAGCAAGCAGCAACATCATGAAAAAGGTCGTCAAAGAAGCCACTCGTATGGCTGAATTAGACGGGCCTATTTTGATATTTGGTGAAACGGGCACGGGCAAAGAAATGTTAGCCAGAGCCTGTCATGAAGCTAGCCGTAGAGCCAGTGGGCAATTTTTACCGCTCAACTGTGCTTCTTTGCCCGATAATGTCGCTGAAACCGAGTTATTTGGTTACGCCCCTGGTGAATTTGGTCAAGCAGAAGGTAAAGCTGGAATTCTAGAACAAGCCAAAGGTGGAACCCTTTTCTTAGACGAAGTGGGTGATATGTCAGATCATCTTCAATCGAAACTGTTACGTGTATTGCAAAATGGTACTTTCCGTAGAGTAGGTGACAGCAACGAAGTGACAGTAGATGTAAGAATCGTTTGCACAACCCAAAAAGATCTAGCCAAACTGGTAGAGGAGGGGCAGTTTCGAGAAGATCTTTATTATCGTCTCAATGTGTTGAGTTTAACCGTACCTGCATTGCGTGAGCGTAAATCCGATATTATCCCATTGGCTGATAGATTCATTAAGCAACATTGCATGAAACTCGGTCGTCGGGCACCTAAATTAAGTAAGTCTTGTGTCGATTATCTACAATCATATTCATGGCCAGGCAATGTTAGACAACTTGAAAACGCCCTTTATCGCGCATTGTCTTTACTTGAAGGCAATGAAATGTGTAAAGAGCATATTCAATTGCCCAGTAGTTCAACCAATTTGAATTTCGTACCCGAGGAATTTGAGGGCTCATTAGAAGAAGAGGTAAAACGCTACGAGAAAAGTTTGTTGAGACGTCTCTACCCTTATTACCCTAGTACTCGTCAACTTGCCAAAAAGTTAGGTTTAAGCCATACCGCAATTGCCAACAAATTAAGAGAGTATGGGATCAACAAGAAGACTGTAAAAATATAGATACAGTTATGTTTAGCAATGTTCATTATTGTTGACACAAACAGCCGCTTTTTAGCGGCTTTTTAATGTCCCCTTCAAAATGTAAAAATTACGTTACAAAAAATGTAGTTTTCAGTAAATTGCTATCCCAATGCGGACTCTTCAGTTCTGGCAAATAATAAGCTTAAGTATAGCCTTCTACTTGTTTAATTTTTTGTGAGAAAGAGCAATGACAACTGATATTCACTATAACCCTTTACAATGTGATGGCTTCGAATTCGTGGAATATACCGCTGCAGATGATAAGGGTATTCAGGATCTTAAAGATCTATTTATCTCTCTGGGTTTTGCAGAAGTTGCCCAACATCGTTCCAAGCGCGTTTGGCTGTTCAAACAAGGCGACATCAATTTTATTGTCAATGCTGAGCCGGCTTCCCAAGCCGAGGAATTTGCGCGATTAAGGGGGCCGAGTGTATGCGGGATGGCTTTTCGCGTGAAGGATGCAGGTAAAGCATTGCAACATGCAGTTAAAAATGGGGCTAAACAATTTATCGGTAATTTAGGCGCGATGGAGCTTAATATTCCTGCTGTGTACGGCATTGGCGAAAGTACTTTGTATTTTGTTGATCGTTATGGAGATGAATCAATCTATAGTATTGATTTCAAATTTTATCCTGACTGGCAAGAACGGATGCAAAGTGCCAATGCGGGTTTAGCGGTTCTTGATCATCTTACTCACAATGTTAAACGCGGAAATATGGCGGTGTGGGCAAACTTTTACGAGCGCATTGGTAACTTCCGGGAGATCCGTTATTTCGATATTGAAGGCAAGTTAACCGGATTGGTGAGCAAAGCCATGACGTCGCCCTGCGGTAAAATTCGAATCCCCATTAACGAATCATCAGATGATAAATCACAAATCGAAGAATTTATCCGTGAATACAATGGGGAAGGAATTCAACATATCGCTTTATCCACGGAAGATATCTACGACACAGTGCGTACCTTGAAAGCCCGTGGATTAAAATTTATGGACACCCCAGATACCTATTATGAGAATGTCGATAAACGAGTGGAAGGGCATGGTGAAGATTTAGCCACCTTACAAGAGCTCAAAGTGTTAATTGATGGTGCCCCAATGAAAGACGGTATTTTATTACAAATATTTACTGACACTGTGATTGGCCCTGTATTTTTCGAAATCATTCAACGCAAAGGCAATGAAGGGTTTGGGGAGGGCAACTTCAAAGCCTTGTTTGAGTCAATTGAACAAGATCAAATTAGACGAGGTGTGATCGAAAATAACGGCGAGAAGTCTGATGCGTAAATGGATTCATTTCCCTCAGCAAGCGGGCACTAGCTCTCGACAAGCCCACGCTGATTTTCCTGAGCAAGCTATTTTCGAGCGCGAAATTGGCCGCAATGGATTTTTTGGACCTGCCACACACTTGCATCATACCCATGCGCCAACAGGGTGGATAGATTGGCAAGGCCCTTTGCGACCAAGGGCATTTGATTTAAATTTGTTACCACAAAAAAATGTGGCGATAAACGGTAACTCTCCGTGGAGTGTTCCTGATATCTTATTCAATGTTCATTGTCGATATCGTATTTGGCATTGTCATGCCCCAATGGAAAAACTTGCCAGAAATGCTGATGGCGATGAATTATTGTTTATTCATCAAGGTGCAGGACAGTTGTATTGCGATTATGGACATTTATCCATAAAAGAAGGGGATTACGTGGTGATCCCTCGTTCGACATTGTGGCGAATAGAGCCTAGTGTTCAAATGCAAATTCTAATGATTGAAGCGACCAACGATAGCTACCAACTACCTGAAAAAGGGATACTAGGTCCCCATGCTATTTTTGATGCAGGCATGTTAGATGTCCCTGAAATAAATGAAAAATTCAAAGCCCAATACAGTGAACAGAGATGGCAAGTGGAGATAAAACGCCACAACCAAATCTCTGAGGTTACCTATCCGTTTAATCCTTTAGATGCCATAGGCTGGCATGGTGATTTGAGTGTGGTGAGAATTAATTGGCGAGATATTCGTCCAGTAATGAGCCATCGATATCATTTGCCGCCGTCTGCCCATACCACATTTGTTGCTAATAGATTTGTGATTTGTACCTTTGTTCCCAGACCGATTGAAAGTGATCCCGGAGCATTGAAAGTGCCGTTTTATCATAATAACGACGATTATGATGAAGTCTTGTTTTATCACCAAGGCGATTTTTTCTCCCGTGACAATATTGAACAAGGCATGGTCACATTTCATCCAGCGGGATTTACGCATGGACCTCACCCTAAAGCCTTTGCAGCGGGTAAGGCTCATAAAAAGACCTTCACAGATGAAGTGGCGGTGATGTTAGATACGCGAGATGCTTTGCAAGTGGCGGAAGTTGCCCCTCTGGTTGAAAATTCTGACTATGTAAATAGTTGGCAAGTTAAATAGATATTTCAAAGGATTGCCATGAAATTAGCAAGTTATAAAAACGCGAGCCGAGATGGTCAGTTAGTGGTAGTAAACAAATCCCTTACTCAGTGTGTTTTGGTCACTGATATTGCTAGCACTTTGCAGCAAGCTTTAGACAATTGGACGCAGACAAGCCCTAAACTTGAATCAGTGTACCAACAATTGAATGCCGGAACACTCAAGGACATATTGTCTTTTGACAGCAAAAAATGTGAATCTCCCCTCCCAAGAGCCTACCAATGGGCAGACGGAAGCGCCTATGTTAATCATGTGGAATTGGTTCGAAAAGCCAGAGGTGCAGAAATTCCCGACAGCTTTTGGAGCGACCCCTTAATTTATCAAGGTGGTTCTGATGACTTTATTGGCCCCACTGACAATGTTGCGTTACCCAGTGATCAATGGGGAATCGATTTTGAAGCTGAGGTGGCCATAGTTACTGATGATGTGCCTATGGGGACATCAGCTGAGAATAGCGGCCAACATATTAAATTAATTATGCTAGTTAATGATGTTTCTTTAAGGGGCTTAATTCCTGGTGAGCTAGCTAAAGGTTTTGGCTTTTTTCAATCCAAACCCGCTTCTGCTTTTTCACCTGTGGCCGTCACCCCTGATGAGCTAGGCGATAAATGGATTGATAATAAAGTGCATTTGCCGTTGATCTCTGAATATAACCATAAACTATTTGGCTGTCCTGAGGCAGGTATCGATATGACGTTTGACTTTTCCCAGTTAGTCGCCCATGCAGCCAAAAGCCGTAATTTGGGTGCCGGTACTATTATTGGTTCAGGTACCGTATCGAACAAACAAGGTACAGAATATGGAACCAGCATTGAAGAAGGGGGGGTAGGATATTCTTGTATCGCTGAAGTGAGAATGATCGAAACAATTCGAGACGGTAAACCTAGTACTGAGTTTATGAAATTTGGTGATCAGATTAAAATAGAAATGAAAGACGAGGGGGGAAATTCTATCTTCGGCAGTATCGAACAAAAAATTGTTAAGGCAAATTAGGTTAACCTCAAGGTGTGATGATACATGGCATATACTGAGTTCATGGAGACAAAAAAATGAGTTTATATTTACACGGTTACTGGCGTTCTTCAGCTTCCTATCGGGCTCGAATTGCACTGAATATAAAGCAATTAGATTACACCTATGTTCCGGTCAATTTAGCAAAAAATGGTGGCGCGCAATTCAGTGATGAATATAGTGCCCTTAATCCAGCACACTTGGTGCCTACTTTTGTGGATGATGATGAAGATATTTTCCTCAATCAGTCTATGGCGATCATTGAATATATTGATGAGCGTTATGAAGAGCCGATAAAATTAGTGCCTATCCACCGTTTAGACAGGGCTAGAGTACGTGCATTTGCTCAGGATATCGCTTGTGATGTGCAGCCGGTTACAAACTTGCGTATATTGCGCCACCTTAACACTACCTTTCAATCCACCGAAGAAGACAATGCTAATTGGTGTCGACATTGGATTGAAACAGGATTTAAAGGAATTGAAAAAAGGCTGACAAATACTGTTGCCGATTATTGTTTTGGTTTTGACCTCAGTATGGCTGACGTCTGTTTAATACCTCAGGTCTATAACGCCGAGCGATTCGGCGTAGAAATGTCGCAATTTCCGTTAATTCAACGTGTCGCAGACAATTGTAATCAACTACAGGCGTTTATTGATGCCAAACCTGAAAATCAAGTCGATGCAGTTTGACCTAAGGTTATATATTTTTAATGGGTAGCTCAGTGGTGTTCTTAACCTGTTTAAGGGCAAAGGTGGAGCTCAGATGATCTACTAGGGGTAAGTTAGTTAGCTTACTTTTCAGTAGATGCTCATATTCTTCAATACTCTCGACTATCACTTTTAATAGATAATCTTTATCGCCACTGGTGGTGTGACACTCTACGATTTCATCAATGCTTTGCACAGATGCTTCAAATTCGTTGAGTGATTCACCATCGTGATTTTTCAAAGTCACATAAATAAACACCGACACACCGAGGTTGAGCTTTTTGTTATCTAAAATAGTCACTTTCTGCTTAATAATACCCTCAGCTTCCATACGTTTAACGCGACGCCAGCAGGGGGTGTGAGACAAGCCCACTTTTTGGCTTAGTTCGGCCATGGATACAGTGGCGTCTTTTTGTAAAACTCGTAGAATTTCACGGTCAAATTTATCAAACTTCATAAGATGATCTTGTCAAAAATGGATTATTTTATTTAATAGTGGAGCATGCGCAAAATCTCTATCTTTTTCAAGGAAAGATACTAGGATAATTATCCTAAATGTTGGAATTCAATCGTTACACAATTGCGCGTTTTCGATTTGCGTAAAATTCTTAGCAAAACATATCCTCAGAACCTTGCGTTACTATACGCTTAAAATAACAATCTAATTAAAAGGTTTAGTCATGTCAGTGTTCGATCACTTAGAGTTTGATGGCCATGAACAAGTGGCGTTTTTTAATGACCAAAAAACAGGTTTGCAAGCCATTATTGCAGTGCATAACACCAATCTTGGTCCATCACTCGGTGGGTGCAGAATGTGGCCTTATGCCAGCAGTGCTGAAGCCCTCAATGATGTGCTAAGGTTGTCAAAAGGAATGACATATAAAGCAGCGATGGCGCAACTTAAATTAGGTGGCGGTAAGGCTGTCATTATTGGAGATCCGCGAACCCAAAAAAGTCCAGAGCTTATGGCGGCCATGGGCACCTTTGTGGAGCAAATGGGCGGTCGTTATATCACAGCAGAAGATTCTGGGATTGCAGTGACGGATATTAAATTAATGGCCCAGAACACAGAACACGTATCTGGAATTCAAGCAAAATACCGTGTTGATGGTGGTGAAGCCGATGGCAATCCAGCTCCTTCAACTGCTTATGGTGTCTTTAAGGGTTTACAAGCGTCAGTGAAATATGCACTGGGTTCAGACTTGCAAGGGGTTAAAGTCGCAATTCAGGGTATGGGGCATGTAGGATTTCGTTTGGCTGAACATTTGCATCAACACGGCGCAAAATTATATGTTACCGATATTTATCCTGATAATGTGAATCTAGCCGTTGAAAAGTTTGCTGCTACAGCCGTTGCACCCGATGACATCTTTGATCTTGATGTGGATGTTTATGCGCCTTGTGCCATGGGCGCTTCCGTTAATCAACAGACCTTAAGCAGAATAAGAGTGAAAGTGATTGCTGGGGCGGCTAACAATCAACTGTCCCAAGAGTCTATGGGGGCGTTATTACGTGACAAAGGCATCTTATATGCACCTGATTATGTTATCAATGCTGGTGGTGTTATCGATATCTATCATCAACGGATGCTGAGCACTGCAGATGCAATGCGCAGCCATATAGAAGGTATAGCGGATACGTTAACGCAAATATATGAGCGCGCAGAAACAGAGCAGCAGGCAACTAATGTGATTTCTAACCGTATGGCAGAAGAACGTTTTTTATTAAACTAGATTATTTTATACGGCGTGTTTTGAGGTTTCGTCTAGTTGTAGAATGAAAATTCAGCAACTAGACAGCAGTAAGTGAATTCAACCTTGCATATTAATGCGGCTTTGGTCATAATGCGCGCCGATTCAATGACTCTTAGTTAAGATCTTGAATTCGAGTTTCTATGGTGGCCTTTTGGT
Organism: Aliiglaciecola aliphaticivorans; assembly: GCF_054782055.1. Classification (NCBI taxonomy): domain Bacteria; kingdom Pseudomonadati; phylum Pseudomonadota; class Gammaproteobacteria; order Alteromonadales; family Alteromonadaceae; genus Aliiglaciecola; species Aliiglaciecola aliphaticivorans. The sequence continues at coordinate 98,773 of NZ_BAAGTF010000097.1, forward strand.
CCTTCCGCAATGATACTCTGTGAAATCGGTCAGGCCCGGAAGGGAGCAGCCGCAGCAGACGACTCATGTGCCGGAATGTGGCTGAGGGGCCGCCACCCAATCTACACTTCCCCGAGTAGTATATCTAAACCCACTCTAAACCAATTACGCCTAAACATCTTCTGGCTTTGGATCATCTAAATAGCTCATTGCTTTAGAGATTGCTTCATCTACTTTAGTTTCCATTTGCTGGCGTTCACTTTGCGGAAGGTAAAAAGACATATCGACATCGAAACGAATGTACCTAGGTGGCAGCTGATTGAGAGCTAAACAACATAAGTCTGCTATATAGTCTGAATTCTTACGATCATTCAAATTTAATGATTCAATTCTTTCTAACAAAAGATGTTCATAATAATTGTGGATGTCATCATCAAGTTTCATTAATACGGGCTCTCGCTCAATTTAATATTATGTACAAAACATTAGCTTAGTGGAATCGTTTGATAATACCAACAGCTAAGTGTGAAAGTAGTGAGCTGATTGATTTATAGTCAATAGCAGCAATCAGGGTAATTTAGCCTTTAAAAAAACATCAATGATATTTATCAATTATTCTGGGCGCATTTTAACAAGCTTTTAACACCCTTGTATTGAAGGGGCTGAACGAGTTGAGATTTATCTTTTGAGTGTTGAAAACCGTTTATTATAATTAAATAAGACTATTCCAAGGTATGAGTTAAATTCGACTGTTTTAAAATATGTATTTTAATTTCAATATGTTACAGGATGTGTTGACGGGTTTTTAAGTCGCAGTAGCGAGGTAGGGCAGGTCAATTAACCTATTACTGGTCGGAGGTTTTTCTAAATGAAAATTTTCCGTGTAAACAGAAGAAGCAATTAATTTGGATTTAGACTCAATTGAAAGCGTAAACTTTTAGTTACTTATTCCCTAATGAAATATATTGAACTTTTATGGAATAGGCTAATACAACGAGTTGACCACAGCACTATGATGTGTTTATTATTCAATGCGAGGTTCACTACCTTACTAATAAAAAGTCGCATAAGCGATAAAACTAACACTATATAATAGTGGTCCAGGGAGACATACATGTATACAAATTCAAAGTTAACGAAGTCAATTCGTCTAGCTCTAGCTGTCGGTGCTGCTTCTACTGCAGTATTGGCTCCTGCAACAGCTGTTGCACAAGATTCAGCTGGCGTAGAGAAAATCTCTGTAACCGGTTCACGTATCCAACGTTCTGACCTTGAAGGCGCATCTCCAGTAATTTCTATCAGCGCAGCTGATATTAAATTAGAAGGTGATTTCTCAGTTGCTGATGCACTTCGTAGCAGTTCTTTGAACTCGTTCGGTTCTTTCTCGGAGCGTTCAGGTAGCTCAGCTCAGTCACAAGCAACCATTGACCTTCGTGGTGCTGGTTCTCAACGTACACTCGTTCTATTGAACGGTCGTCGTTTCCCAGGTTCACCTACGCTAGGTGGTGCTTCTGCTAACCTTAACGCCATTCCTTTTGCTGCTGTAGAGCGTATTGATATCATGACTGAAGGTGGTTCTTCTGTTTATGGTTCTGATGCGATGGCTGGTGTTGTTAACGTTATCCTTAAAGATAACTACGAAGGTTTGACTTTCTCTGGTGGTTTAGGTCACCGTGATAACGACGAAGGTACAACTTCTAAAGAATTCTCAATCGTAGGCGGTGTGTCTAACGATAAAGGTAACATCACCTTTGCATTCGATCACCAAGAGCGTAAAGGTATTTCTGACGGTGCTCGTGACTATACTGCTGCAAGCATGACTGATTTTAATGGCGACGGCGAAATCCAAGCATATGACGAAACCTCTGGTTGGTCTATCTATGGTGCAACTGTTGCTGATCCAACTTTCACCGACGCACAAGCTTCTCCTTTGTGTGGTGACTTGGAAGCTGAATATGGTTCAGATACTTTCCAAACAGTTGCAGCTGACAATGACTGGGGTAACCCAGGTTCAACGTACTGTATGTATGCGTTCGCTAACGTTTCATACAACACAGCATCAGTTGACCGTAATACATTGTACGTAAATGCTAACTATGAAGTTGCTGAAGACGTAGAATGGTTTGGTCAAGCAATGTTTGTTCAAAACAGTTCATTTGGTCGTTACGCTCCTCCTGCTGCTCCTTGGGTTAACATGAGTGCGGATAACGAAAATAACCCTTACGGTGTTGACGGCGCATACGGTTTCTTCCGTTGGGTTGGTATTGGTACTCGTGACGGTAACGTAGACGACTACAACCAAGATTATACTACTGGTTTCCGTGGTAACTTAGATTGGAACGATGCTTCTTGGGAAGTTTACTACCACACTAACATCGCTGATAACAAATCAGTGGGTGAGTACTACTTAAGTTACGGTGGTTTAGCCTATAACGAAGCTAATGGCATTGACCTAGGTTCTGATGAAGGTATTGCAAATATGAAAGCAACTACTCTTCAAAACTCTGGCTCAACATTAGACCAATACTTCGCTGGTATCGGCTTCGATATGTTCGAGTTAGGTGGCGGTATGGCTGCACATTATTTTGGTGCTGAATACTTCGAGCAAACTTACGAAGATATTTACGACGGTCAGTCAGAAACTGGCTTAATCGGTGGTTCTGCTGGTAACAGCGCGGAAGGTATGCGTGATGTTACAGCATTCTTCTTCGAATCTTCTCTACCTGTTACTGATGACTTAGAAGTGAACATTGCTGTTCGTTACGATGATTACTCAGACTTCGGTGACAACGTTTCTCCTGCTGTAAAAGCACGTTGGGAAGTTGCTGACGGTGTTGTACTTCGTGCATCATACTCAGAATCGTTCCGCGCACCAGGTTTGGATGAACTGAATGCAGCGACTACTTTCTCTGCTGAAGGTGCAATCGATTATGCTTCTGGTTCTACGAACGAAAGACAGTATGACACTTACTACAAATCAAACCCTAACTTAGGTCCAGAAGAATCTGATTACACTAACTTAGGTGTAGTTTGGGATGTGACTGAAGAGTTTGGTATTAAAGTTGATTACTTCAAACTTTCTATCGATAACGTAATCCAAACTAAAACAGTACAATCTCTATTGTCTGACGAAGCTGCTGGTATCATCACAGCTAAAGCACCTGGTTCTGATGTATCAGATGATACATTCTACCTAATTCGTGCTTCATCTGGCACATTGCTAGAAGCAGGTACTGGTTACTTCAACGGTATTGGTTTCGAAATTGAAGGTATCGATTTAACCTTTACCGGAATGCTTGAAACTGAAGTGGGTGACTTCCGCCTATCTAACACTAACAGCTTCATCTTGTCTTATGACGAAGAAGAAGGTGGCGCGATTGTTGATACTTCAGGTTGGTCTGGTCAGCCTGAGTTTAAATCAGTTGCTACATTATCTTGGGCATTGTCTGACCACCTAGTGGCTTGGAACATGACCTACACTGACAGCACTTCAGAAAATGAAGTATTGACTGACGGTGTTTGGGTTCAGTCTGGTAAGCTAGATAGCTGGTTAATCCATAACCTTACTTATACCTATAATGCTGGTAAGTACGGTGCTCTTACTTTAACTGTTAACAACCTAACTGACGAAGATCCAGTGTTGTCTTCTACTGGTACTTGGGATGACCAAGACTTGTATAACAACTTTGGTCGTGATTACCGTATAAACTACACAATTAGTTTCTAATACGATAATTAACAATACGTTAGTTAAACAACGTTAATAGCAAAAGGCCGATTTATATCGGCCTTTTTTATTGAACTTTTATAGTGAGGCAATCCTTGGAAAGTTATTGGAGCCAGTATTGGCAGCAAGGCCATTTGACGTCTTTCGGTAATGATTTTACAGAAAATTATACCGGAGTATTAAAGTCCCATTGGGAGAAAGTGTTCACAACAGTACAAAGTCAAACTAAAGTGTTGGATATTGGTACTGGCAACGGTTCTATTATCGCTTTAGGAAATAATGTTAATTCTGAACTTGTTTTTACTGGATTAGACAGCGCCAAACTAAATATACCAGCGACATTACAAACTAAACAAAATGTTCACTTTGTTGAAGAAACCTCAGCTGAAAAGCTGCCGTTTGAAAATGATAGTTATGGCTGTGTCGTGTCCCAATTTGGCATTGAATATTCATGTTTATCGAAAAGCATAGAGGAAGTAGCGCGGGTTTTAAAATCAACTGGTCGATTTGAATTTGTTCTCCATGATAGTGAATCAACCATTGTTAAACCCAATATACAGATGCTTGAAGCGGGTAAAGCACTTTTAAACAGTGAGGTTATTGATAGTCTTCGAAAACTGTTTAATGGGCTGGCGAAATATGGTCAACAATCGCCATTAACCGAGCAACTTAGGCATAAATTAAACGCCGATATCGGCACCATTGCAACACAACATGCGACAGGCTTACAAGGTACAAACTTTCCAGCGTTTCTTAAACATGTGATGAACACCAAGTTAGATATCAAGCAACGGAAAAGCGATTTAAAAATATTTTTGCATGAATTGGAAGGTCAAATTGAACGACTTTCAGATTTAGTTAATGCCGCACTGGACAAGACAAAGCATCAAGAGTTCATTCAACTTTTGGCTGAATACGGTTTGCAGGTAGTGAACGATGAATACATCGTAGAAAATGGAAAAATGATAGGGCGATACATCAGTGGCACTAAAGCAAACAAGTAAGTTCATTGAACCCTTAATTATCTTGTCAGCGCCCAGAGCAGGTAGCACCTTATTATTTGAAACTTTGGCCAAACACCCTGATCTTTGGACCGTTGGCGGAGAAAGTCACCACATTATTGAACATATTCCAGCGTTAAGCACAGTGGCAAGAGGCTATGTGTCGAATAGATTAGATAGTGATGATGGGGATGACGTGACGATTAAAACCTTACAGACAAGGTTTTACCAGGCAGCAAGAAAAGCCAATGGGCAAACAACCGCAAGTCTTGATGGGCAAATCCGTTTACTTGAAAAAACCCCAAAGAATGCCCTTCGTATCCCATTTTTACTTTCCGTATTCCCAGATGCCAAATTCATATATTTAGTAAGAGATCCTCGAGAAAACATCAGTAGTATTATGGATGGCTGGCGTTCGGGACGTTTTGTCACTTACCCCGAGATTACAGCTGCGAATTCTAAATGGTCATTTTTATTGCCGGACGGCTGGAAAGACTACAAGTCTACCAGCATAGCAGCTTTGGCTCGGTTTCAATGGCAATCTGCCAATGAAGCTATACTGGATTCCATTAAGAACTTACCGCCTAAGCAATATGCGGTGGTGAGTTACCAAGATTTGGTTACTCAGCCCGAGGGTGAGGTTAATCGATTACTAAAATTTGCAGAGTTACCTGCATTTTCCCAGAGTTTGCAACGTTTACCTTTGTCACGATACACCTTATCTGTCCCGAACAAAGATAAGTGGAAACAGAATCAAGATGAAGTGCTAGAACAGTTACCCTTAGTAGAAAATACATTAGAACAGATTAATAACCTGCTTGTCAGTCGAGGAAACAAGCCCCTTGATTTAGTGGATTTGGATTTCGACAGGAATGTGCAGCAAACTTCAACTGGTGTGATAAATCGCAAGCAAGCACCTTCTAAGGTTTCTCGCAACGCGCCATGTCCTTGTGGCTCGGGTAAAAGATACAAACAATGTCACGGTCTTATTGTAAAATAAGTGTTTAAATCATTTACAATGAACATATCAATAATGGAAAGATAGCTTTGAAATTAAAACACGAATTCATTCAACTTCCTTTACACTTTGACCAAGAACGTCTGCAAATGGAGATTGACCAACTTGAACGCAGTTTGTGGACACCCCATCACGAAGGTTTTAAAGGCAATTTATCGATTCCATTAGTATCGTTAAATGGTCAGTTTAACAATTTGTTTAAAGGCCCTATGGCGGCGACATCCGTATTGCAGCAAACCCCCTATCTAAAACAAGTTATTGGGAGTTTCGGAGAGGTAATAGGCCGTTCTCGACTGATGGGCTTAGAAAGTGGCAGTGAAGTGCCTTTGCATTCAGATATCAATTACCACTGGTATAAACGCGTTCGTATTCATATCCCCATTGTCACTGATCCCAATGTGATATTTCATTGTGGTGATAAACAAGTACATATGAAAGCCGGAGAGGCGTGGATATTCGATTCGTGGAAATACCATCGGGTTGACAATAACAGTCAACTTTTCAGAGTGCATTTAGTCATCGATATCTGCGGCTCAAGTCGATTTTGGGATAAGGTGGAAAGTGGGCATGTACCTTGGTTGAATGAGCCTTTTAGTGCGCAACAAATCCAGAATGTGGCATTCGATCCCAATAGTGATTCAGACTTTAAATGTGAACGTTTTAATACGCCGTTGGTCCTTGCTCCAGGAGAAATGGAAGGGCTAGCTGAGGATCTTATTTCGGATATATTGTCCATGGAGTCGAACCCGCGTCAGCAGGCCGATGAAATGGTTAGTAAGGTAAAGTCATTTTGTCATCAATGGCGGGAGCTGTGGAGTTTATATGGTCTAAGTGAAGAGGGATGGCCTGCTTACCATGGGCTGCGACAAACTGCCTATGAGCAGGTAATGCACCTAGAAAGTAGCTTAAAACTCACCAATGGAACACAAGCGACACGGATGTTTTTGCATTGTATGATTGATCCGGCGTTAAATGTGGAAGTCAAAGATAGTTATCTCGGCAACCCCTTGGCTAAACATGATAATACTCAAGGTATTACCACTAAAAAAAGCAAACCAGCAGTGGCGACTACCAAGAAGCAAGAGCCAAACGCCGTTAGTCAGGAAAAGCCCCAAGTTGGTACCGATAAACATCGTAAATTAGGTAGAAACGATATTTGTTATTGTGGCTCAGGGCTTAAATTTAAACACTGTCATGGCAAGCTAAATTAACGGCTTTAGCGCATTGTTTGTTGTATACGGATTTTTAACTCGTCCATTTGTCGTTTAAATTGAGGCAAAAGCTCGGCATATACATCAGCACTTCCAATGGCATTTTTATGAATGGGTTGGCGAACTTGGCTAGCGCTGGGGGTTAACACTGGTTTATCCGATTTGAAAAATTCGAAACATTCTTTTTCTACTGCTAAACCACAAAATTCGAGTAGTTGGGTAATCGTCTTTTGTGGCTCAGATACCAAATTAGCGTAAAATAAATGATAAATACTTTTGGGGAATTGTTTACTCCAATGCCCCATTATTTTCACGTAGCCAGCAACATAAGTTTCAATTGAGGTTAAATTGAAACTGAAATCATTTCCATGGCTAAAATGTTGTTTGTATACGCTCATCCCATTATCGAAAGGATCGCGAATTAAATTAATAATTTTTGCATTAGGGAATAACGCTAAAATTAATCCAATATGTAAATAATTGGTGGGGTTCTTATCAATTAAAAAAGGCGACTCTTGGGTTAAATAAGCTTTAGCTTGTTTTAAATAAAAGGCAGAGTAGCGCGAACCTTGTTCTGCGGTCATGTTTAAAAGGCTTTGGGAGTAGCCTTGCTTGCGGCTTAGTTGCATGGCAATTCTTTCAATATAAGGCAGTTCGTCTGTAGCTGCTACTTGAGAATGACTCGCCAGAATTTGTTCTGTTAAGGTGGTACCTGAACGGGGCATACCGACTATGAAAATTGGAGTGACTTTATTCTCATGGGGAATTTTAGAATCAGTTGGTTTTGGCACATAGCGACTTAGTTCCTCCACTAACTGCAGGTAACCCTGCTGCCGAAAGGGGCGTGATTGTGCAACTTTGGTGTTGGCTGCACGCATATAGTCAAGGGCTTGGGAATACTGCCTCTGTTGTTCTTTTGCATGACTTAATGCAAATTCGATAAGTTCGGGTTTGTTCTCAGCTTCGCCTTGAGACATTTTTGCTAGCTTAGTTTGCATATTTTCAATTTCTTGGAGGGTGAAAATATAATTTTTCAGGTCGGCTAAGCTCCAGTATCCATAGCCGCTATTTGCGGGGGCTTGGATGATATATTTTTGATAATACTCAGCCGCTTTTTGCGTATTACTAAAGGCTTTGTAATGATGCCCAATGTTTAATAGTAGTAAGGGGTTATCAAAATTGTTCTGTTCGCAAATTAAGGCTAGGTCGAGTGATTCTTGAATTTTTCCTATTTTACTTAAACATAAACTTTGATTGAATTTGAGTTTCATATCTTGCGGATGTAAAGCAAGGAGTTTGTTTAACACTTTATGCAATAAAAAATACAGCTCTAACTTATTTAAATGTCCTGCCACAATAAATAATTGCCGTTCACTTAAGTCATGTTCATCTACCAAAGCGGTTAACAAATCGAAGGCGGCATCAAATTGTCCTTCGGCAGCCTCAATTTGATATTTGATTATCAGTGCATCTGTATGCAGAGGAGTTTTGCGCAAAATTTTATTTATTGCTAATCGGCTCGATGTCAGTTTACCGCTGGCCAATAATTGCTGCGCGTCTTGTAATAGTTGTTGAATTCTTTGCGACAAAATAGACTCTAGATTTAATCTTGGGTTGGATTTCATTAAGTGGTATCTTACCTTGATTCGCAACTTGGTTCATACCCACTTGTAACCTGATTTTATTGTCTGATTCTTATGCAAAACCCAAATTTAAGCGTGCAACAAAGGTTGAACATGGCGATGCAGCTAATGCATAAAGGCCAATTCGAACAAGCCTTAAATCACTTCATGATTTTGAAAAAAGTAGGCATCAAAGATTTTCGTCTATCCAGAGCCATGGGGTCTGCTTATGAACGCTTGGGTAATAATACCGAAGCTAAAAGTTATTTTTCAGAGTCCTTGTTACTGAATCCAAAACAACCGGATCTATACTATGCACTAGGAAAAATAGCCTTCCTTTCTAAGGCATTTGACCAAGCAATCAATTACTTCAAACAATGTTTAAAATTTGATAATAAAAACCCACAGGTTTGGTTAAAGTTGAGTCAGTCATATTTTTATTTAGACGATTTAGACTCGGCTGAGCAAGGGTTTTTGAACTGTGAAAGTTTGCAACCCAATGCCCTTGATGCCAAGCTCGGGCGCAGCCGTATTTTACAGAAACGCAATGAGATAGATAAAGCTGAAATCCTGTTGGTGTCACTTCAGAAAGCAGAACCCAATAACCTACGCGTTATATCTGAGCTGGCTTGGATGAAAAAGGAACAGGGGCAGTACCAGCAGGCAGCCGATTTATTTCATAAAAGACTCACTATTGATGGGAATAATCCAGAGTTTTACGAAGATTTAGCCTTAGTGTATTTGGATCTGAATTTACCTAGTCAAGCCTTAGATACTCTTAAGGTAGGCCTTGAAAAGTCGCCGCAAAATCGTAAGCTCAATCAATTGCTTAGCGCCTTAAAGTATGAGATGAATGACGACAATCACTTGTCTCATTATCGTTCTCAGGCCATCGATAAAATGCCTGACGAATTAATTGTCGATTACATTGTTGGTTTAGTGAAAGTTAATGAACTGGCTCTGGCTAAACAGCTAGTGGATGAGCTTCACACCCATGAGAACAAAAAAGCGGTAGCTAAGAACCTGCAGTTAATTCTATGGGAAAAAGAGCATAGGTACGAGGCTATCGTAGACGTTTATATGGACAAAATTGCCTCAAATATCACTTTGTCGCAATCTGAAAATGAGAAATTAGCGAAAGCCTATCTAGCCTTAGGTGACAATCAAAAAGCGAATACGCTAATTGATACTATGTTGCGTGTAGCCCCAGATGATCAGTTGATTTGGGCATTGAAAACAACAGCTTTAAGACAATTGCAAAGTCCAGAATATGATCGGCTTTGTGATTACGAGAATATGGTATTTGAGCAACCATTATTATTACCAAAGCAATACAAAAATATCGAACAATTTAGTCTAGGGTTGCGTGCAGCCTTAAACGAAATCCATGTGAGCCAACGTAACCCTTTGGATCAGTCTTTGCGTCATGGTACGCAAACTATGGGAAATCTATTCGCCCATCAAATTCCGGTTATTCAAGAATTAAGAGCAGCCCTTAAAAAGACCATTGATTCATTATTAGCAGGGCTTAGTCCAGATCCTAATCATCCTTTTTTCAAGCACGCTGGAAAAGCCATCGACTTTTCGGCGAATTGGTCGGTTAAACTTAGTAACAAAGGTTTCCATGTTTCCCACGTGCATCCTAAAGGCTGGTTAAGCAGTGCATTTTATGTCAGTTTACCTTCGGTGATTGATGATACAAGCAAACAAGGTTGGCTGTATTTTGGGAAGCCAGGTATTGAACTGCCCAACACGTTAACAGCAAGAAAGTGGATTAAGCCAGAAATAGGTCATTTAGTTTTATTCCCTTCGTATTTTTGGCATGGAACAGAACCATTCGATGATTCCCAAGAAAGAATGTCTGTGGCCTTTGATTTGTTGCCGTTAAATTCGTCAAAATGAATGGTGCATTTAGGATAAAAGTGACCTAAACTAAAATCAAATACTTTTGTCTAAATGGTCATACCAGCTCTTAGTCGCTAATTTTGAATGAATTGTCGTAAAAACATTATTTTTATTCATAAAATAGTTGAATTCATCACTGAAAATGTATTATGAAAATACTGCTTCAAGTCTCATTTATATTGACAATCAGTATTTTTTAACCTTCTTTGATTATAAAAACTACCGATAGCGATTAAATGCTAAAGTGAGGCTCACGATATCTTGACAACTCGATAACTTCCGTGTGACCATTCGAGTGCAATAGTGTTAAATCGATTATGGAATAACACTATAATCCTAAAAATAATTATATAGCCCCTCGTCAGGGAACTTTTCACCTTGACTGGGATTCATAACAAGAAAATTGGTTGGGAACTATGTCCAAAATGAGCAAGAGAACCCTTATTGCCTCTACCGTTATGGGTGCATTTGTACTTGGTAGTAGTGCAGTCTCTGCAGATACATTGAATGATCTTCATAAAGAAGAAGCTAAAATCCATGTTGCTGCAGCAAAATCTCAAGAGAAAATTGATAATCTCTTTCAACAATCACAAGAACTTTTAGTAGATTATCGTGCAGTTGTAGACGAAACAGAGAATCTGAAAGTTTACAATGATTATGTTGCAACTCTAGTTGCTGACCAACAACGCGGTATCGATTCTCTACAAAAACAAATCGACCAAATTGATGAAACTAAGCGTGGGATCGTTCCTCTACTTTTCAGAATGATCGACAGTCTTGAAAAATTCATCGAAGCCGACGTGCCAATTAAAATGGCAGAGCGCCGTGCTCGTGTAGAGCGTTTACGCGATGTAATGGGTAACTCAAATGTAACTGTATCAGAGCGTTTCCGCCAAGTTATCGAAGCTTACCAAATTGAGTTGGACTACGGCTCAAAGATTTCCGCTTATCAAGGCAACATGACGTATAACGGTACTGATATTACAGTTGACTTCTTTAACCTTGGTCGTACTGCATTAATTGCTCTATCTCTTGACCAAAAGAATGCTTGGATGTGGGATACCGCTGAACGCACTTGGGTAGAGTTAGGTAGTGAATATCTTGAATCTAGTATCGCTGCAGTTCGTATGGCAAGAAAACAATTGCCAGTTAATCTAGTTAAACTACCCATTCCAGCTGCGGAGTAATTAAGAAATGAAATTAACATTTAAATCCGTATTTGCTGCAACAGCAGTTACCCTTTTAGCATCTGGCGCTCATGCTCAATCGAGTCTTGACCAATTGTTAGAAGAAGTGAAACAGAATCGTGTTTCTGAAGCTAAACTTGATAAGAAGCGTGAAGCAGAATTCCAATCTGCTCGTGCCGATAAACAAGCGCTACTTAGAACCGCTAGGGCAAACTTAAAAGCAGAAGAAGCTCGTGGTGATCGTCTTGCCAAGCAATTTTCTGATAACGAAGTAACCCTTACTGAAAAAAGCACCGAGCTAGATATGGCAACGGGTGACCTTGGTGAGATGTTTGGTGTTGTACGTCAAGCGGCATCTGAGTCATATGGTCGTATCGCAACCTCTATCGTAAGTGCACAATTCCCTGGTCGTGCTGCATTCCTAAAAAGAATGTCAGAGGAGTCTGAGGGCCTTCCAAATATCCGTGAATTAGAAGATATGTGGATTGCTCTTCAAACTGAAATGACCGAGTCAGGTAAAATTGCTCGATTCAATACTGAAGTAATCAACCTTGAAGGTGGTTCTTCACAACAAGAAGTTGTGCGCATAGGTGCATTTAACTTAGTGGGTGAAGTAGGTTACTTAGTTTATGATGATCAAGAAGAAAAAGTTCAGCCTCTAGGTCGTCAACCTGATGAATTCCAAGCTGAAACTGCGCGTGAATTATATGCGTCTACTTCAGGTGTTATTCCAACGTTTGTTGACCCTTCTAGTGGTGCTATTCTTGGTCTATTGAAACAGAAAGCAACATGGGAAGAGCGTTACCATGCAGGTGGTCCAGTTGGTTATACAATCACAGTAATGCTAGTGATTGGTCTGTTAATTGGTTTGTATAAAATCATCACCCTTACCCTTATCAGTGGCAAAATGCGTTCACAGTTAAACAATCCAGGTTCACCTTCATCGTCTAACCCTCTAGGTCGTGTATTGAAGGTTTACAATGAAAATAAAACTGCTGACACTGAAAATCTAGAAATGAAGTTGGATGAAGCCATCCTTAAAGAACTTCCTACTATTGAAAGTGGAATTAACATCATTAAGATATTTGCTGCAATCGCTCCGTTACTAGGTCTACTAGGTACGGTACTTGGTATGATCGCTACCTTCCAACAAATTACGTTGTTCGGTACGGGTGACCCAAGATTGATGGCTGGTAGTATCTCAATGGCATTGGTAACAACAGCTCAAGGTATTATCGCGGCACTTCCGCTAATTCTAATGCACAGCATTGTTGCTGGTCGTAGTAAATCAATCGTGCATATCCTTGACGAACAAACTGCGGGCATCGTAGCTGCTCACGCAGAGTCGGAGAAAGCATAATATGGCTGACCTGATTGGATTATGGGATTCCGTCAGGGAGTTTATCGCGACAGGAGGCGGGGTTTTGTACCTCGTCGCTTTAGCGCTCTTTCTCATGTGGGTGTTAATGATAGAGCGCTTTTGGTTTTTAAATTCTGTGTATCCTAAGATGAGAAAGAACATCATCAAAGATTGGGATGCTAGAACTGATACCACCTCCTGGTATGCGCATAGAATCCGTGATGCTTGGATTTCACAAGCTTCAGACAAACTAGGCAGTAACATGTTACTGATTAAAACCTTAGTGGCAATGTGTCCGTTAATTGGTTTGCTAGGTACAGTTTGGGGCATGATTAACGTATTTGAAACTATGGCTACACAAGGAACCGGTAATGCTCGATTGATGGCTGCTGGTATTTCAATGGCAACAATTCCTACTATGGCAGGTATGGTTGCAGCTTTGTCTGGCGTCTTCTTTAGTTCTCGTTTGGAATCAAAAGTAAAAATCGCCAAAGAGAAGCTGATTGACAGCCTTCCTCACCATTAAGAGAGAAGTTTATGGCTCGTAAAGAACGTGCACCAGAGGAAGATGCAGCGATTGATATGACACCGATGCTAGATATCGTGTTTATCATGCTTATCTTCTTCATTGTAACTACTGTTTTCGTTAAGGAAGCAGGGATACAAGTAAATAAACCCGGCGCTAGCCAAGCGTTTTTACCAAAAAACGCTAATATCTTTATCGCTGTTACGGAAGACGGTGTTATATGGATGGATAAGCGCGAAGTTAAGGTTGAATCTATTCAAGCGAACCTTGAAAAGCTTTTGGCCGAACAGCCTTCAGATGTTGTGATTATTCAAGCAGATGAAAAAGCTGAACATGGTATTGTGGTGAAAGTGATGGATCAAATCAAAGCCGCAGGTATCGACCAAATCTCAGTAGCAGCAAGAGGAGCTTCTTAATTATGCGAGTAATTATCTCTATATTGCTTGGTGCAGTGATTGCTTTTGGCCTGTTTGTAGTAATGGCTAAGTTAGTAGCAAACTCTTCACAACCAGCAAGTGAAGTACCTGAATCACCTGTTATTGATATCGTAATGTCGGACCCAGACGAATCAACTCAGACTCGTCAACGTGTTCCACCTCCACCTCCACCTCCGCCTCAGCAACCGCCTAAAATACAGCCGGTTGAACCTGATGTGGAAGATGCAAGTGCTGATGGCGTAAGTTTTAATATGCCAGCTGTAGATGTTGGTGGCGCGTCAATTGATATTGGTGGCGTTGGTAATATGCAACGCGATGGTGAAGCAACTCCAATTGTTCGTATTGAACCTAAATACCCAGTGCAAGCTGCACGAGATGGTAAAGAAGGATGGGTAATACTATCTTTCACTATCAATGAGGTAGGTGGCGTGGAAGATGTAGATGTTTTGGATGCAGATCCTAAACGTATCTTCGACCGTGAAGCTAAGCGCGCATTACGTAAATGGAAATACAAGCCAAAAATCGTCGATGGGAAACCTGAAAAACAGTTCAATATGAAAGTGCAATTGGACTTTAAATTGGATCAAGGCTAATGAAAAAGTTTGTATTAAATGTTACTGCGATAGCAACTCTAGGTGCCGCTACATTGCTATCAAACTCAGCAGCAGCTCAGTCGGCACCCGTTGCTTGTGCAGATTACAAGCGTGGCACAACCAACATCGTTGGTGAGCGCGTTGGTAAGAAGATTCAAAAGGCGCTCGAAGCGTATAACAACGATCTTATCGATGAAGCATTAGCTATTCTTTATGAAGTTGATGCTAAAGACGGTTATGATCGTGCGTTTGCTGATAATTTTATTGGTAAGATGTTAGCTGGACAAGATGGCAAAGGCGCGAAAGCCCTTGAATATCTAGAAGGTTCTGTTAACCCTAAAGCCCTAAATGATTCTGAACATGCTAATACCGTAAGACTAGTTGCAGACCTTAGTATGCAAGAAAAGGAATACGGAAAAGCAGTTAAGTATTATCAAGAGTGGATGAAATTCACTTGTAAGGAAGATCCTGATATCTATACTCGTATGGCGCAAGCTTATTACGAGTTGAAAGATCTTCCAAAGATGGTACCGCCTGCTGATAAAGCAATTGCATTATATGAAAAACCTAATAAAAACCCTTATGTTTTAAAATTGCAATCATTTTACGAGCGTAAAATGTATCCGGAGACTGTGGCTGTAGCTGAAGAGTTAGTTCGCAAATTTCCTGACAACAAACAGTGGTGGTCACAATTAGGCTTTTTCTATATGTTAGTTGAGGACTACAAAAAAGCTCTCTCTACATTTGAAATTGCATATAATCAGGGTTATTTGTCTAAGAAATCTGAGATAAAAGCATTGTCTCAATTATACGCGACTAATGAGATTCCATATAGAGCAGCAGTGCTTTTGGAAAAACATATGAAGTCGGGTTTGATAGAAGAGACTGAACAGACGTTATCTAGTCTGGCTAATTCTTATCATCAAGCTAGAGAGTATAAGACAGCGGCAAGTTATTATGAAAAGGCAGCTAAGATAGAAAATGATGCCGATTTATATCGCAAGCAAGGTATTTTGTTGCTAGCAGCAGAAGATTACAAAGGTTCTATAAATGCTTTACAGAAAGCGCTTGATTTTGGAGCAGACCAGACTGGTCGTATTCATATCGCGATGATGGAAGCAAATATTTATACTGGTAATTTCCGTCAAGCAATGGTTCATGTTCGTGAAGCGAAGAAAGATAAAAACGTGGAACGTACAGCAAGAGCTTGGGAACCTTATATCAAAGAAAAAGCGAAAAATCGCGGTATCAAAGTCTAACTTGACTTACTTCATATCGTAATATCTAAAAGGCTTCTTAATCGAAGCCTTTTTTATTTGTTGTTAACCTTTATTAATTCGCCATATTTATTCTAATCCAGTATCCACATAGTCTTTCGCATAACCTTTCAGTACAGCCTAGCAACATCGAGCCCTTTTTTATATGGGAAAAAACCTTTTTGCAATAGAAAAGCTTTTACAACAGCAAGCGTCATACCAAGTACTAAATTGCTTTCCTTTGGGATGAGTTATCTTGGTTTATTTAATATGGATATTTTTCCACCAATACGCTCAGTTGATCACGCAGGTGACTCTCAATCTGTTTCTTACCTGCCAGTTTGTATAACCTGCATATTTGTGGATAAGATTCTTTTGCAATGATCACATCATTAATAAAGGCAATAGCTTGTTTCAAGTGTTTATCTACGCGTTGTGAATTTATTTTATTCGTTTTAAGCCAGTTATATATTGCAAATTCAACACTATATAGTGGGCGCTTACCCGCAATAAATTGTGCGATCAAACTAAACCAATAGTCTTTTATTTCCTGGCTATCTAAAGGTGCATGTACCGAAGCTTCCCTTGAATTAGGCGTTAATTCATTTTGTAGCTGTCTAATTAGAACTGGTGCTAGGGCGTTTAAACGATAATCTTGTTGATAGTCTAATTGCTGGCGACACACCTGGATTAAGAATTCTAAACTTTTTGCGGCTTTTCCATTTAAGGGGCTGAGCATTATTGCACTAAACTCTCCGCTGGACGCATCCTGTTTAATACCGAGTTTTACTAACTTAAATTCATTCTTAAACCAAAAATTTGCGAGTGCTTTGGTTAGCCCAAAAGAGCTTCCTATGAAGTCGATCTGATTCTTTATAGCATCTTGCTTTATAAGCTTTAAGATCTCAGAGCCTACCTGCATTTGTCTATATTGCTGTTTAACCGCAATCCTAACAACGCGTATATAGCTGTCTAACATGAATTGAGGCTTATGGTGGTCGAAGGCCAATCGTTGTGGAATTAAATGGCCTGGTACCCTCCTATTGCCCTGAGCAATGTCGTTAGCAAGGGGCTTGAGTTTATCTCCCCCTTCCCAAGCGGTGAGTGCCACCGCAATTGGCATTCCCTGCGGATTACTCATTACCTGTATTTGCTGATTAGCGTCTAACATTCTGACTAAATCGTCAGGTGTTGTTTGGTAGTGGGCATCGACTAAAAGCTCAAAAACGGCTTGCAGGAGGTTGGGTTGGGCAATTAATTGTTGGCCATTATAGGTTTGATACGTGAAGTTTTTTGCTAAACCATTAACGTTGTCTATCCCTAGCAAAGGTTGTCTAATGACAGCTTGACTAGGTTGGGCCAGTTTCAAGCTAGGTTTGGTAATGATTTTCTCAGAGGTGGTTTTAAGGGCCATAACCTGATGCCAAAAAGCTTCAAGTGGGTCATTTTCAAACCAGCGAATTGGACGGTGCAAAACAAATTCGCGGAAATGGGAAAAGTGTGTTTTTAAAAAAGGTTTAAAGCGTAATTCAAAACCTCTTCCACTACCTTCATAACCATGTATCGTTGTGCTAAGTACCACTTTTGGATAGTGAGTAACTAGTTTTTCCAGCACTTCCGTAGGCAAGGTTGCGGCTTCATCTATAAATAACCAATCCCCTTTAGGCAGCGTTTTCATTATTTTATCAAAAGCTAGATACTGTATTCGATTCATAGGGTCATTGTCTGAGTCCAAGGGCTTATGATGACCCCCCATGGTCTTTGCCGCTTGTTTAAATATCTGCTGGGTCATAGAGCGATGAGTAGAGGTAACTATAAATTTTGCTGTTGTCGATCTAATTAATTGACCTGCTGCAATACCTAAAGCCGAAGATTTTCCTCGACCGCGATCTGCAAGTACTACAATCTGATTGTTCTTTTCAGCATGGACATGTTGAATGTATTTCACCAATTCTAATTGGTCTGGGGTCTTACATACTTCATCTTCAAAGGGAGCTGAATCAAGGTTTACTCTTTGTACTTGAGACAGTTTTATTTGGTTTTGTTGCCAAATTGAAACCTCTGGGAAGGTTTTAATATGTTCAACTAACCAATCAATAAATATTGAACGATGGCTGCTTGTAATGCAGCCTAATCCATCAACTGAACTTTGGGTTTTAGCCTGAGTTGACCAAGATTCTAAATCTGGGCAGAGTATGATCATTAGCCCACTTCGACTAACACAACCACTCATGGCTAGTAGCGCGTTTCCTCTTAGCTCACTGAAACCGTCGTATATGACCCATTCAAATTCTTGTCCAAGAACACTTCTATATTGTTTGGTTTGAATATTATTAAACCCTTCTAGGTGACCAATACAAATATTGGTTGAGGGCTTGTTTGCGGTGAATATTTCAGCGATTGAATCCTTCACCCACTCACGGCTGCCGGATATGACTAGCAACTGTCGATGACAGTAATGCCGTTTTCGTTCTGCAAGCCAAGATTTTACTTCTGTTGTCATATGCTCTTTTGGTTTAATTCTTGATATAATTTCTTTCCCCTAGTGTATTGAATAAAATTGAGGAATACGAATGCGCTTTCTAACGCGAAGATTAGTTATGCCTGGAGATCTAAATTATGCGGACTCTTTGTTTGGTGGGCGTGCTTTAGAGTGGATTGATGAAGAGGCGGCTATCTACGCAATTTGTCAACTGGAAACCACCTTGTTGGTCACCAAACATATTGGTGAAATTACATTTGAATCACCGGCATTAAAAGGTGATGTTGTAGAGTTTGGACTAGAGACCAAGAAAGTTGGACGCACATCCATTACTATTTCTTGCATGGTTCGCAACAAAGCCACCAAAAAAACCATTTGTATGGCAGATGATATTGTTTTTGTGAGCTTAGATCCTGAAACTAGAGAGCCTGTACCCCATGGTAAAACCATTGAAGAATTAGAACTACAAACTAAACAAGAGTTGCGTTCATTAAATTTGAACGATTGATCCCGATTAATTTGCAATGAATTGAAGGGAAAATGGGTCAAACTGCCGCTAACGTCAAGAAACAGACTCAAGGTTAGCGGCATATTTTTATGTTATAAGCTTGCACTTACAATATTTTTAACATCTTCTGGGCTAATGTTTTGTCTTTCTCCTATCTTTGTCGCACCTGTTTTTTCAAGTCTTGAAGCAACTTCGTCAGCCACATTAGCGTCGATATTATACTCAGATAGAGTGGTTTTGATGCCCATGTCACGGAAAAACTGCTCGGTTTTTTCAATGACTAAGTTAATGGCTCCTTCTTCATCATAGCGACTTAGCCCCCAAACCCGTTCGGCGTACTGAAGCAACTTTTCACGTTTATGTTCCCGCTGATAATGCATTACACGAGGCAAAATAATTGCTAGAGTGACCGCATGATCCAAGTTATGAAGAGCAGTCAATTCGTGCCCAATGGTGTGAGTAGACCAATCTTGCGGCACACCTACGCCAATTAAACCGCTTAACGCCTGTGTTGCATTCCACATTAAATTTGCTCGTAAATCATAGTCTTTTGAGCTTAGTACGCGGGGGCCAATATCTATTAAATTACTTAAAATCGACTCCGCAAAACGGTCCTGTACGCTGGCATTAACCGGATAGGTAAGGTATTGCTCGATAACATGCACAAAGGCATCAACCACACCGTTAGCGAGTTGTCGTTCAGGTAACGAATAGGTAACCTGTGGGTCAAGTACTGCAAATTTAGGCCTTACATGTTCAGACATGAACGGCAACTTGAGGTTGTATTCACGGCGGGTTACCACTGCAGCAGTATTGGTTTCGGTTCCTGTGGCAGGAAGGGTTAGAACGCAGGCCAAATTGATAGCCTGGTTGACTTTTTTGCCTTTGGCTAAGATGTCCCAAGGATCCCCTTCAAAATGTGTCGCTGCTGCAACAAATTTAGCGCCATCGATGACAGAACCACCGCCGACGGCGAGAATAAATTCAACATTTTCAGTTTTCACCTTTGACACAGCTTTCATCAACGTTTCAAACTCAGGGTTGGGCTCTATGCCTGAAAATTCACACCAATCATGCCCCTCAAGCTGTTCAATAAGCTGTTGATAAACACCGTTATGTTTGATGCTTCCACCACCGTAAATCAACATGATTTTAGCATTAGGCAATAAAGAAGATAACTTACTAATACTGTCTTTTCCAAAAACAACTTTAGTAGAATTGTGATAGATAAAGTTTTGCATTTTCAAATCCAAAATAATGTTAAGAAGCTGAAAAGTGTCGATTAGCTATATTGAACCACTAAGTGAGAAATTCAAGTTGAATGTTTAAATTAAGGTTTAATCATAGCTACATTTAATACCTAGCTTAAAGCTTACTTTTACAAATTAGGAGTATTTAATTAGTTAATCTCGGCTTCTATTTATCAAGTTGGAGCAGGGCTATAAGCTTATCAATGATGAGGCACTAAACAGGGCATTATCAAAAACAGTAATATAATCATGGAGATTCGGTTGCGCCCTTGCTATCATTTCAGTGGGCAAGTTATTCAATAACTTGTTACACCAAGGGGTGCTCTTTGCTGAGATCCAAATTGTTGGAAACCCTTATACCTGATCCGGATAATACCGGCGTAGGAATGGTCTTCAAGAACTTTTCAATGCTTTCCATTTACTGCCGAAATACCGGATCTTTTCATTAGTTAGAAGAGATCCAAATGAAATTGAAATTTCCATTACTTTACTCCACTGTTTTAAGCGTGATACCGACATTTGTTTTGTCTGCTGAAAATTTAGAGGTCATTACCGTTACGTCTGATTTTAGAGAAAACGATATTCAAAATGTAACTGCCAGCGTGAGTGTTATTTCTGACGATATCATTGAGAAACGAAACGCATTTCACTTAGAAGATATTTTAGGGATGGGGGCCAATATAAATTTTAGTAGCGGGGCTTCCAGAGGACGCTTTATTCAAATTCGAGGCATTGGTGAACGAAGCCAGTATTCTGAACCCAATAACCCATCTGTGGGATTGCTAGTAGACGATTTCGACTTTTCTGGATTTGCTGGTTTAGGTACCTTATTTGATGTTGAGCAAGTTGAAATTTTACGTGGTCCACAGGCTACCGAGTTTGGGGCTGCAGGCATGGCGGGAACCATTAAGATCAAGACGGCTGAAGCCGATGATCAGCAACAAACCAAATTTCTTGCCACTGTAGCGCAACAGGGAACGTGGAATATTGGTGCGGCGTACGGAAACCAAATTAGCGATAAATTATTTTATCGAGTCGCAATCAATCAGTTTAAAAGTGATGGCTTTATTTACAATCAATTTTTAGATAGAGATGACACAGACAATCTAGATGAACTAACGGCACGATTAAAGTTAAAGTTTATAGCAACAGACAACACAACAATCGATTTCAATTATCAGTATTTTGATATTGATAATGGTTACGATGCATTCTCCCTTGATAATGATGGGGTTACACGCTCAGATGAGCCTGGCGTTGATACCCAAGAAACCCATGCGTTTGGGATTAAAGCGAATATTGAGTTAGCTCAAACGACTGTTATTGGTTCGTTAAATCACACCACGTCAGATTCTGTGTATGGTTATGATGAAGACTGGACCTATGTTGGATTTCATCCCTGGGAATACAGTTCTACCGATTACTATTATCGCGAAAGAGACTTAACCAGCATCGACTTAAGAATAGTCTCCAACGATAACGGATTGATTTTCGACGACACCACACAGTGGTTAGTTGGCTTCTTTGCACGGGATATAGATGAAAATACCCGCAGAAATTATACCTATGCTGAACAAGACTTCAGTAGTCAATACGAACCAATCAATATTGGTATTTACGGACAAACGGATACTCAAATAAACCAAAATCTAAGGGTGAGTTTAGGCCTCAGAGCTGACCGTTTTAAGATGGATTATGTTAACAATGAAGGCTATGTTGAACAGCAAACTGACACTATGTTGGGGGGCAAAGTTGTTGTTAAATATTCCATAAACCAAGCATCAGTGTATTCAAGTATTTCCAGAGGCTATAAAGCGGGTGGCTTTAATCCTGACCAAAGAGTCACCGAGGAAAGTCGTTTATTTTCCCCTGAATATAACTGGAACTATGAAATCGGTATAAAAGGGCAAGCATTTGAAGATCAACTTTTTGTCCGCGTAGCGCTTTTTTATATGGATAGAGAAGATACCCAAGTTAGCGATTACGATGTGCAAATTAGTGAAGAGGGAGTTCCTAGTTTTATTGATATCATTGGTAACGCTGATGTGGGAACCAATAAAGGGCTTGAAATAGAGCTTGATTGGCAACTATCAGATGCCATTAACCTTAGTGCAAATTATGGATACTTAGATGCTTATTTCGGTGGTTATACGCAAGCTGATGGCACTTATATTGATGAACAATGGCAAGCGCAAGCACCTAAACATTCCTTCAATATAGCTGCTTTAGGGTATCTATCACAAAATATAAGTGTACGTTTAGAGGCTGATGGTAAAGACAACTATCGCTTTTCAGATGGACACGATGTGGAATCTCCTTTTACGCTCTTAGTAAATGCCCAATTGCGTTTAGATTGGCAAGACTGGACGTTTTCCCTATGGGGCAAAAATATTCTTGATCGTGAACACTATGTTCGCGGATTTGGTGGTTTTAGTAATGATCCCAGAGACGAATATGCAACGCCTGAACCCTATCTACAACTTGGCGATGGTCGTCAATTTGGATTGACCGCAAGTTTACGTTATTAATTAAACTGGAGTGCTATTATGAAATCAGTCGTTGAAATTTCGCTATATCCACTTAATCAAAAATATTTGGCACCCATACAAGACTTTATTGATCGCTTGAATGGTTATTCTCAATTAACAACATCAACCAGTGATACTAGCACTATAGTACGTGGGGACATGACTGAATTAATGGGTATTCTGAACACTGAAATGCAGAAAACCTATGCAGAAGTAGGCCAAGCCATCTTCGTTTGCAAATTCTTGAATGGCGATGCAATGGGTGAATCGAGTTAATGGAAGATCTTTACGCTGTTCTGCTCGAACAGATTAAACACCAATCAGTGTTAGAGGTAGCTGCCGTGAGTTTTTCACTGCTCTACCCTTGGTTGGCTGCGCGACAAAACATTTTATGCTGGCCAGCGGCATTGATTAGCACAAGTCTTTATATTTATATTTTTTGGGAGGTAAGTTTACCTTTTAATAGCGTCCTTAATTTGTACTACTTGATAATGGCAATATATGGCTGGTTGAAGTGGCAAAAAAAGGCTGAAGAAAAGACCCTTGAAGTCACGGTGGTTCCGTTATTTATTCATCTTTGGATGGTATCTTTGTTGGTGGTTCTTGGGCTAGCTTTACCGCACCTAGTAACGCTTTCATGGCAAGGGGGAGACTTATATTTAGATGCATTTGTAACGGTCTTTAGCGTGTACGCTACCTATTTAATGGCGAATAAAATTCTTGAAAACTGGCTTTTCTGGATTGTAATTAACTCTTTTGCGGCATATTTATATTTCATCAATGGCTTGCTACTCACTGGGATCATGTTTATTTGGTATTTTGGGTTAGCTCTTTATGGTTATTTTAAGTGGAGAAAAGACTACCTTAGGGAATCACTAGGAAAAGAAGTTTACCTATGAAATCTAACTTGAGTCGCTAGCATCGCAGGCGTATGCTGAGATTCTAAGATTAGAGGAAAATAAGATGAAAAAGGCCCGAATCATTGATGAGTTGTTAGCCAGTCAACTGTTTGGACAACATTTGTCTTTGGAGCCTATAAAGGGTGGGGTGGTCAACTTAAGTTATCGCCTCGCCACTCAATCAGGGGTTTATTTCCTCAAAACGTTTGAGTTAAACCATATTACCCCTACGGATAGACAAGCCTTGTTTTTCCAGCAACAACAGCTGAGTGAGCTTGGCATTACCTCCATGCCTATTTATCTTTCCAAAGCCCACGACTTTCAAGTTGAGTCTTGGGTAGAACATATTTCGTTATTAAAAGTCAATAAACCTCAAAACGACAAAATTCAAATCTTAGCCAAAGTATTAAGTGAAATACATGCTTTACCTACTTTAGCGACTTCAATTGACCTGCCAAAAGACTGGATAATTTATCTTAAGGCGGCAACTGTCTCAGATGTAGATTACTGGCAGCAAAGAATCATCGACTGCAAACCAAGTTGGATTGAAACTCACAAATCGGACCAAGTTCTTTGTCACAATGACCTTGCTATGGAGCATGTGGCCATGCAGGAGCCTGCTTTCGTATTCGACTGGGAGTACGCATCTTTGGGTAATCGTTATTTTGATTTAGCTTCATGCGCACTTATTAATAATATGGACTTTCACGAAATGACAACGCTGCAACATAGTTATGCGCAATTTTGTGAATTAAGTGAACACTATGTGTTTGAACAGTTTCAAAAACAATTTCCTATCGTGCAACTGACCTATGACTTGTGGACAGAGGCGGCAAAAGCCATTTTATTGGACGATGAGAATAGTTAAGTTCAAGAAAAATGAACAAATTATGCTAATTAGCGATGCAAAATACTTTACCTTTTTGCATCCATGAGTATAATGCTGCTTCTTCTGCAGGGGTGTAGTTCCAATTGGTAGAACAGCGGTCTCCAAAACCGACGGTTGGGAGTTCGAATCTCTCCACCCCTGCCAATTTTTCTGTTAATCTTGAAGAATGACCGAGCCTACCTCAAAAACACTAAGCAAATATCAAACTGCCATGCTTACCCACATGGGAATAGTGCCTTGGCAATTAAAATCTGCTACTCAAGACGCTACTAAGCTTGAACGTCAGGAGGCCACTGAAGCTGTTATTCCTACTTCGGAATCTCAATTACCAAGCCAAGCACAAAAACAGGCTGGTTTAGAGAGGTTAAGACAGAAAATTGAATCCAAAAGTAAGACACTCAATCATGCTGTTCTGTTATGCATGCCTGAAAATAAATCAAACCAGCTTTTATCCGATGTGCTCTTGTTTGCAGATTTAACGATGACCGATTGTGTGTTTATAGAAACGGCAGATCCCCAGGAATATGTTGATTTTAAATTGGCTTGGCGGATAGGTGAAAAAATATCCCTCAACGGCCAGGTTTTAACAGCGCCAACACCAGACAAAATAGTTTCTAGCCGGGACAAAAAGCAATTGTGGCAGATGTTACATCAACTGTTTTGATTTGTTATGGATAGGCAATTTCAAGGGATAAACAAAACCAACTATTATGCTGCATTTAGTGTACAGCAAACTTGTCATCTTAACCCTTGGTCAGAATCCGTCTTTGTGGATAGTTTATCCAAGCCTTATTTTGCTGTTCAGTTAGTCATCGATGATCAAGCGGTGGGTTACTATGTTGGTCTTAATGTGGCTGGTGAAGCAACCTTGATGGATCTTGGGGTAAGTCAAGAGTTTAGAGGTAAAGGTTTTGGTCAGCAATTACTTGATCATTTTATCCAGCAATGCGTTCAATTTAATTGTGAAGAGATTTGGTTAGAAGTGAGAGAGTCTAATCGAGCGGCCGTTACACTTTATTCAAAAAATGCGTTTGAATTTGTAGAAGTTCGAAAAGATTACTATCCAACGAAAACAGGCCGTGAAAACGGCCTGATTATGAAAGCGAGGTTACTTTAGTATTACACCAATCAACCTATCTAACTGCAGCACTTTCTAAATTCATTTGCTGGCTCACATCAGAGCGTTCCATAGCCAATTGAACAATTGTAGAAGAGTTAAATTGACATCCATTACACATAGCTATGAATTGATTCATACTTGGACTGCCAATATTTTTTTCCCAATTTTCATATGTTTTTCTGGTTTTCACATTCGCAAGTTTGGCCATTTGAACTGTGGTTAAACCTGCTTCTAAACGCATTTTACGTAAATCACTACCCGTTATATACATAAGGTTCCTACTCCATTTATTGTTATATAAGCAGCAAACAATATTTAAATTGGCGTTAAAATAACTATTGTCTGCCTTAATTTTAAACATATTGTATGCAAGGTTTTGTGGATTGAATTCCACATGGTGTAAAAAATCATCCTAAATATATAACTGGTTGTTTTTTAAAGGTAAATAAATTACCTATGGTATCAATTTTACTTGAAATCAGACAAAAAGAGGCAAGAAGGTACTTTTGACAAAAGCATAAGCACCTTTCAAAAACTAACGTAGTGTTGTTTTACTTTATTCGAATAACATAAGCATGAGGTTGTTCATTTATACTCATAGGGAAAATGTGCTCAATGTTATCGCTATAAAAATTAAGTATATCTATACATGTACTTCAACTTCGAAATCTTATTCAGACTTTTCAATTTTAACTGTTTAGTAAATTCAAAAAACTTCCATACCAGCTACTGGTTTCTTCAGTACCAATGGGTGGCTTTTGTTTAGAGCCAGCATGCGCCTGAGTGGCAGCAACAGAAGTAGTGAGTGCTATTGTCAGCATAGCGGCTTTGATAAGAGTGTTACGTTTCATGGTCTTTCCTTACTTTAATTAATGGATTAGTGGTGTTTAGTTAGCTGAAAAAATCAAGAATATTGCCATACCAGCTGCTGGTTTCTTCAGTACCAATGGGGGGCTTTTGCTTAGAGCCAGCATGTGCTTGGGTGGCAGCGACAGAAGTAGTGAGTGCTATTGTCAGCATAGCGGCTTTGATAAGAGTGTTACGTTTCATGGTCTTTCCTTACTTTCATTAATGGATTAGTGGTGTTTAGTTAGCTGAAAAAATCAAGAATGTTGCCATACCAGCTGCTGGTTTCTTCAGTACCAATGGGTGGCTTTTGTTTAGAGCCAGCATGTGCTTGGGTGGCAGCGATAGAAGTAGTGAGTGCTATTGTCAGCATAGCGGCTTTGATAAGAGTGTTACGTTTCATGGTCTTTCCTTACTTTAATTAATGGATTAGTGGTGTTTAGTTA
The DNA here is from genome assembly GCF_054782055.1 of Aliiglaciecola aliphaticivorans. NCBI lineage: Bacteria > Pseudomonadati > Pseudomonadota > Gammaproteobacteria > Alteromonadales > Alteromonadaceae > Aliiglaciecola > Aliiglaciecola aliphaticivorans. The sequence continues at coordinate 125,563 of NZ_BAAGTF010000097.1, forward strand.
GCTGAAAAAATCAAGAATATTGCCATACCAGCTGCTGGTTTCTTCAGTTCCAATGGGTGGCTTTTGTTTAGAGCCAGCATGTGCCTGAGTGGCAGCAACAGAAGTAGTGAGTGCTATTGTCAGCATAGCGGCTTTGATAAGAGTGTTACGTTTCATGGTCTTTCCTTACTTTAATTAATGGATTAGTGGTGTTTAGTTAGCTGAAAAAATCAAGAATGTTGCCATACCAGCTGCTGGTTTCTTCAGTTCCAATGGGGGGCTTTTGCTTAGAGCCCGCGTGTGCCTGAGTGGCAGCAACAGAAGTAGTGAGTGCTATTGTTAGCATAGCGGCTTTGATAAGCGTGTTGTGTTTCATGGTCTTTCCTTACTTTAATTAATGGGTTAGTGGTGTTTAGTTAGCTGAAAAAATCAAGAATGTTGCCATACCAGCTGCTGGTTTCTTCAGTTCCAATGGGTGGCTTTTGCTTAGAGCCCGCGTGTGCCTGAGTGGCAGCAACAGAAGTAGTGAGGGCTATTGTCAGCATAGCGGCTTTGATAAGCGTGTTGTGTTTCATGGTCTTTCCTTACTTTAATTAATGGGTTAGTGGTGTTTAGTTAGCTGAAAAAATCAAGAATGTTGCCATACCAGCTGCTGGT
>NZ_BAAGTF010000097.1:126208-134484 GCF_054782055.1 Aliiglaciecola aliphaticivorans
GGGCTTTTGCTTAGAGCCCGCGTGTGCCTGAGTGGCAGCAACAGAGGTGGTGAGTGCTATTGTCAGCATAGCGGCTTTGATAAGCGTGTTGTGTTTCATGGTCTTTCCTTACTTTAATTAATGGGTTAGTGGTGTTTAGTTAGCTGAAAAAATCAAGAATGTTGCCATACCAGCTGCTGGTTTCTTCAGTTCCAATGGGTGGCTTTTGCTTAGAGCCAGCATGTGCTTGGGTGGCAGCAACAGAAGTGCTGAGTGCTATTGTTAGCATAGCGGCTTTGATAAGAGTGTTACGTTTCATAGTCTTTCCTTACTTTAATTAATGAGTTAGTGGTGTTTAGTTAGCTGAAAAAATCAAGAATGTTGCCATACCAGCTGCTGGTTTCTTCAGTACCAATGGGTGGCTTTTGTTTAGAGCCAGCATGTGCTTGGGTGGCGGCGATAGAAGTAGTGAGTGCTATTGTCAGCATAGCGGCTTTGATAAGAGTGTTACGTTTCATGGTCTTTCCTTACTTTAATTAATGGATTAGTGGTGTTTAGTTAGCTGAAAAAGTTAGGCCCGCTTTACATCAAAAGGGGGTTTTAACTGTTTCGGCAATAGGTAATTTTAGTTTAGATTTAGCGTAAGCACGGCTAGTCACCGCGGATGCGGAAAGTACTAACGCAAGCTGAATGGTGTTAAATAGGCTTTCGTGCTTCATTGTTTACCTTACTTATATCTAAAAAAAAGCAAATGTGGATTTAAATCCACAACAGTGTAACAGTATGCGTTTTTTTTAAACAATTTTGCAGTAATTTATGCGCGAAGTAGTTTGGGTATGAGTAACTTATAGCTTTCGTAGAAAACGATCCAGATTAGGTAGGTATAGCAAAGTTGTGCTAGGTACGGATATGAAGTCCAAATCAACATTACTTTTGTATAGCCAAATACACCTCGAATAATGTATTCAATAATCATAAACATTTGCAGTGCGGCGAATAGCACATTGAGTTTGTACATTTGCCAATCGAGGTTTACCGATTCCACTTTTTGCTTTGGTAACAAATCAGACATGTAGGCAACACGCATGAAAAAAAGATGTCGAGCAAACAAGTAAGAGGATTGTAACGAGATGTACCAGTAAATTTCAGGGGCGATTACTTGAAAAAATATCCAATAAAATTCAGCGGATATTGAAATAATGAGACTTAGCAACAGGAGTCTACTTGCTTTGTCGTATTTGATCTTCCAGTAAACGGCGATACTCAGCAGGTAAAAAGAAGCTTTGATCAAATCCGTAAATTCTAATTCGCTAATAGACCAGGCCGTTTCTTCAACTAGTCGCTGAAGCACCAAAATAATAACAACGCCTAATACATTGATATTTTTCCGGCATACGATTGCAGTAAATACTAGGATACAGATAAATAATCGGTCGAATAAAAGGGGGTTTCCAAAAGTATACATACCCGCAAAGATAAAAAGCCCTCCTAAGAGGGCTGTAATCAATTTGGGTAAATAATGAGAAAGTAGCATCAGCTATGTGAAAAGCCGAAATAATCCATCACGGTTGAGAAAAATGACTCTCGCGTTTGTTCAGAAGCCCTTTGACGACAAACAGACCACCATTTACTGATAACCTCTACGCCAATACTATTCATGGTTTCAGGTTTGTCATTTTCAATAGCTGACACAGTTTCCCTGCTGATCCCAACTCGCAAACCAAGCTCTTCCTGAGTATAACCAGCTTCTTTTCTCAAAGAACGCAGCTGTTCGCCGCTAAATCTCTTTCTTCGTGACATCGACTTTTCCATTAAAATAAAAATCGGTAAAAAACTTACCAGATGAAAATATAAGCTAAAAAATTCTAACAGTAAATCTAAAATTTCATTTTTTTACTTTATTTTTATAAAACATAGACCATTTAGTCAAAACAATTCAGATCCCTAAGGGTTTTGAGACGTTTCCTGGGCTTTATTACATCCAGCGCTGATAAATTTTTGCCGTAAGTTCACAAAATAGTATGGCTGTTTTAATCAGCAAAAGTACTCAAAGGCGACTTGTTTAAGCCATTATAGAGTGAGTTTTGGCTGAATAAAATCTAAGAATGCTGATATGCGCGACGATACCGCACTATTTTTATAATACACTGCTTGTATCGATTCTCGTCGATTTGGCGACATAATTTCGTCATCCAACACAGTAACTAATGAGCCAGCGGCAAGATCTTTGTAAACCATGAAGTTTGACAGCAAAGCAATACCTTGGCCTGCTATGCAAAGATGTCTTATGGCTTCGCCACTTGATGCATGCAAATTGAAGTTCAGCTTCGTCTGTTGTTTAAGTGGCCATTTATTCAAGTTTGGAGAATCACTAAAGCCTATCAGCCTATGGTTGGTTAGCATACTTACATTGCCATCAATTGGATGGCGTTTAAGGTATTCTGGGCTTGCTACCATATGCAACTGACTCTTCCCTAATCGTTTAGCGTGTAAGTTGGAGTCACTCAAATCACCTATTCGAATCGCAATATCAGTTTTATATTCCAGCAAATCGATGATGCTGTCATGACTGGTAACTTCTAACTTGATGTCGGGGAAAGCTTGGTTAAATTCGCCAATCAAAGGGACAAGTTGGTGAAGAACAAAAGGGCTAGCGGCATCCACTCGTAACTTACCTGAAGGAGAATGCTTTAATAGTCGTAAGGTTTCCTCTCCCTTTTCAAGTATATTCAGCCCGTCTCTTGCGTACCGCAAAAACAACTCGCCTTCTTCAGTCAACTCAAGCCTGCGGGTCGTTCTGTTTAATAAGGTTGCGTTTAGGGATTTTTCTAAGCGCGTGACTGAACGGCTGATCTTGGCCACTTGCTGTTCGAGTAAGTTGGCTGCACTGGAAAAGCTACCCGTATCAACCACTGTGAGAAAAGCTTCTAAGTCTTCAGTTTTCGCTTTTACTGCCATTGTCTGCTCTATTTTATCAAAATTAACAAAAGCATTTTGTCATTAATGCTGTTTTTTGCAAATAAAAATAACGCAATACTCTACGCACTTACTTAACTATCAGAACGTCGGTGTACTTAACAATCATTTAAGAGCACTGACAAATTCACTTTAGAGGATAAAAAAATGCCTATTGCGTTATTTGCTTTAACTTTGAGTGCCTTTGCTATTGGCACCACCGAGTTTGTTATTGTCGGTCTGGTACCGACCATTGCAGGCGATCTTGGGGTTTCGCTACCCAGTGCCGGATTGTTAGTTAGTCTGTATGCCCTAGGAGTTGCCATTGGCGCCCCAGTGCTAACAGCATTAACAGGCAAGTGGAACAGAAAGCACGTATTACTTAGCTTAATGGCCTTATTTGTGGCGGGCAACATTCTTGCTTGGCAAGCACCTAGCTATGAAAGTTTGATTATGGCACGGATTCTTACAGGTTTGGCCCATGGCGTATTTTTTTCCATTGGTTCGACTATTGCCACCGGCTTAGTTGCAAAGGAAAAAGAAGCCAGCGCTATTGCAATTATGTTTACCGGTTTAACTGTCGCACTCGTCACTGGCGTACCCTTAGGGACTTGGATTGGCCAGCATTTTGGTTGGCGAGCGACATTCCTGGTAGTTTCAGGGCTAGGTACACTTGCCTTAATTGGCAGTGCGTTATTAGTGCCAAATAACCTTAAACAGAGCAAAGCAACTACGTTAAGCGAACAAATGAAAGTCTTAATACAGCCACGTTTAATTTTGGTCTATTTAATGACGATTCTAGGTTATGGCGGTACCTTCACTGCGTTTACTTACCTTGCCCCCATTTTGCAACAAGAAACCGGGTTTGCACCTTCTGCCATTAGTTTAATCATGTTGGTGTACGGAGTTTCTGTAGCGGTAGGTAACATCTATGGCGGTAAATTGGCAGACAAAAAAGGCCCTATTCGTGCGCTAAGCGTGATTTTCACCTTACTGTCAGTCATTCTTTTAGCTCTTACTTTTACCATGGGAAGTAAAGTTGCAGCTGTTATCACCGTATTGGTTTGGGGTGCATTTGCATTCGGTAGCGTGCCAGGCCTGCAAGTGTATGTTGTGCAACTTGCTGAAAAATTCACTCCTAATGCCGTAGATGTCGCATCTGGCCTTAATATTGCCGCCTTTAATATAGGGATTGCCTTAGGTTCAATCATCGGAGGAAGCATTGTTGATGGCATGGAGCTGTCAGACACAGCTTGGATTGGGGCTTTGATTACCATAATTGCACTCGCTGTAACCCGATACAGCGGGCATCTAGACAAGCGTTCACTAGCAACAAGCAATAATGCGTAAGGAGCCAGGTATGACAACGGGAGTCTCACAAGCAGCAAACAATACCTTTGACAAATTGGCTAAGGATACATTTTCAGTCGGCGTAGAACTGCCCCTAGACAATGATTGGGCCCACTATGATGCTACACAGTGGACGCCGTTTGGCGTTCCTGACATGAGCCAACATCATGGGAGAATTCAGCCGGCCGATAAGTTAGGCTTTAGAGCTGCATGGGTTAGGGATGTGCCCATTTACGACCCTAATTTTGGCGATGCAGCACAAGTTTTTGAGACCTTTAGCTACCTTGGGTATTTGGCTGCTATCACTGAAAATATCATACTGGGTACAGCGGCCGTGGTACTGCCATTGCGCCAACCCTGGTTAGTTAAAAAAGCCGCTGCCACTATTCAGCAGCTTAGTAATAACCGATTAATTCTGGGGGTTGCTAGCGGCAACAGACCCGTTGAATATCCATTGTTTGACGTTGATTTTGAAACTCGCGGTGAAACGTTTAGACAATCGCTGAGTATTTTAAAAGAGGGTGAAAAAAGCTTATCGCAGGGCATGGATTTATTACCTAAATCGCCTCAAGCTCCCCTTTATGTAGCAGGGTTTGCTCAGCAAAGCCCCCAGTGGGTTGGCGAAAATATGGACGGTTGGTTGGCCTATCCAGGCACACCTAGCGACCATGTTAAGCGGGTTCAGTTATGGCGAAGTGTGGCAGGCGACAAACCCTATGTCAGTTTTATTCATTTAAATTTATTAGCAGAGGATCAAGCACCGATAAAACGCCATCGATTTGGCATTGAAACCGGTGTGAATGGTCTTATTACAGAGCTAAAAGTCATGAAAGACGCCGGTGTTAACCACATCGGCCTACATTTTAGACGCAACGCCTTGCCGGTTGAAGATGCCATGCAGCGTATTGCCGACCAAGTGTTACCCCATTTTCATCAATAAGGAGGCCGCCCAGTTGCTGCGGTTGATTAAAGATGCAGAGAGGTTGTTGGGCCAAATTGCTCAGCAAACCATTGTTGTCGAAAACCCACATAAATTTGATTTTGCCAAACTCAACGATGCTTTGCAGTTTTCTAAAATAGAGAAACAAAAAGCCGTGGTTGAGGTTATTGGATAAAGCTAGAACTAGAGCTAGAGCATAAGCTCGATATGCTTAAACAGCATATCGAGCTTTTAATACTTGATTGGTATTATTTTTGAGCGTTGTAAGCCCTTGATACCGCGTAGCTGTCTTCAAACCAGTTCCAGCTTTTTACTTTACCATTTTCAACATGAACACGTACCGCCCAGCTAAACTTTCCAGTATCGACACCCGATTAGCTAGTGCTCTTTTATGCTGACAGCTGCAATCATGATTAAAAATCTCGTTATTTTGCGTTGACCAAGATTGCATGGGAGTAAATACGTCGAATAACAATGTTTAGTGACTAAACATTTAACTCATAGAAGCCGTTCTCCCTTATTTACCCAAACCGCAACGTTATACGTTTAACCTCTATTTCTGCCCCTGTGAGGCTTAACTGTAGAACTTATCAATCCATTCCTTTTTGCCACAACAAAAATCAAAATAAAAAAATATACAAAACGTGATGTTATATTGTATCATTTTAATTCTTTTGTAAATCTTCTATCACCCACGACCGATACAGAGTAAATAAATGCACAACGAAATTATTGTAGCTTCGTCTTTAAGTGTTCGTTTTAACCAACAAACCGTATTAGACGATGTCAGTTTTAAGGTTCAAAAAGGAGAGGTGTTTGCCCTACTAGGCGGTAATGGCGCAGGCAAATCAACCACGTTAAAAACTTTTCTAGGCACTGTGCGGCCTTCAACTGGTAAGGCTGAAGTTTTAGGCATGTCGGTCACTAAGCAAATCGACAATATTCGTCAGAAAGTCGCCTATCTGCCTGAATCCGTTACCTTATACGGACACCTTTCAGGTATTGAAAATATCTCTTACTTTCTTTCGTTAGCGCAAATCTCACGAACGCAAACAGAAATAGAGCAAGCGTTAACACGGGTAGCATTGCAATCGTCTGCTTGGCATCGAGCGATGGCTGACTATTCAAAAGGGATGCGCCAAAAAGTCGCCATTGCTCTGGCACTGTTGCGAGAAGCGCCCGTATTGTTTTTGGATGAACCCACATCGGGCTTAGACCCAAATGCAATAGACGAATTCAATCAGCTAATCGCAACCTTAGCAGCTGAAGGCACGACTGTATTTATGGTTACTCACGATGTATATGGGGCCTGCCAAATTGCCCATCGAATCGCGTTATTAGATCAGGGGAAAATCGTCGGTATGTTCGAGCGAGGGGAAGATTCTCATATCGATACCGAAGTGGTTCACTCCGCCTTTTCAGCGAGAAACAAGCGATGAGTGCCATTAGCCAAATAACCAAAGACGAATGGCGTTTTTGGAAACGAACAAAAACGGCAACCAGTATATTGCTCATTGGCATTTTGCTAACCATCATTTCTGCGCTGATCAATAGCGTGCAAATGGAGCACGCTACCCATGAGAGGGAACACTTTCAAGAGGCCTCTGAAGCTCAATTTTTTGAGCAGCCCGATCGTCACCCCCATCGAATGGTGCACTATGGACATTATGTTTTTCGAGCACCTTCTCCCCTAAGTATTATTGAACCTGGTGTTGATGCCTACACCGGTACTTCAATTTTTTTAGAAGGGCACAGACAAAACAGCGCCGTATTTTCCGATCAAAGACAGGCATCAGGAATGACCCGGTTTAGCAGCTTAACACCCAGCTTTTTGCTGCAAGTGTTGGTGCCTCTTTTCATCATATTAATTGGCTATGCCAGTATCACCCGCGAAAAAGAAGCCGGTACACTGAATATCATGATCACCCAAGGGGTGAATATATGGCATTTACTGTTTGGTAAGTACTTAGCCTTGGTCGGTAGCGGTATTCTGATGTTATTGCCATTAGTGATCTCTGCATTTTGGGCAACAACCAAGGGGGAGTCATTTTTACTGACAAGTAGTTTTGTTGGAGGTTATCTTCTTTATATTTTAATTTGGAGCGGAATTGTTTTAACGGTTTCAGGGATAAGCAGAAAAAATAGTGTGAGTTTTGCCACTTTGGTTGGTTTGTGGATTATTTTTTGTATTCTTATTCCTCGTATTGGTAGCTCCAGTGCCGCTGTTCTAGCGCCATCTCCCGGGAAACTAGAAGCAGACTTTGCTGTTTACGAAGAGCTCAGAAAACTTGGAGACGGACATAATGCCTCATCTCCCGCGTTTGAAAAATTAAAGAAAAATCTGTTGATAAAATACGGTGTGGAAAACATTGATGAGCTGCCTATTAACTTCCGCGGCACTGTTGCCAAATATTCCGAAGAAAAACTTACTAAAATTCTGAACAAGTTTGCTGAACAGCGTATGGAGGAGGAGTTACAACAAGCCAAAATCGCGCGCCAGTTCGGTTGGATAACCCCAATGACGGCTATTCGTTCTTTTTCAATGATGATAGCCGGCACAAGTTTAGAAACTCACCACAGATTTTTGCGAGAAGCTGAAAAGTTAAGGTTTGATTTTGTGCAATCTCTTAATCAGGTTCATCAAGACACCTTAGATTATAAAACTGATATGAATCGTCATAACGACAACCAAGCGGCGCGAGTGAGTGCCGACAACTGGCATGTCTTGTCTGAGTTTTCTTTTACGCCAGATAGCGCGACAGTCAGGCTTGCTAAAAGTGTCCCTCATTTTCTGCAATTACTGTTATGGGGAGCAATTGTCTTTTTGGGTCTTCGTTTTGCAGTAAGGAGAATTAGCCAATGAGGTTTTTTTCAAATATTCGTCGAGAAGCCGGTTTTCTTTTTAAACAAAAGTATTTATTGGGAATACTAAGGCCTGTTGATCTTTGCTGTACATATTTCACTCAGCAATACATCGGCAACCACATCATCGAAAATGCCAGTGAAACCATACTGGCATAATTCCTTGCTAACTTTTCATACCTCGTTGATA